>DAOUDD010000189.1:0-25943 GCA_034431765.1 Ktedonobacteraceae bacterium | reverse complement strand
TGATCTTCGTAAAGGAGCGCCAAGTTATTGAGGCTGTTGGCAGTGTCAGGATGTTCAGGCTCTAAAACACGTTCTTGAATAGCCAGAGCACGCTCAAGCAGAGACTCAGATTGAGCATATCGTCCCATATCACTATATAACAACGCGAGGGTATTAAGAACCTGAGCTATATCTGTATGCTCTTCCCCCCGTTTTCGTTCACTTAATCGTAGTGCGTGCGTGAGAGATGTTTCTGCTTCGGAGTAGAGAGCAATTTGACGATAGTAACTACCCAGGCGCAGCAACAATTGTGCGGCTTCAGGCAAGGTGAGGTTGAAGTCTCTAATAAGCTGAGCACACTGCTGTGCCTGAGTGGAATATCTCTCGCAGACTGACCATGAACTGAACTTCACCTCTGGGAAGACAAAGTTGACTACACGTACTACTTGACTTGCCCACCGGCGTTGCTGCTTTAGCTCGATTTCATCTATAATTACGGCCTGCACGAGACGATGAATACTTATGGTCGTCCTGTCAGTATCAAAGCGAATCAATGAGAAACTGCAAAGGGTTGCAATAGTCTCGTCTAAGGCGAGAGGATTAGAGGCGAGTGTTCGCAAAGGGTTGTTGAACACAGACGCACCCTGCATTATCATTTCAATAGGGATGGCATTAGGATGTAAGAAGGCTAGAAGACGTAGTAAGTCCAGACTTGTGGCAAGTTTCTGGGTGACCTGGTTAATGGAAAGCGAGATTGTAGTCCTCACAGAGTTTGGATGGCTGCTTACGAGTTTTCCTCGTAAGTCGAGCAACTTCATCCGATGTTGATGGTAGAGGGCGAGATAGCTGGAGAGGCTACAGCGTGTTTCTTCGAGATAAGCGCCCGCCTGATCAAGAGCTAGAGGGAAGCCTGCCATTTCTTGTGCAAGAGCGGTGGCCTGAAGCACAATTTCAGCAGGGAGCTGATCGAAGGAAGTTTCTGCTGGAATAATTTTTGCCCGCCGAAGTAAGAACAAGACGCTCGCCTCAGTAGTCATCGACTCGATTGTTATTGCACCTTTATCAGGCACTTGTATGCGTGTCGTTAGCAGGACATGACCGTCGCTTTGAGCAGGAATAATCAAATCAACTAGGGCCATATCATCTATCTGATCAAGTATGACTAGCCACGCTGATTGACCTTGCAGCCAATGTTTGATGGCTGTAAAGAGATGTAACTCTTCCTCCCGATCTTTCTGCGAAAAGGCAAGTCTATCAGCAAGAATACTCGTTTCTACACTTAACGTGGTGCGCGACGAAGCGTTGAGCCATAGAATAACCCGATACTGTTGGCTGTATCGGTAGGCATATTCAACTGCAATCTCTGTTTTGCCAATGCCTCCCATTCCTGTTAGTGCCAGAATTTGTGTCTGTGGAGCTTGTTTAGAGGTGAAGTAGCGATGTAACGCCACAACCCTGTCTTCTCGATCAGTGAAAAATGGATTTTGTCGGTTGGGCAGCATATGCAGAGGAAACTGGAGAGGCTTTACCAGTGTACGGTCACTAGACAATTGATTAGCGAGTTCCTCGACTACATGACGAATACCAGTAGCAACATCTATCAAGGCGTTACTAAGATTAGCCCACATTGTAATAGGTCTGTTGTTGGTGGGCAAGGCTTGAAGATGTGCAAAAGGAGAGTCTTCCCAATCTACAGGACGTAATAGAATAGGAATGACTTGCGCATTATTAGCTCGATGGCGTTCCATGGCTTTTTGCATCTCAACATTATAACAATAGTCGGAAGCTAAGAAATCTGGACTAATAAGCAGAAGAATAATTTGGGCTGAATTCAAATATTTGTCAATCTCTTGATGCAAGTCTACCCCACCAAAAACCATACGGTCGTACCAATAATGAATCAATCCTTGCCTTTGCAGTGGTATCAGATATTTCTCTAATTCTTTCAGTAGCTGTTCATCCTGGTGTGAGTAGGAGCAAAATATAGTGATCGGTTTCGTTCCAAGTGGAGGAATATTCTCTACGTTCGATATCTCAGTTTGCGCTGGTGCAGATATTATGTTGTTCTCAGTGGTAAATTCAGAGTTGATCAGCCAATTAACAACCGAACTTGTGAGAATCTGGGTAGTTTCATATATATCGTTCAAGTTGTTTTGTAATAATGAGAGTAGATTTTCTTTTCCTTCGTATCCTTGTAAAACTAAATATGTGCTATCTATCAGGTCCTCTAGCTCGACTTGTAAATTAGTCGTTTCTAACGGATTAGCTAGCATAGCCAGCGCTTTGTCTACTTGTCGGTAGTTTGCTGTTCGAGATGCAGGTTCTTCCAGTTCTGTCTGCATCAGAAAATCAAACATATTTTGTACTGCCGCATCAGGATCAAGATAGGCACTACTAATCCATTGATACTCACGTTTGATGTAAACTGGTATCTTGTTTGTCAGAAGTGACTCATTATAACAGTGTAGGAGATCTGCTATCTCTTCTAGTCTCTCTGTACCATATTCTGGATTTGCTTGGAGTGCAACAAGCAGAACCTGACGAACCTGGGGTTCAATTTCAAAAACACCTTGATCAATAGGAAGGCACAACGATGACAGTAGAAGGTCACTTTCTGCTATCCATTCGACGGATTTTTCCAGGAAATTAATCCGTATCAAATTGACTAATTCCAGGGTTAGAATAGATGGTAACGCAGCATGACAAGCAAATAAAAAGTGAGCCTTACCGAACTCGCGCTCAAATTTCGCAACCCTCTGAATTGCCTGTTCCAAAGGCATCCATTGCTTTTTAAATATTGAGGTGTCAGGAGCAAAATCTACAAAGTCATTCATAATGTTTGAGTCCTAGTTTGTGATTGACCTCGTAGAATATTAACTACATCGTTTAGCCCTTCCCAGTCTAAATGAAACATGGGTACCATTTGACTAACGTGCCAAGCTGTAGTGCCTATCCATCGAGCTTTGGGTACAGGATTAAGCCAGCCATAGAGATAAGTATACTGACTTAATATTTCTAAAAACTCCCTTGTGGCTCCAAGACGTATGCTATCATAATGACCGCGTGCTGCACCAGCATCACCAACAACCAGTACACTGGCATTTTGATAATACTCTGTTAGAACGCTGTCTAATGGTCTTGCTCCTAGTAGCGTTGGATACCTATAAAGATAGCCTTCTGGAGTGTCATGGAAGTAGAAAATATCTACTTGCTTGAGTGAACCACTGCGTAGAATACTATCAAGTAGCGCATCAATAAACAGTGTAAAAGGTTCCATCGAGCCACCCTGGTCTACCATTACTAGTAATTTTGCTTGATTGCGTCGATGATGTTGTAAGACAGGTTTAAAGAGAAAACCTGTGTATGACAACGAGTCAATAGTAGCTTGTACATCTAGATCATCAGAGAGTTCTTCTCGTTGAATACGGCGCAACTTACGCCAAATACCAGCCATATCTCTCTTATCCATAGGGGTACGAGGAACGAGATGACGCTTGATCGGTTGCTTATAATATGAGGGCTTAGAGCTGGGAGTATTGATTGGTTGATGGCGAGCTTGGGGAATTACTATAGGTTGCTTCGGTTGTTGTCTCTTTTCTAAGAAAGATTGTTTAGAACTCGCAGTACTTGGCGTTGCAGAGAAGGGTTGTTTGGCTCCAGAGGGGAAGACTCTTTGTTGTTCCTTTTTCTGGATAGCTTGAAGCTGCTTGTTGACCTCGATATCGAAGGTTTCGTCAAATAACAATTGATCTGTATAGGACTTCGTCCAAAATAGACGGCATAAGCTCTTAATATTTTCTAAATCCTCCGAGTCGGTCAATTCAGAGATAGCCTTAAGTGCTAGCATGTAATCAGGTATGCCCAGCGGTACATGCCGCTGACGCAATCCTTCAAAAATTTCAAGCAGCATATCTTCTAGATTAACCATTCTCGTGTCACCTTATAACTCTTCGTTAGCTTTTGGTTTGAATTTTGCTAATGCGTCGTGATCACTCTGTGTTTTGACTAGAGTTTCTGAATAAGGTAAATCTGCTAGAGAAGCTTTATCTAGACTTTGGATCTCTATCTCTCCGTCCTGCTCATCTCTATTCAGAATGCTTACCCAGTCGAGCAACTCGCTGGTTCCAGGTGTTTTTCTCCATCGAATGTTATTAGTAGGATTACGTAACCCCTCAAACTTGGTAATAGCTACGTCGAAAAGAGAGTTAGGTCCTATCTCATTTTTATGGAAATGCGCTTTTACAATCTTCTCAAGTAGAGTTCTATCAGGAAACTTAATGTAGTAGTAAAGGCAGCGGCGTAAGAAAGGCTTAGGCAGTTCTTTCTCACGGTTACTTGTGATGATAATGAGAGGCAAGAAGTCTCGTCGCTTTTCATGACCACCCTTCAATGCATCAAATTTGAGGTTATCGACTTCACTTACTTCAAATTGTAAGCGATCTAGGACCAGCAGTAAATCGTTAGGAAAGTCTATATCTGCTTTATCAATCTCATCGATTAGGACTACAGAAGGGATGTTGTGTTCGGCAAGTCGAATTGCCTCGCCTAACTTACCGAAGGAAACGTACTCTTTCCGTTTTAATGCCTTAGCCTTCTCTTCTCGTGATCCCTGCATATCATACAGACGACGTAGGGCATCATATGTATAGAGAAGATCTTGAGCACGGCTTGTGGAGCGAATGTAGCACTCTTTTAATGGATAGCCTAGCTCGTAAGCTATCGCGAATGCTAGCCGTGTTTTGCCACACCCAGGTTCTCCTTCAAGGAGTAGAGGACGGCGTAAATAAAGAGCAACCTTTACAGCTTCAATGAGTCCTTCATCTGGAATGTAGGGTTCTGGATTGTTTACCAGATCCTTTATTTGGAACTCTCTGATATTTTTATCTTCTGGGACAACTACGTCTTCAGGCAATGGTTCTTGTCTTTGCCCGTTGCCTTGATACGAGCGGTTGAACAATTTTGGATCAATCAAGATAAACCTCCTAATTCCCACGGTTCTAACAGGCTTTCGTATGTTCCTGGTAAGTTTCCATGGTGATATGTAACCTTTGTTATTAGCCTCTCTCGACAGTAGGTAATCGCTTGTTCGGGAATTTGTTTGCTTTTTTGTAAACTGCTAAGATGGGTTTCCAACCATTCAACTACATGTTCTACTTCAAACTGCTCGAAAGGAGGGAGTGCAATAGATATATCTAGCGGTTCTAGAGGAGCTGGACCATAATGAGCCCAGAGAAGGACAAAACATCGCTTCAAAGAAATGTCTTGTACATATGCTTTTAAATTTTCTGAAAAGTAGTGTGCAATATGTTTGAAGCTGTTTCGCGAAATATTCCTATTCCACAAAACAATAACGAGATCAGTATCTTGATTATCTTCAATCAAGTCATTAAAAGATTGTATATGAAAGTACTCTTCAAGCTTTTTTTGTAAATTGAGGCAACCCTGCTCTACACTTAAAGAATCAAAATGTTCTGAATAGAGGTAAACATGGTGAATATCTGTAGCACGCTTGGTACGCTGTCTGAGTTCCCAAATTAGACTTTCAATGACATAGTTTTTTAGAACGGCATGATCAACGCTTGTTACAGCAAATGTAAAGAATCCTTTATAATGACCATGAAATCCATTAATAAAATGTGTCCTTTGTTTGTCGAGGTTACATTGAATGATAGCGCTTGTATCGATTTTATATATGGACGCAGGCTGATTTATTGCAGATGCTTCACTAACCTCTTGTAGTCCTTGGTAGATAAGCTGATCTTTATAGAGTTGATTTGTATATTTCTGGGAGTGGAATCGTTTGCTCCTTTCAGATACTCGGTTTTTATACTTCAGAAGTAAAGCTTCTATCTTCGTTTCTACTTCCTCACCCTCGCGTGAGTCGTCCTTTATTAAATGACGCAGAAAAGCTTCTAAATAATATACATTTTCATTTGGTTTGTCCCTGGATTCTATCAAAGCAACCATCTTTGCTGCAACAAAACCCGTAGACTCATCAAAATCGATAGAGTTGATTGCAGATCTTGCAGGAATACAGCCAAGTAGTAAATTTTTTCTGCCTGTAGCTTCCTTGTGCTCGATTACATTTTCCACAAAGCCTATAATCCATTCTCGATCAGATGAATCTAAAAATATATCTTCGACCAACTCTATCTTATCTAAGTTAGAGAGAGAAGAATGATATGTTGGAGGTGTAGGAGGTATAATTGTCTTCATAATTTTTGAAGAAGATAATGTTTTGTAAAAAGTTAGAAGTTCTAATTCTACTTCTCTATGAAGGTCATCAAGTTCATCACGCAGAGCGTCACCCTCTATCAAAGTATCACGTAGCATTAATAATAAGAGTGGAAGTGCCAGCTTTACTTTACCTAAGCGTTGCCGGGTGAGATATTTTATAGTATTCTCGATGCGCTCTTCGTTTGTTTCATATTCATGTGTAAAAAGCTTTTGATAATATACTACCAGTTCTCCATCTTTAATGGACTCCTGCAGGCGCACATTGTTCTCAAACTCTTCACAATTTAGAAGCGCTGCGAAGAGCCGATCATATAATTCAGTTGACAGGGTGGGTAACTTTGATGTCATATCACTTTAATCAGGTCATCATAAGTCTATGATCGGATGCTATTCTCGATATTTACTCACGCGAAAAACTATAGCATTGTACGGCAGTAGATAAGACTCTTCATCTTGAGCTAAGTTTGTTCTAACTATCGTCCCCGCTTCCGTATCGTAGCTCCAATCACTCCAAACAATATCATTGGCCTTACGAACCTGAGCGACGATATAGCTCCCAATAGCCAATCTTGCACCAGGCACTCCCTTATCAAAATCAAGTCCGAGAGAAAACTTTTGAACAGGAACATTTTTTCGTCTATTAATTAGTGAGACGCTTAACTCCTTTGCTAAACTGATGAAAGGAGCAAGAGCAGGCTGCGCAGTCGTAAGTAAATTTAATCCAGCTTTTGTTGCTTCAGAAGTTATTGCTATGACTAACTTCTCATCACTTGAATTGCCAACGTTTATAGTTTCACATAAGAAACTAATGCCGTTTGCTCCTACGGTAAGACCAATGAAGATCGGGCTACCAGATACCGCAACATCCTGGCCTGTTCTTGCGTGATAGGTTTGATTAAAAGCTATAGGTTCACTACCACCTTCAACCTGATTTTGCGCTTCAAATGTAAAGAGAATTGTATGGATATTACCACCAAGGCTAATCAATGGAGGAGGATATTCATAAGCTCGTAGCCAGTCCAAGCGAATATTGACCCGTTGATTTTCTAAAGAGTTGTCTGATGACATATTAGTTGCTGAAATGATCTGATGGAAGCGTTTTGTGCTGGGTTCAAAGAGTGGGATGAAACCATATTGGTGTTGTGTATCAAGCCATCTTCGAGGAGTAAAAATACCCTCTGCTATAGAATGAGCTCCACTCGCAACCCGCTGCTCATAAAATGCTGCCGCTTCGTCATCTCCGATCTCACGAAGCTTTTGAGCGATCTCTATTGGAGG
Source organism: Ktedonobacteraceae bacterium (assembly GCA_034431765.1). Lineage (GTDB taxonomy): Bacteria > Chloroflexota > Ktedonobacteria > Ktedonobacterales > Ktedonobacteraceae > DASYAN01. The sequence continues at coordinate 18,449 of DAOUDD010000189.1, read as the reverse complement.
CAGTTCCCCGAGCATCTTAAACTCTTCAACCATTGCATCCTCCTCGTTACTAAGCATTAATTGTTCAAATAAACAGCAATTTGTTTTCGGATTGGATCAATCGGTACACCTATGTTTGCTGCTACAATGAGGTTTCCTGCATCGTCCACCTTGCCTCCTGAGTGGTGCAGCGCGATCACTCTCCATAAATCATCAAATACCGGAGAGCCAGAGGAGCCTTCTTCTGTATCTGCCAGATAGTAGATTCTATTAGCTTCTACAGCAACTACCTGATTGAATCGTATGCTCACTGCCATTGATCCTCCGTTGGGATGCTGAATGATATTAACAAACTCGTCTGATTGAATAGGATGAGACTCTAACGAAAGGGGCCAAACCTGATCATTGGCTGTCACTGGTCGGTTGAGCTTCAATAACATGAAGTCTAAATCTTCTGGCGTACTGTGCTCAATCAACCATTTGTTGCTATCTAACGTGAAACGAGTTCCAGCACTTACTCCTTCGATAACCCCAAACTTTATCTCACACTTTCTCGCCCGGACATCAGAGTCTCCTCCATAGCCAGGGGGAAGCATAACATGATAATTTGTGAGAATGAGATCTGGTGCCACTAAAAATCCAGTGCCTTCACCGCGCTTATCAAAATCAATTCTACAAACAGAGCTTGCAGCTTTTGCTCCCTGGCTAAGAAATTTCACGTCTAGCAGGTGCTTACGACGATTATATAAGCTTTCAAAGCGTTTTTGCAAGTTTATAGTTTCAATAGTACTGGGAAACAAAGAAAGCGAAAATGGGTGGTTTATCAGTTGCTCATTCGTGAGAAAAGGTGATGGAACTTGAAATTGTGCACTTAAATTTACTACTTGATTTTTGTCTTTTAGCAAAGCGTATCTAAATATTAATGCCACTATCGAGACTTTAGCATCATAACTAATTTGATTGTCTGCTACTATAAGATCTTTTAAAAAGACTCCCAACGGGTGTTTGTATTGGTCGATTGCTCCTCTAGGCTCCAAAAATCCTACAATACGCTCGGCGTTGTTACGTGAACCGTCATTGTAGATAATGCGGTTAATTTGAGTAGAATGAATTGTTCCACGTAGCAGGTTCTTGATCCCATCTATTGTGAAATGAGAGCTGATTATTGTATCGATGATGTTTATTATAAACTCTCGCTCTTCCTTGCTTAAGAAATGTTCTCCCATTTTGGGTATTTTTAGTTCCTGTATTAGGTCTGGAGAAGGTTTGAATGATTGCTGTTTATAATCTGTCATCGGTAATAATAGCTCCTTTGTCTCACTTAAAAAAGTTACCTTAGGAAAGGTCAGGTTGTCGGACGAAGCATTATTTATATCATCTGCTAGTGTCGCTCGGCCTATGATCCTGGAAAACTATCTCAATACTCCAGCCGTTCATCAACCCATTGGTTTAGCAGTCCGTGCTTTCGTTGTTAGCTACTTCTTTCCTATAAACTGTCTAATTCTTAGATTCTCCTAGAGCATTTATCATACCATTACACGGCAAGAAGTGACGCTGATAAACTATGGAGGAATTGAAATGTTAGAGCTGATTATATAACTCCCATGAAAGTATATATATTATATTAATCTTAAAAACTACTATAATAAACAAAAAGTTTATAAAGTATATTGACAATTAAATTTATATTTATGTGATAAATAGTGAAAATTATGATTTCTCTGGTTTTTATTGTGATATACAGCTCGAAGAACATACGTTTTTCATAAGAAACATCCTGCCTCTCTTGACGCAAAATAGAAGTGGTGCTACTTTTTGTAGGATCAAGGAGACGTTTCTCGTTACGAAATATGTGAGAGTGTAGGTAATGGTATGACAGACCACAGACTAATTCTTCATGAGGACCGAACGGAACTCATCACACATACGATCCAGCTCTGGATTACAACGAAAACAGGACTATCTGAGAGCAGCCGAACGAAAGAAATGTACGAACACTTTATCATGGCCTTCCGTAGTATGACCCTGTCCGCTGGAATCGATCTGGATGGATTTCCACCTACAATTTCGATACAAAATGTGACCATTGATGACAGAGAGCACGCTCTTGCGACACTGGGTCTTCTTGCACAGGCATGGGCTTCTTCGGCTCAAAGGGATAAACAGGTACAGCAAGGAGTAAGTGCTGCAACCTATAACAACCGCTTGACCACTATTAGCAGTTTCTACACATTTGCTAGAGAGCGACGACTGCTGAGGATGGAGAATCCGATTGAGCAGATCGAACGACGAAAGATTCAAGACTACGTCTCTGCGCGTCCCTTCTTCAAGGATCAAATCGCATCAGCACTTGCAAAAATTGAGCGGCAAACAGTCGCTGGAGCGAGGGACTATGCGTTAATTCTCCTCTTACTTGGAACGGGACGACGCGGGAGTGAGGTACGTCAGCTTACATGGCAAGATATGCAGATCTATGATGGTGGTATTACGCTACGCTTTCATTGCAAGGGAGGTAAGACACTCTATGATACGTTAGAACCTCGCGTCGTTCGTTCGCTTCTCACATATGTGAAGATGATGTTCTCTTATGATCCACAAGAACAGATATATTCACCTGGAGCTGTGCTCAATCCAGAACAACCTCTCTGGCTATCCCTCTCCCATAAAAGATATCGACAACAACTTTCTCAACGAGGACTGGCGAACATCTTCGAGCGCTATTTTGGAACAAGCAGAATTCACGCAACCCGACATACTTTTGCTCTCATGATGTTGAAATCCGGTGCAACAATTCTGGATATTAGAAATCGACTTGGGCATACGAATATAGCAACAACAAGTCGTTATTTGAATGAGCTTGTAAGTGCGGAAAATGCCTTTGCAGAAAAGCTCCTTGATCAGATGGGAATAGGAGATGACTAGAACATTCTAGAGTTTGAGCTATCTGTTTTGCTACAATACATATTATTGTTCGGGCCAACCTGCAATCATTTTTTTTACATGATAGTAATTATGTACTGCACGTAACAACAAGTACTTTCTTATGCCAAGATACAATAAGTCATTATTAACCTCATTTTCACATACTGGACAGGGACAGGATATAGACAATTCATTGAGCATTTTACCAACTCCAAATTTGCGTTCTCTTGTTCTGAATTGACTTCCCGCGATACCAAAGCGTCGGTATGGCTCGCTGTAGATAATTTCGTTGTAAATTGCCGCTTTGATTGGACGAGCTGAATCAACCGATGCTACCCCAATTTCATTCAGTATCTTTAATGTTTCAATGGCAGTTACTCCAAAGATGTGCACCTTTGGTCCTACAAGGGATTGCACAACTTTTACTCTTTTCACGATCTCCTCTGTATCATAAAGATGAGCCATTGAACCAATGCCAAAAAGGGTATAGCCAAGTGCTAAGAGTTGCTTCGCGCAGTATTTTAGTGTAGGTATATCGTACCCTTGAACTATGGCGAGAGGCTTGATCAGATGGACTCGCTGCTTGTCAAACTCGCCGCTTTTATAGTATTCTGCCATTAACACTTTGAGTTCCCAAGCGTTCGCAATTGTCTTATCGATAGCTTGGTTTCGCTCAGTTAATGACAGCGTACGTGAAAGTATAGGCTTATCAACAGCACAAATAACCGTGGGTACATCCGTATCTGCAATAATTGCAAGTTGACGTTGGAATACTTCGCGTGGAGTTGGTAGGGGGAGTTGATTAGAAACATAACTATAACTACCACTGTCAAGCATTATTTGATGCGGTAAGAGGGGGAAACGACTTAAATTCCAAACTTGCGTCACATTCATGATGCTAATCAGCATACTGCACTGTTTGTCATACAATTGATACAAGGGATCACTATGTGACCAGCTTACGTAGAAATCCATACGATTAACCTATCTAACGTTGAAATTAATATACCATTATGGTATCATAAAATGGACAAGTGAACAAGTGGAAAAATTTCAGCTAGGACCATTCTTAAAAAAGTTACGCGAAGCTCAGCACCTTAGCACAAGAGAGCTAGCGCGACGAAGTAGAACAAGAGGAAGAGATTCAGCAGTGGGACATAGTCAAATTAGTAACATAGAAAATGGCAAAAACACACCGGAATTCCCAACGCTGCAAAAGATTGTTGCTGGTTTAGGGCATCCAGTCGTCATTGTTCTCGATGGCAATCAAGCAGATGTAGACACGGTGACTATTTTGTCCACTAACGACATTGCTCAAGAACTCGTTGCAGCACTTCATCGTACAGAAGTTGTAGAATTGCTGATGTACTGCTTAGAACTAACAAAAGAACAACGTGAAGCGGTCTTAGAAGTTGCCCGTTCTATACGGGGGTTTACGCGACCATTAGATCAAATGGTGGAAGTCGCCCAAGAAACCAATCAAAAAGGAGAAGAGTAATAAGTAATGCTTTTCCTGACTGTTTATGGCCCTGAGTTAGAGTCTCTTTTTTCTTATATCTGTAAACATAACTATTTAGATGGGAATGTTAATCGGGAACAACTCTATGCTGCATACGTTCCTCGCCGATCTGCTTCGTCGAAAGGGCAGACAAAGAACTTGGATGATGCGCTTCACTATTTGCTTGCAGCTGGACTAGTTACTATAGATGGAGATAAGATAACTCCTGCCAGTGAAAATAAGAAAGAGACAAATATGCCTTTCTCAGCACTTCTTCTTCGACAACTTCGTTGGCTTGAACACAATCACACGAAGCTTAGCACTCTCGATCAACTTTACATTATGATGCTTGAACATCTGTACGTCCTACCAAATCGCATTTGGCTGGACGATGTACATGCAGTAGCAAACCAACTAGATTTAGCATATCAAGTAGGAGGAATTAGTCAAGAAAAGGTAAATGCATGGAAACGCGTAATGGAGTTTTTAGGAGTTGGTTATAGAGTAGGCAGTGGTTTCTACTGTCTTTATCGGCCTGAACTCCTTAGCTTTGTTACACAGCAGTGGTCTCAAACAGAGGGTACACTTCAAGAGTTTTTTGAGAATCATTTGCAATTTTGGTTACCATGTCTCTCTGCCCGTGGTGAGGTAGCGCTCTCTGTAGCTCACACGTTAGATCAACTAGCTCTTAATAGGCAGATACACTTGTATTCAAAGCAGGATTCTCCCTCCAAATCCTACTTCGGCTCCCGCCAGTTGAAAGGAATCCAAATTCTATGATGAGTGATTATAAAGCACCTTATACTGACCAGAAAGATATGTTTTTATTACCATGCTTATCTACAAGTGGTATAAATCTATTTGCCGCTACTGCTGATCAACGTTTTTTAGCCACAACAGCAGATGATTTTCTCAGAACGCATTTTCCAATGCATCTTCAAGCACATCATGCTGGCATTACCACTACTATTTCTGAAAATGACTTACTCCAACGTTTTCTTCAAACCGAGGTAACAACTACTGGCAACAGGGTGATGATACTCTATGGAGCGGCTGGATCGGGGAAATCGGAACTAATCCGTTGGCTACAACTACAAATAGGTATGCGAGACGCAGCAAGAGCAAATCTCATAACACGTATTCCTCGTACAGGCTTGGATATATTCCATATTGTACAGCTTTTGCGACATCAATATCGTAGAGAGCCTTTCCAAACAAATACTCAACAACGTTGGGAGGAGTGCCGCCAGAAGCCACGTACATTAGCAAAGTTGTTGGTATTGACTGCATTGGAGCAACTTCTTCATTCAGATGAAGAGATAAATGCTGTATATTATCAACTCATTGATATTGTACAAGCCAACTTAGAGCACTGCTTTGCTGTAAAAAATCAGTCAGTAGAAGAACCTGGAACGATTATTGAGCTTCTTCGTCGTGAAGATTTAGATGAAATACATGCTACTAGTGTTATTCCTATCTCAATTGAGTATGAGAAACTACGATTCTATTTGCTGAAAGCCTTTAGTGACCGGCTTCTAGAGGGGGTAGATCTCTCGCAGCTTCTGAAGCAAATTGCCCAAGCTGTTCAAAGAGAACAAGGGCATCGACCTATCTTGCTGATAGATGATCTTGTGCAATCTATTAATGTTTTCGCAACAGAACTCCTTGATTATTTTATCACTTTGGAAGAAGGCTGCTGGGATATCATTGTTGGTATTACTCCAAGCTCACTAGAGACGACAAAACGTGGAAAAGACCTCCTTGATCGTATTGCATTTCTTGATACGATTGATGATCGTGTTGAGAAGTTTTGGCTGTCGGATGAGTATGGTCTCTCTTCTTCATTTCTGAATGAAAAAAATTGTACGGATTATGCAAGAGCATACCTGAGTGAGTATAAACGTCAAAATAGTAGACCTTGTGATATCACTTGTCCAGCCTTTCAGCGTTGCCATCACCTAGAGCCAGAGCGATCAGATAACCTACTTGCTCCTTTTAATCAAGAAATACTTACTCGTCTTTTCCGTTCGTTACCTTCAAATAAAGGAAAAGTACGATATTTTACGCTGTATCTACGCTCCATTTTAGAACGTATGACACAGGGAGAAGATTGGCTGATTATATTGAAGGAATTTGTCAAATCGGAGTTAGCTGTCCACCACACTAACTCGCGATTCGCACAGATCTATGAACTGTATGGCCCCTTCTCTGAAACTGGGCGTATTGATTATCATACATTTTTAGCCAATTGCCAGTTATTCTTTGAGTCAGGGATAGATATAGATGGTGATGAACAGCCGACAATTACGACCTTGCACAGGCAATTACCATCAGGACAATCATCACAACAATCGCTCGAAACAACGCTGTCCATTGATCCCGGAAAAGAGGCGATTAAATATTGGCTGCAAGGCGATACTGTGAACAAACAACATCTGCATCGTGTAAGACGAGGCATCTTGAAGGCAATAAAAGACGGCTACCTGCTCGATACCATGACAAGGCTCTACATTGCTCGTCCCTCACGTATATTACGTTGGGCACAAACTCGCCTTGATACTATTCCACCTCTACAACTCGAAGACGTTGACGATTTTGAGGGAATTGAGATTAGCAGAGAAATAGGACCTCTAGCATATATGCTCCATGATTTTGCAGATGCCGTGGGTTGGGTAGAACAAGAACTCCGCACTCAGTTGTTAAATCATCCCGGATTACCTGTACTATTCTTTCGTGGAGCAGCCTATCGTCAGCATACTCACTCTAAGCTAGAGCAACAATTGGGAATGAAGGTAGAAGAATTAGCGTTTTCCCTATTTGTCGTTGTGACACAATTTAATCGTATTCCAATAGAACTGCCTCCATTGATTCAGGAGAAAATTGAGCATCAGAAGTTTAACATAATCAGATATCCTGATCGTATTGAAGCAGAACGTCCCCACATTTCTAGTAGTCACATAAGCATGATTCGGCGACTGTTCGATGATTGTTTTAAATTACGAGAAAATGTGTACGATGGCTTACTCCTCGAAAAAATGATAGAAACAATTCCGCCAATCCGAGCATTAGCACTGCTGCAAAACATTGATCTAGATAATCTTGCAGGAGATTTTCGCCTTAATGAAGAGCCACTTAGTACATTATTGTTAACAATACAACACCAGATTGATGCATTAGCTGGCATGAAGGAGCATCCCAAGACAAGAGCTTTGCTTATTACGATTTGTAAGGCAGGAGTACAGAATGATGAACTCTCTCAACAATTCATAGCCCTACTATGCCTACCTGGAAACACGGAGCAACAGGTAGACAGGTTTCTCAAACGCTGCACACCATTAGAACTACATAAAGCGCTATGCTTAGCATATCATATTGATTTGGCACAATATGAGCACAGTTTGTTTTTATTGCGTGAAGCATTAATCGCTTTAGAAAAGCAGGTTGGTCATACAGACATTGTCACAAGATTGTATAAGAGTTTCTTAAGAGAGGAGGTGGACACGCTTTCTCTGTTTACACAACAAGATTTCCGTATCTCTATGAGTCAAGTTGATACAGCATTTCTCACAAAAGTTGCTGATCAATTCCCAGACCTCTATCGAAGATTAGAATTGCGCTTACAGAAGGGCTAGAAGCCTATTCATCCGACAGGAAAGGGGGTATAATTTGCCACAACGACTTTAGAACAAAGTCACCAATTAAACAGAGATGGGGAAGAACGGTGAGTCTATTACCAGATATATTTATCAGTAAGGATGCATCTACGGAGGAGAGGAAAACACCGCCTGGCAGAATTTTGATTGTCACATCATGCACAAAAGATAAGGCCATTCCTGATAGTGTTTCCCCCCAGCAACAACTGCAGCCCAAACAACTGTGGGACGAGGGTACCGATAATCGAGTAGATCGCGACTTTGGTCGTTTGGAACAATATCGTATTGCTGCAGGCAAATTGTACCAGGGACGCCAACATCTTCAGCTCATGCAAGGTGTGAATGTATTGCGTCAGGCATTTGGGCATACTGTTGTCGATGTAAAAATTATTTCTGCGGGATTTGGCTTGGTGGATGAAGAGCAATTGCTTCCACCCTACAATGCTACTTTTGCAGACCAATCCTCTGCAAAGATACTCCCAATTGCTCAGAGGCTTGGTATACCACAAGCCATGAACCAACTAGTACAAGAGCAATATGATTGTGCCTTCTTTTTATTAGGCGAAAATTATCTCTTATCAATAGGATTGCCTTTTCCCTATACTCCATCCTTCCCTTGTCTCTTTCTCTCTGGTCCATCCAGTCACAAGAGAATTCCTAGACGTGCACCGTATCGCTTCGTTCGAGTTGGACAGGACGATTCTATTGCTTTCAGCTATAACTTGGTTGGGCTAAAAGGGCAATTGTTTAAACTCTTTGCTCATCAAATTATCGATCCAGATCCTCGAACCTTACCAACTGTACTTCACTGCAGTACATCACAGGCAGAAAGACTACAGAATTTCTTTGCCAATCCGACGCCACAGTATTTTCTGGACATTGTGAAGCCATTTCGACATGCTGGTAGAGTTTCTACAGCTCAGCAAGCAAAATCTGTAGCGGCTCAGCCCTCCTTACTCACTATCATAAAAGATCCTGAGCATGAACCCAAAGCTAAAAATTATGATCGGCCTATGCGCTATTTCATACCTGACTGGGAAGACCTGGTTGATCCAAATTATGACTTTGAGACTGATACAGGAAAATCAGGCAAGACAAAATACTATGATGAAGTCTATGCACATGAGATTTATGAGCAACCCAATTACGACGGAGTGCTCTTCTCAAAAAATGCTGTAGAACATGGGTTGATCAAGGCGAAACGGATACAGGAGATGGGCGGTATTCATACCTACGCACGATTTGAAAATAAGCCCATTTTGGGGGACTGTGGTGCTTTCAGCTATATCGCTGAAAAAGATCCACCATACAAAACACATGAGATATTGAACTATTATCGAGACTATGGTTTTGATTACGGAGTTTCTATTGACCACTTGATTATACCTGCATTCTATCATGAAAAAGAGTACCGCTACCATCTTACGCAGGAGAATGCACGTGAGTTTATAGAACTTCATCAAAAAGGCGGCTACAATTTTACACCCGTCGGAGTTGCGCAAGGCTGGTCTCCTGAAACGTATAGACAATCAGCAGAGAAGCTCTTGGAATATGGCTATAAATATATAGCTCTAGGTGGCTTGGCACGAACTAAAACAAGCGAAATTATGGAAATTATCCAAGCGATTACTCCTATCCTGCAGGCAGATACGGATTTGCACTTGTTCGGTATTGCACGTGATCGAGAAAACGACGAGATGGAACGATTCCGAAAATTGGGAGTAACAAGCTTTGATTCAGCATCTTATCTACGGCGTGCCTGGATGAGTGCAACGCATAATTACTTTACTGAGGACGGTCAGCGTTATGCAGCTCTGCGTATCTCGCCAGTATATCCTAAGAGTCCCCGCGTAAAGAAAATTGTTGCTGATGGTCTCGCCACTTTTGAAGAACTGCAAAAGCTGGAGAAAGATGCTCTCCAAGCAGTTCGCGCTTATGACAAAGGACAACTTGGCCTTGAAGAAACACTCTATGTGTTGTTAGAAATTGATCGGATTGAAGAGTATAATTACGATCAACATCTTTTACTCTATCGTAGAGTACTAGAAGACCAACCATGGAAGAAATGCAGTTGCAAAATTTGTCGAGAGTTAGGAATAGAGGTAATTATTTTTCGGGGAAATGACCGAAATCGTAGAAGGGGATTTCATAATACGTATGTCTTTTATAAGAGATTCCGTCAGTTAATAGGTGCTTAAAAATATCGTATTATGATACTGGAAACCTATCCCTTATGACGGGTTTTGGGAAGGAAGCTCTGAAGAGTACAGAGTTAGACATGGATTGACAGCTATTTGAAACAGCTTCTTATCTCAAATAATCAGTAAGAGCACGGTGACCATTGTTTGTAATTCCTTCATTTGAAGTTTTCTAATGAGCAACGTTTCTTAAAGTAGATGATGGACAGCAGCCCATTGATTTTCTAGAGAGGAATACGCTCATGCCTAGAAAACCCGGATTGTTCTTGTTCCTTCTCAGTTTAGTGCTGAGACCTCTATCGGGACAGAATTTCGTGTCATCTCCTCAAAGGACTGCGTTTTTGCAACGCCCACTTCTTACTGATTATGATGGATGGCATATGTATTGGAGGGATCAGAACCAAGGGTGGCGAACAGAGCCGGAAATTGATATAGAGCGTCAGACTTACTTGGATTCACGTCGGGCTATCAAGCCAAATGTGAGGCAAGGTATTTATCCTTTTAAAGATGTCAAACTCAGTCGATCTGACGTGGAATGGTTGCTGGCTACTCATCATAATGGGCGTGGACCACTTTTCTTCGAAGTTCCTCCTGAAGGCCCTCATATGAGAGGTCTAGATTTACGCGGAGCGGATTTACGATTTGCTGATCTCCATAGATTACCTTTAAGTGGATTACGCGGTGGCTTATCGGCAGCACAATGGTTTGATGCGACGCTAGAAGAGCGTGAGGCAGCAGCGGTTCATTTGGAGGGTGCTAATTTATGTCGAGCAATTTTGCAGGGAGCATCGCTCCGATCTGCCCATCTAGAAGGTGCTGATTTAAGTTTTGCTCGTTTAGAAAGAGCCACTCTCCGCTCTGCACATTTGGAAGGGACAGAAATATCTTCAAAGAGTTATGACCATAGACACTCAATAAAAATTGTTTCTCTCAAAGCTCTCCCTCCAGCAGATTTGCATCATGCTTTTTTTGACAACCACACAAGTATGAATGGGAGTATTTTAGGTAACAGGAAATACGGATTTATACAGATAGCCGATGTACAATGGAATAGCATGAATCTTTCTCAGATGAACTGGGAGTTGGTAGATATGTTAGGGGATGAACGAAAAGCACGCCAGCGAACAAAATGGACGGGAGAAGTAAAGAATGTGTCTACTCAGATCAATGAATATCAAGCAGCGGTGCGGGCTAATCGTCAACTTGCCGTAGCGCTTCAGTCACAAGGGGTGAATGAAGGCGCTCTCCGTTTTGCATATCGCGCGCAGGCGCTACAAAAGAGTGTTTTGTGGTTTATGATGAAGCAGAAGGGCACTCAATTTAGTCAACGCATGAGGGCTTTAAGCGCTTGGCTCTTTTCCTGGTTTCTCTTTCTGCTTGCAGGTTACGGATATCGACTATGGCGTAGTTTCTTGGCTTACGCACTTGTAATCATTGGATTTACGACACTCTACTTTGTATTTGGAGCTTCCTTCAAACCATCTCTCTCACTAGTAAATGCTCTGGGTCTTAGCATGACCTCATTTCATGGACGAGGATTCTTTCCTGGGGTCACCCAACTCAATGATACGTTGACAATACTTGCCTCCATTGAAGCGTTTGTGGGATTGGTTCTCGAAGCTACTTTCATTGCTACGCTGACTCAGCGATTCTTCGGCAAGTAATCAATTAGCTGTATTTGAAGAGTAGCAAAAAAATACGAAACAGTTCACCTAGGCCTAATACATACATTGGTGACGCTAGGGGCAATATAGCTGAGGAGAAAAAGAAGCCCTTGAAACCCTCCATCCAGAGAGTCACAAGGGCTGGAACGTGTTTACGCACTATGTGCTGACTCGATTTCCAAGCGCTCTTCCATGTTTAATCGAATGAGTCCATACGGATTGACATTACTGTAGATGAGTGGTGTTAACCCGCGTAAGTCCTCTTTGGTCATCTTGTTCATCCATTCTAGCCCTTTTAACACATCTTGAATCATCAAGGTTTGAATGTAGACCAATGAAATTTGGAGAAGGTGCATTGAGAGCATGGTCCGCTCCTGATCTTCCCGTTGATTGGAACTGAATTCTCCATGTCGTCCATACAAAATAAAATTGGTGGCACTATTCCAATTCTCAACGACATTCAACCCTTCCTGTATCTCGCGTCGAAGTGCTTCTGAACCCAGATAATTACAGAGAAAAATCGTTTTGTAAACCTTCCCCAGTTCAGCGAGACCTTTGTAGGTAGGATGCTGAATACCGTTGCGGGTGAAGCGACGAAGAATATCCTCCGTTTCTGCCGTGCCAAGACGCAAGGCGGTGGCAAACTTGATCATTTCATCATATTGTTGTCGGATGAGATCCCACTTGGTGGGGCGTGTCAGCACATTTAGAAGGTGGGGATAGGCATCGGGGTCGCCCGTTTCACAGCGATAGAGTTTCTGGGCATGCAGATTTTTCAGGCGCGGAAGCAATTGGAAACCCAGCAATGAGCAAAAGGCAAATCCTATCTCGCTTTGTCCATGGGTATCCACGTAATTGCGATCCACTTGCATATCCGAGCAATGGCGTAGCAACCCGGTAATCATCGCCGCCACTTCCGAAGACGAGTAATTTTTCAGTTGGGAATAGATGCAGGTGGATTTGCGCTCCACATGCCAGTAAATGAGCACCCCTGGTCCACGGTACCGTGCATGCCATTCGGTCATCAAGTTTTGGTCCCAGGCTGAGAATTTCTTGGAATCTGAGGCGCACGCGGTTGTCCCTTCTCCCCAGATCGTTGGTAATCGGACGCGAAAGATCGCGTTTGCCACATCCGTGATGGCGGCTCGGAGCTGATCTTTGGTGAGAAAGCGATTGCGGGCGTAGAGGAGATCGCGATAGCTTTAGCCGTGGTCTCCGGCACTGACTCGCTTGATGCCCATATTTGTTCCCAGCCCATACAAACACAGCAACAGCCGCTTCTGGATTATCGCTCGGTCAAGATGCTCTCGAACGGTTGAAGTCTTGAAGTGATCGGTAAAATGGACACGCAGGTTGGTCTCCTTGAGCATATCTAACAACCAGGTCATGGGCCAGCGTCGTCCCAGCTCCCCTTTGAGCAAGCGGAGGTGTGTTGGCTCTGGCTGTGGCTCCAGTGGAGAGAGCGAAATCCAGCCCCCTCCTTTGGGAAGGAGTTGCACTTTTGGGTTGTTGGGTATGGTTTGGTTGAACGTGTCGAGCGCTGTTTTCATGTCCTGCTGGAGTTTCTGGATGAAGACCTCGACATCCTGCGGTTGGTGGAGAGCGTCATAGTAGGTCTGGCGCTTGCTCTCAAAGTCCTTTGGGACATCATCATCGGGATTGCGGAAGCGGTTGGCGTTTTTGGCCCATAGCTCCTTACAACGCACCTTTTCTTGCACTGCTTGGAGCACGCATAACTCGTAATTGATGCGGTTGATCTGCTCTTTTTCCGGTTCTTTCTGGCCCTTGTCTTTCTCCGTTTTGACGACTGCGGCACGCCAGTCTTTTGGAACGATATCCAAGGGAACGGTTTCAGTCTGGGAAAGTATGCCTGAGTGCTAGGCATGTCCACATACTTTTTGAGCACTTCCAACGCACGGATGACGGGACGATGTACCTCGTTATTCGAGCAGAACTCCAAATGCTTGAGGATGACGAGTACCATGCGTCGTAGTGCCTACTGTAGGAGGAGCGCATTACCGCTTGCACTTTCTGCTGATAGGCAGACCCAGTGGATTTGTATTCTTTGACCAAGTCGCGCAATGTCTGTTCACTGACCACCGGAAAGATCACCTCGCGAATGGTGCCATCAGGCTTGTCAGCGACAGCTTTCGCCAGGCGAAAGAGAATGTTCGTTTTGCCAGAAATCTGCTTGATATCATTGATAAAATCCTTCTCCACCCGTCGCTCTGCCTTTGTCCCGGTGTGATAGATGACATCGAGCAAGAGGTCAACTAGCGTATCGACAATCTGCTGGCGGCGCACCTAACAAAAAGCGGAGAGCAACGTCAGGCGGATGGGATCAGGATGGCGACTCATCTCCTGTAACTCCTCGGCGGCAACTCGTTGGTGATAGCCTTGCAAGGCTTTGGTTGGGATTTGAGAGAAGAGGTCAGCAGGCAAAGCAAGCTGGTGAATACGCTCCAATTTCTCGATTTCCTGAAGCACGCTCTCCAGCCCAACAGGACCAGCATCTTGTTTCAAGAAGTGAAGTGCCGATTGAGGGCGAGGAAAGAGCGGTTCTCCTAGTCCTTCTTCCTCAACAGGAACATCTTGCATGGTGGAATGTGTTTCCTTCTGCTCCTCAGTTTTGGAGATCACCACAGTGAGAAGAGCATCCAGATGCATTCGTGTCTTAGTGGAGAGTCGCGCTACAAGAGAGGCACAGATCCGTTCATCAAAACGATGCAGCGATGTGCGCACGAGACGGCGTATGCGGTCAGGCGTGGGCGGTTCAATGCAGCCTTTTTTGCAGTGTGTATATATAGAGGCAATGAGGGTCTCCTCCTGGCGCTGCTCTGTGAGCTTTTCCTGGCAGAGTCATGCAACCAGTGCTTCCTCATCCTTGGTGGTAGCCTCATGAAAGCCAAGAAACGCACGAATAGCAGCGCGATGCGTTTTAATCATACGCTCTTCCCAATCGTAGGGAATGATCTTCTCCGGGGCCACTCCCAATTGCTGGGTCAGACGGACAATTATAGCGGAGGGGAATATCGTGTTTTTGGGAGGGAAAGCGGCCCTCATACTGAAAATACTTGAGTAACACACCAAAGCCGAGCAGGTTATGGTCTGTCTTGCTGTCGCCGATCAGATCAAGTTCTTTCGACGAGAGCGTAAAGTGGTCAGTCAATTCTTCGTAGGTCCATTGTCGTTTCACGCTACGTACACCTCATACCTATTTGAGCCTGGCTCATAGGGCACAGTATAGCAAACTTAGAGGGTAGTGCAATATATGTGTAAATAGCTATATAGATGTTTAAGTTACACAATAATTCATATGAAAATAGTGCTATTTGCAGCGTTTGTTTTGATAGAATAGGGGTGGTAAACGCCACTTTAGCACCCCTATCCCATCGTCTATTTCGGCGATTGAAACTTGAGCAAGAAGAGGGCAAAAGATGCAACGCACCCACGCGATCCAGGTCAAGGCGATGGTGCTGACGCCAGCCATGGCAGCCATGATGCAAAATGTCGTCGGCCAACTGGCTCCCACCTCGCGCAAGACCTATACCATTGATGTCAAACATTTTGCCCAGTGGCTCGCAGACCAGGAACTCTCCCTCTACGAGCTGATTAGGGATGACCAGGTGGACCTGGCGGTAAACCTACGCGCAATCGACCTCCGCACTGATGTGGGCCGTTGCCAGGCGACTGCTCGATGAAGCCGTTCAGCGCGGTCTCCTGAAGAAGAATCCTGCGGAGGGTATTCGTGGGTTCAAAGCGAGCGACGATGAAAGTCCCCATCGCGCCTTGAAACGCGAGGAAGCCAAAGCTCTCCTCGATGCCATTGACCACAGCACTGCTCTTGGCAAGCGAGGTTATGCGCTCCTCATGCTCTTACTTCGCACAGGCATCCGGCGTGCTGAAGTCATCGGGCTGACCATTGGCGACCTGGGAATGGAACAGGGCTACCATATCGCCGTCATTCGGCACGGCAAAGGCAACAAACGCGGCCTCGCCACGATCCCAGTTGAGGTCCGGCAAACGATAAATGCGTATCTGGAAGCGGTTGGTTGGGCTGGTGTGGCACCTGAAGCGCCGCTCTTTATCAGTTTTCGTAAAGGGGATCATCCCCAGGAAAGGCCACTCGATCCGAACCAGGTGGAGCGTATCGTCAAGCAATGTGCGCAAGCCGTCGGAATCACGATGTCTCCCTATGGAAGCGGGCCAGCTTCATTACCTTGGCTTTTGAAGGTGGAGCAGATCTCGCACTCATCCAGGATGAGGCGAGGCATAAAGATCCTCGAACGACAAGGCGGTACCAGAAACGGAGAAATAACCTACACAAGAATGCAGTTGACTTTGTGTGGATTGAATAGAGAGGCATCTTCGATCATTTTCATGGAGAGATTTTTTAAATGTAGTGGCCCTAATAAGGAGTGTTAACACACGATGTTAAACCAAATCGTCACTAGTGCTCTTTGGCAAACAGTGGGAGTATTGATAGCTATTATTGGAACCGCAATTTCGGCCATCTTCGCCATTCATAGAGAACCAAGATTTTCAAATCGACCTAAGACAAAAAGGCTTCTTGATTTTATCACTGTTTCTTTGACAGTTCTGCTTATTGGAGGTACAAGCTACGTAAGTTATATGCTTTCAGCATCTCAGCTTTCTGTAGTCACAAAGCCATCTCCAACGTCAAGGACTACAGTTACGACACCATTCACATCCGATACTTTAAGTCCTACAGCTACAGTAGCGCCCACTGTAGCCTCTTCATCTTCTATCCCAAGTCCTACAATTACAACCCCTACACCTACCTTGTCAACACAGTCGTCTTACTCATACCAACCACCTATGTGTGATAAAAAAGAAGGGCAATGGAATCTACAAGGAATAGCTCCTATTAATTGTGAGGCACAAGCAGGGACAACACCACTTATAGTAAATGATGCAGCGTGGGGGTACTTATATATGACTCATCCCAAATTTTGGAGGGGCAGTTCTAGCAGCGAAGCGCAGCTAGAACACGAAGAGACTCCAGATCTGGTGGGAAGAGAGTTCCAAGAATGGGACGACAGTCATTCCAGAGACGACTGATAGCCCAGCGGAGGCGATACAGAGGAGCAATCGCTTCTCTGTATCGTTTTCCGGTTCGATGACAGCGAAGTCGAAGCAGCGTTGAAACAAGCTGCCTGTGAGCAGGATTCAACAACTGAAGCAAAAAGGCATAGACGAGTGAAACGATGCCTAAGAGTTTGAGGCGATTCTCAAATGACCACAGGCGCGGACTTTCCATCGCCAATTCGCTCTTTCCATAGCGAAAACTCGTTTCTATTTGCCAGCGCCGTCGATAGGCAAACACAATCTCCCACGCCTGCTGTTCCGTTCGGACACGTTCGTTTGTAATCAAGTACCACACCTTTTTCCTCACGCGAACTTTGACCAGGTACAGTTGATACGTGTATGCGTGATGCCAGAGAGGTGTCCACCAAATATCGCATGGCATCTTTTCTCCAGTGTGGGGATCTCGCACCTCTTTATGCGCAAGATATTTCTTTCCCATGCCAATTTGCCATAATTTCTTCTCTTCTCCCTTTGGATCGAGAAAGAAAAGTCCTTTTTTCCAACGAATCACAAAAGGAACCCGAAACGATTGAAGGACTCGAAGCCACGGCCCTGACGCATAGCCACGATCAAAAATGTGAAGCAAGCTATCACCCCATTGCCTGACACATCTTCGTAAAAGCTGCTCTTCTTGCTCTCGTATCCGTATTGCATCTTCTCCTTTTGTCGTCCACCAACTCATCACCGCAACCTTGATCATTCCTTCCATTCCTGTAATCAGCGCCCCCGTCCATTGCATGCCTGCAACAGTAATTGCTTTTTTCGGAGGAAAGTTGAAGACCAGCCCTTTCTTATTTCTCACCAATCGTTTTGCTTTACTCGATACCACAGGACACAATCCTTCGAGTTTTTCACTTTCTGGCTTCTCTAGCACACTTCCATCCCAAATGCAGAGACGGCGCTTCCCTTGCTCTGTCAACAGCTTGACTTGTTTATCCGCTTCTTCCAAAAAGAAGTCGTCTATCACTGAGATGGTCCATCTGAGGGAGCGAAGTAAGTTGCTCACACGCTTTGTTCCTGCCGTCGCTTTTTCTGAATAGCCATGATATCCATCCAGATACGATCCCAGCTCACTTAAAAGCAAGCCACATTTGTTATGCCGGAACCGAAGAATTGCAACACAACACTGCAAAAATGTACGCACAAGCCGCTTATCCAGCACCTTGTCAAGGATCACTAAAAGAGGGAAAAGAAACGTTTCAAGCTGCTGCGTTACTTGCTGTGACACCTGCTGAAGTTCTTGTTCGTTTTCGGGAAGTATGTCATACTTGGACTGCATCGATGTCGAAGACCTCCTGTGCTTTCTGTTTGGTTCAGTTTCACCAGTCTAGCGCAGGAGGTCTTTTTTGCCTAGTCCTCACCCTTTTTGTCTTGCTCCCTGCTCTTACGGCTGAGAAGGTTCCACAAAAATTCGGGATGAGTCATA
>DAOUDD010000188.1:0-5625 GCA_034431765.1 Ktedonobacteraceae bacterium | reverse complement strand
TGTGCTTTCTTGAGAGAATAGGCTGAGCATGTGCTGTGCATAGGCGCGTAACGGCTTTTCGGAGAGCGAGGGGAGCAGCTTGCGCAGCAGCTCAGCAAAGATCGCTCCCTCGTCGAGGAAGAGACGCAGGTAGCCTTCACTGGCAGCGCTTTCCAGCAGCTCACGCAGGTGTTGCAGAGCGATTTTCTGCTTACCCTGTTGCGCGTAGGCACGGACCTGTACAACCTGAATCTCCATTTTCAGGTAAGTATGCCCTGTCTGCAGGGCGCTCGCGTGTAAGCTTTCCAGCAGCTCCAGGGCCGCATCACTCTCCTGTTGGGAGAGCAAGAGGCGCGCCTGTAGCAATTGTTCGCGCAGGCGTTGCACTCGCGGCAAGGTCTCCTGAGGCTGTGCGCTTGTGTCAAATGTGCGCCTGGCGATGCTCTGGTCGCCTGTGGCAAGTCCAATGCGCATCTGTACCACTTGAAGTTCGCGCAAGAGCTGGTAGCTGGCGGGCGAGTTCACTGTCTGTTTGTGCGTGAGCCAGGCTGTGAGACGTTGCTGCGCTTGAGCTGGCTGGCCGCGTGCACGCTCAATCAGGGCCAGCCGTGAGACAGCCTGAGCTTGAAACTCTTCCACGTTCATCGCCTCGCCGAGTGCAAGTGCCTCCTGTGCGGCCTGCTCCGCCTCTGCTAGCCTGTTCCACTGATACAGAATACTTGCCAGCCCGAGTTGTGTGCGGACGATATCGTCGCGATCATTCTGTGCTCTCGCCTCTATTTGCATCTGCCGCAACTGTTCGGCTGTTGTACGAAGCTCGCCGCGCTCAGCACTGACCCAGCTTAGCATGCCGCGTGTCGCACGTGCGTAGATGACATTGCCAAGCCTTTCACTCAATGCCAGAGCTTCAAGCAGCAAGGCTTGTGCCTTATCAAGGTGACCGTCGAGCAGCTCGCCAATTCCAACGACGGTCAGGTCGAGATTGCGCCAGGTCTGTTCTTCAGCAGGGAGCCAGGCGAGCGATTGTTTCGCCCAGGTCACCGCCTGGAGTATCCTGCCCTCTTGCCGAGCAAGCAGGGCACGAAAAGCGAAGACTCCAGCCAGTTGCTCTGTGTTGTTCGCGTCTCGCCAATGTTGTTCCGCAAGCTGAAGCAGTGAGTAGATACGTAGACGCTTATTATCATCAGTTGCTTGCTCATTCTCCATCAGCAGGAAGAGCAGTATCAGCGCATAGTGTAAACAGAGCGTCGGATTGCGCTCCAGCTCTTCTACCGGTAAGCGTTCCAGCCAGCGCTGCAGGTTATGTAACTCTGGTACAGTGGAGGCAGGACCCCGTTGTTTGCTCTGTGCAAACTGTTCGATCAGGAGGGCTGAGCGGGCGAATTCACCAGCATTGAGCGCGCTTTCGATTGCTTCGATAAGAAAGCCGTGTTCCTCGTACCATACGCTGGCACGTGCCGCGATCTGCTGTAAATGTTGCTCACCCAGGCGGCGGCGCGCCTCAAGCTGCATCGCCTCGGCAAAGAGGAAAACGTAGCGTCCCCATGTCCCCGTGGTGTCCAGCGGGATCAAAAAGAGATCCTGTCCGCGTAGTGTCGCCAGTTGCTGCTCACCATCTGTGCGCCCAGTGACACTGTTACAGAGGGGAGCCGTGATGCGCGGCAAGATGCTCGTTTCTAAAAGGAACTCTTGCTGCTCGCTCGGCAGCGTACGCAGGACCTCATTTAGAAAATACTCCTGGATGCCCCAATGACTTCCTGCTGAGGCCGAGAGAATGCGCTCAACCTCCTCAGCGTTCTCGGACTGGTGCATCTCCCGTCCAATCAGACGTAAACCCGCAGGCCAGCCATCCATGCGAGCGTAGATCTGACGCAGGAGTTTAGGTGATAGCTCAAAGGGTAGCTCCTGCTCGAAGAAGAGACGCGTCTCTGCGGACGAAAAGGCGAGGAGTGGGGGATAGATATCCAGCAACTCGTTGCGCGCACGCAGGCGAGCCAGCGAAAAAGGAGGATCGCCACGAATCAGCAGCACCAGATGGAACGAGGTCGGCAGGTGATCGAGAAAAAAGCTTAGCGTCTCCCTCACCTGGGGAGCGTGAATAACATGAAAATCGTCAAGAATGAGTAGAGCAGGATGATCAAGCGTACTCAGCTCGTTAAGCAGACTGGTCAGCATCATCTGCAGTGGCTTGAATGGTGGAAGCCGATGTGCGAGGAGCAGTTCCCGTGCCTCTTTCCCGAATCCTGGCTGAAACTGCTCACAGGCGGCAAGAATGTAGCGCCAGAAGGAGATCGCGTCGTTATCCCCCTCGTCCAGCGTCACGCTCGCAACGCGGGGAAAGTGCGCATCAGTCGAGCGTGCACTGATCCACTGGCTCACAAGCGTTGTCTTGCCATAGCCAGCAGGCCCGGCGATGAGTATTAATGTGCGCTCCAACCCTGCATCGAGCAGTTCCACTAGACGTTCACGCGGGAGAAGTCCTTTCTGAAGGCGTGGGAGCTGAAGCTTTGGCAGCAACAACGGCTCGAATTGTGCAGCATCCGGCGTGTGTAGCGTGTTTTTGTGATCATTATCGGACGAAGACCTCGAAATATTACCATCTCCAACCCCTTGCGTCCAAGACATCTGCGGTAAATCCACCCTACGAGTGTCAGAAGAAAGCAGGGAAGAACGGCGCGTAGGGAGCGCGCTTGCCTCGCTCCTATTCGTGCCTCTTGCAGCAGTCTCCCCTTGTGCCAGCAATGCCTCCACCTCTTCGAGCGCCTGTACATTGACCCCCTCACTCCGCCCGACATAGCGCTTGAGCATCTCACCCTGCTGTCTCCGGTACGCATACCAGTAGCCCGCGCCCCCGCGACTGCGCCTCTCCTTCAGCAAATTGATCTGCCCGGTGGGACCATGAAAGGCAAAGGCATGATGACCTTCAAGCCACTTCTGCCATCCATCACCCTCTACCTGGAGAGGACAATGTGCAGCGTTTTCCGGCTCCGTCAGGAAATAGTCCATCCGTTCTGCTGACCAGCTTACAATGTATTGCGCGTTCTTCGGCATAACTCCCTGTTACCAGCTCTTTTTGCTCCCCAATATATACTATGGATGATTATAAAGCGTGCGAAAAGAGAACGCAAGTGCTCCCCAACAGTCGGACAGGTACGCAACGATGTTCCTACTGATGCGTAATTGATAGAGAGGAAAACGCGTTCATCTGCACGATACTCGTATTCCCTACTTTTAACGAATGGTTCGAGGGCGCTATGATTGAGCCAGGCGTAACGTACGGCACGCAACATCTTACGTTAACGCGGCAGTTCACACAGCAATGGCATGGATGATAGCAGCGTAGACCGCTCCGTTTATCCAAACGAATATGCCACAAGCAACAGGGAATAGCCAAAGATACGCACAAATGACGCGACAATGCTCAGCGACGCATTGGTAGGACTGGGCTGGATCAACTGAGGCGTGATAAGTATAAATCCCGTTACCAGCAACAAAAATCCTAGAGACATAATCAGACTAAAACGACTTTCCTTCAAGATATAGAGATACGCGTAGCGCAAGAGGGCCGCCCCATAGATTGCTGTACGAATATTATTCAAGATCGCCGGTATGAGCGGGCTTGAGAAAGGAGGCAAGACAGGTGTAAGCGCAATGACAACCACAAACACCGCCGCGAAAATGATTTGTGCTCGCTTGAGCCGTCCTAATTGTTCGTGCGAACGCACTATAGAACTCAAAAAGATAAAAAGCGCTCCACTTGATGACCCGGTATAACGTGCCCACTGCGTATTGTAAGGTACGAAGCGAGCATCACCTATATTGCTCATAAAGATACCCAGAGCAATGGAACTCATGGCGAAGCCAAGAATGAACAGGATATCACTACGGGACAGCGAGTACATATAGAAAGCGCGTATTGCGATGATGGCGCAGACGACGCCGACAGGAAACACTGAGATATTAACAATTGTTTGGATGTCCATGAATCGTACCTCTTCAAAATAAGGGTATTTTGTTATGGGCCGGTGCGAATTTCTAGACGTTTGCGGACAGTAGTGTGTTGCTTGAGCGAGGAAACGAAATAGGACAACAGACTGCTCACTGCTCGCTCCGCTTTTAATATAGGTAGGCATACTATGCTAGGAATAGTTGAAAACGAGATCAGCGTCAATGCTATTTCCCTTTACATCGCGTAGCCCAATCCTCTCCTGTTGAAGCAGGAGACACAGCGCTTCCAACACCTCCTTTTGAGTCAAACCAGCCACTCTGGTAATGGTCGCAATATCTCTCTGTCCATTGACGAGCGAGTAGACCCGCCGTGTTTTCTTATCGGGAAGAATCGTGGCATGTACAAAAGGGTTGCTTATCTGAAGCTCTTCTATATTCTCTGCTCGATGGGGCACTAGAGCGGAAAGGTCATCTTGAGCTTGTTTACCTGAGCTTTCGGTGTCCATTTCTGCATGATTCGTATCCGTAGGAGTCACCTCCTGAGGAGGAGTCAAAAAGCCTTGTTTTGCGGCAACAAGAAAGCAATGTTGAAAGGTAAAATCAATAGCCCGATCTAAGGGTTCTATCGGTGGCTGCTGCAGAAAGAGCGATATGAGCATGGTCAGAGGTGTAGGAATTTGTTCTGGTACGGCCTTTCTCTTGGGAGGAAACGAAAGAGCGTTCTCTATGAAGTAGGCTGTCCAGTAATAAAGATTGTGACTCGTTAGTGCCTCTACCTGAGAGGAAGAAAAGACATCTCTGACAGGGAGAGAAGGCATTCCTTGCTTTTCTCGCAAGAGCCGCTTAACCACATCTGCAACCTGCTGATTCGCATGGATAGAGGCAGGAAGAGAAGGGTTCTGATGAGCAAATGTTCGTAGCTCAAGCCGGAACTGTCCAGTAGTATATCCCTGGACTGCCCAGAACTGGATAAGCGGTATCTGCCACTGCTTGACCATTCCTTGAGCTGTCCACGAGAACATCTCATCGATATGCCGCATCTTGAGCGCATGCTGCCTGAGCTGAGAGACAAGCGTAATTGGTCGGCTCCCACCTCCTGGCTGTTCAGTAGTGAAGGACATAATTTCCTTTCCTTAAAACAGGGAAATAGAAGAAGATTATCGCTATGACCTATCCAAAAAATTTGTAGAAAGTACAGTAGTTTAAAGACGTATTGCTAACCTTTTTTGGGTATGTCTTCACTATTTTTAAGTATATCCTTATTATGTCTGAAAAGTGTAGTACGTGTAGACAAGATCAGTACTTTTGTCATGATACGTTCCTGTCGTTGTACAATGAAATACTCTGCTGTTATTCATCGGTAATATTCTTTAGGGAAGGTAGTGGGGGCTGAAATCACTGGAAGGATGTGTAACCTGATAGCAGAGGAGAAAGTGCAGCGCAGCAAGCATACGACGCTGATTGCTGCACTTGATGTGCTGTCATTGCCACATGGACAGCCTGAGAAAATTCCGTTCTCAAGAACGGGTTTGTCGGATCCACCATCTACGAAAACGTCCCGATCCCGACCCTCCCCTGCGGTCCATATGGTTCGTAAGCTTGCATCCTTGTGATGCGCCCATCTGCCACTTCAAAGACGAAGACCTGCGGGAAGTCGAGCTTGTTCCCTCCTCTAATGACGTGGTGGGTTGCCGTCTC
>DAOUDD010000187.1:0-158450 GCA_034431765.1 Ktedonobacteraceae bacterium | reverse complement strand
CTCCCCCTTTGCTCCTGCTGCTGGTAGGCTTTGCGTAGTGCAGTCCGCGTGCGTGTGAGAATCTGGTAGATTGCGGTCTCGCTCTTATTCAGCAGGATGGCGATCTCCGCATAGGGTAGGTTGTGTGCGTAGCGCAGGTACAGAAGCTGTTGTTGTAACGCTGGTAACTGCTGAATGTAGGAGCGCAACTGCTGATGCGTCTCGTTGCGTACAAGGACCTGCTCTGGTTCCTCGCTGTCACACAGGATCTCAACAAAGAGGTCGATATCGACTGTTATATGTTGTTTTATCTTTCGATAATGATCAATGATCTTGTTACGCGTCACTCTTTTAAGCCAGGCAATTTGCTCATCTGCAGGCATACTTTGCAGGTTGTCCTGTAAAATGGCAGCAATAAAGACCTCCGACGTGATGTCTTCAGCGTCCTCACGTGTACGAGCATGTTTACGTACATAAAGGAAAATAATAGAGCCATAGCGCTCGAAAAGCGCAAAATCAGCAGGCTCCTGCTGTATATCCACCCTTCTCAATGGTTGTGGCTGAAATTGTGGCATACCACCCCTTCCCTGCAAGCGGTCTTTCATGTGCTCAATATTCCCAATGGGCGCTGATATGATTGTGAGCAAGTTGCAGACGCTCTCTAAAAAATAGTTGTCTTACCCCTCTTATCGCAATAGTAGAGAAATCCTGACATGTTTACTCCCCTTTCAGTAAACTTCGCTCCTACTGTCGCTGTATATGCAAAAGCATAACAACCTGTTTACCTGCTCCGGTGATAAAAGCTCAAGGAGGAGAGATTTCTCTACCATGAAAGTGGAGAAAAATGTATGGTGAACTTTGCTAAAGTATGCTATGCTGTATCTCGACGAGAATCAATGAGCCTCTTTAGCGGCGCAACCTCTGTATTCTCTGATACTCGTACTATCTTATTTTTGTCCTGGTATGCTAGAACGCAGATACGCGTGTATTCGGACTTTTATCTCTGTTCTCGCAAAAATGCAACGGCTTTTTGTGGTCTATAAATTTGTATGTTTTTATAAAATGTATAGGGAATGTACCCGTTGTAGTATCTTTGTTTTAGCTATTATCTGTTCGCCCTGATGTGGGCATATGTTTTGTTTAGATTGGAGTTGGGGATGGCACGCCGTTTTCAACAGAGAAGCACACCGAAAGAAAATTTGCGCATTGTGCTCGGCTCACTACCCTGGAAATTACTTGTTCTTATTCCTGTTCTACTCGCGCTGGCTATTCCAACCTATGTGTATGGATCTCGGCTGGGAAGTACAGTCTTTCCTTCGTTGACCCACTTTTTCTATAATCTTTCCGCATCTGCACCCCCGGCAACGCCAACCCCCTTGCCGGCCTTTCCCAGTGCTGTGCCACAGGTTGGCTCGCTGTCCTATGTTGTCCAGGACGGAGACTCCTGTGATGCAATGCTCTCCTATCAGATGCAGATGCGTGGTGCCAGCCATGTCTTCAGCGATGTAATGCCTGAGACCGTGAAAGCGCTCAATGACTCTTTAGGGCAGGATTGCCACAAGCTTCAGCCGGGCATGACGCTCTTGCTTTCACCACAGTATCCGCTTGTTGCTATCGGTGGACAGGTGATGAAGATTGATGCACCATCGCCGCAGGAGGTGCTGCCAACACCGTTGATTCCAGTGCCGAATCAGACTGCACAGGTTTATAGCCCTGATTGCTCGGATGGGTGTAATCTTACGGTCAAAATGAATGGACAGACACAGGTGCAACTCGTGGTGAAGACAACGCTCTCGGTGCACGTGGGTTCGTGGGTCTGGACGCAGGCGCTAATGGAGCGTAAAAAGATTGCGGGCTTCGATGCCTATCCCTACGCTGATCCGCAGGCGAGCTTCAATGGGATGAAGTTGCAGGCCTGTGACTTTCAAGCAGATGATGTGCATGATGATAACGCACAGCCCTGCTCGAAGTTGCAACCGAACACGATTGTTGAGGATACCGGGGCCTGGCTCTTCGCCGTCACCGGACCGAGTGCGCTCGATCACTGGAAATATCCCGTGCATCTTCCACCGAACACGCACGTCTTGCTCTGGCTCTCGCTAGATGACGGCACCTTAGCGTTTCACTCTGGCAACCCTATCTATCAATATAACGAAAACAAGCACATATATGAGAAAGTGTAACGCGAGAGCTTGAGCGTTGCAACACTCAATGGGACTTTTTGTCTCGCACTTTTGTCACATCAATATTCGTGATATAGTGAGTTCTATTATGATAGAGCAGGGGTGTTGTTTCACATATTCAGATGGGGAAGTTTACGATACATGACACAGGATATGGATCGCACGATTGCAGCGTTGCTGGAAGCGCTCAAGTTTAGTCCGAATAATATTCGTCTCAAAAAGCATGTCGCAGAGCTTCTGTTGCAGGCAGGAAGGGTCGCTGAGGCTATTGTGCAGTGGCGGGAGATTTTCCAGCAGACGGAAGATCCTGAGTGCCTGCCTGTTCTTGGTAAGGCTTACTATCAGCTTGCCGATTTCTCGCAGGCCAAAGAGTTCTTGCAGCGTGCTTTGAGCTCCTCGCCTGATGCCGAAACCTATCTTTTGCTCTCTAAATGCTGCTTTGAACTGGCACAATATCAGCAGGCGGGCGATTATTACCAGGAGGCAGTGACACGGGACGCGGAACTCGAAGATGAGACGTATCAGCAGGCTTTGGCAGGCAAAGGTGTGAGAGTCCGGCAAAAGCTGCTCAACAGTGATACTGGACCCGAAGAGGGATACGCACCTCATGATCTGGTCGAGCGACCTGGTACGACTTTTCGCGATGTGGGGGGACTAGAAGGGCTAAAAGAGCAGATTCGTATGAATATTATCTACCCGTTTCAGAATCCTGCGCTCTTCAAATCGTATGGGAAGAAAGTGGGTGGTGGCATTCTGCTCTACGGCCCTCCGGGATGCGGTAAAACCTTTCTTGCTCGCGCAACCGCCGGCGAATGCAACGCACGCTTCCTCTCGATTGCCATCAGCGACATCCTGGATATGTATATTGGCAATAGCGAGAAGAACCTGCACGAGATGTTTGAACTCGCGCGCAAATATACTCCTGCTATTATCTTTATTGATGAACTGGATGCTCTGGGTGGAAGTCGCCAGCAGATGCGCTTCCAGCATAACCGTATGCTCACAAACCAGTTATTGAGTGAGCTTGATGGTGTAGATTCTAATAATAGCGAAATTCTCGTGCTTGGAGCCACGAATAGTCCCTGGTTTGTTGATTCCTCGTTGCGCCGCCCCGGTCGGTTTGATCGCATTATTTTTGTGCCTCCTCCCGATGCAGAGGCACGCGTCGAAATTCTCCAACTTCACCTGCGTGGGAAACCAACTGAAACTATTGACTATCTGCGCGTGGCGAAGCCGTTAGAGAAGTATTCAGGCGCGGATCTGAAGGCTGTCTGTGATACAGCAGCAGATATTGCTATTGCTCATGCGCTTAAGTCAGGCAAAATGCGCCCCATCCGCACCGAAGATCTGTTGGAGGCGGTGCGCAAGACGAAACCATCAACTCTGGAATGGCTGGAGACTGCGAAGAATTATGCCACATATAGTAATGTTTCAGGTACATATGACGATATTCTTGATTACCTGAAGAGGCACTGATTGGATGGCTAACGGAAAGAATAAGTACCTACTTGACATAGTTGAGCTGGGAACCGAACTGGAACGAGCGCAGCAGGCGTTGCGGATTCGCCGCTACGATCTTGCGCTTCAGATTCTGCATCGCTTGCTCCAGGAGCATCCAGAGAATAGCATTGCCTTCTATACGGTTGCTCGTGTCTACATGATGCAGGAGCAATATGCTGAGGCGAGCAAGCCAATTCAGGAGGCGTTACGTCTAGATCCTTCGTATGCAAACGCACATGCGCTCTACGGTGTCTGTCTTCAGCATCTCAACTCCTATGAGCCTGCCGAGCGTGAGTTTCTAACAGCAATTGGGCTTGAGCCTGAAAGCGATTTTGTGCATTTTCTCTACGCGGAATTCCTCCTCTCGAAACGCAAAGATGTCGAGAAGGCAAAATTTCATGCCTATAAAGCACTTGCATTAGAGGCGGATGATGCCAGCCATCATGATTTAATGGGGCGTATCTTTATGGCTGAGAAGAACATTCCTCAGGCTGAAGCCGCTTTTTTGCATGCCCTACGCCTTAATCCTGAACGCGAACTTACTCATAATAACTACGGTGTCTTACTGATGTATCACAAGGGAGAGCCGCAGAAGGCCTTTGAGCATTTTCGCATCGCGCTGATGCAGAATCCGACAGATAAACTGCTGCGTAAGAACTTCTTACAAGCGCTGAAGGCGAAACATCGCTTCTACTGGCTTTTCTGGCAATATGCAATGATGCGCCGTCAGCATAATCGTCTCTATATACTCTTGCTCGTCTGTGTCGTTATGCTGATACGCGGTCTATTATACCTGGGCTTTGCCAATGACTTCCTATTTGTACTATCAGTAACGTTGCTTGTCCTGTACCTGCTGTTTATCCTGTATGTGGTGACAGTCAATCCACTCTTCAACTACTGTATCAAACGTGGGTGGATCAAGTAACAGGGCAGTTTGGACCATCTGCTCTGCAACAAATGCTCTCTCAGATCGTTTATATATAGAGGAAATAAGGAAGAGAAGGGCAAAGCGATGCGCTGTTTCTATTGTGCTTTTGGAGATGTATATGGCAGGCCTTGAAGGAAGGACCCTGGATCGCTATGAGCTGCAACGGCTCCTCGGTAGGGGGGGTATGGCGGATGTCTACGTTGCATTTGATCCTCATTTTGATCGCGAAGTCGCTCTGAAAATATTCAAGCGGGAAGACGAAGATCTGCTACGGCGCTTCGTTCGCGAAGCAAAGTTGATGGCTTCATTGAGTAACTCCCACCTGATGCCTGTCTATGACGCTGGTACAGCGCGCCTGGACGAAAGCACTGTGTACTATATCGTTATGCCCTTAATGACAGGCGGCACGTTGCGCACACGCGTTCGCCATGCCCGTCTTCCATTACAGACTGCCTGCCGCTATATTCGTGAGATTGCTGATGCCCTCGACTATATTCATGGGCAAGGGATCGTGCATCGCGATATCAAATCTTCCAATGTCCTGCTCGATGCCGAAGACCACTGCTATTTAGCAGATTTTGGGATTGCACGCACGACTACAGATCAGACACAGATGACGAGCACCGGCAACGTGCTCGGAACCGTCGATTATATCGCCCCCGAATTGTTTGAAACGGATCAGCGCGCGAATTCTTTGAGTGATCTCTACTCGCTGGGTGTCCTGCTCTATGAGATGGTGACAGGGCATCTGCCATTTACCGGCGATAGTCAGATTGCTGTGGTGACAATGCACGTGGGTAAACAGCCCCCCTCCCCGCGTACATTCGTCCCGGAACTTTCTTCTGCTGTAGAGCGAGTGCTCTTGAAGGGTCTTGAGAAGCGTCCTGCTCTCCGCTACCAGAGCGGAACCGAGATGGCCGAAGCATTTTGTCTCGCGGTAAATAATCCGGCTGAATTTCTCTCTCGTGAGGCTATGAGTGAGCAGAGCACTCGTGTCGTACGTGAGCCTGCGCCGGGTACACCCGCTGCTTTTGACTATGACGCGCCATTGACCCAGGCCCCAACCTACGTGCGGCCTTCTCCACGCCCTACACGCCCAATCGAGAGCGTATATGCAGGCACAAGCTATTCAACACTTCCTCCTCAATCTTCACCAGCAGTGCCTCTTCCCCCCGGTTATGGAACATCAGCATACAATCAGATGTCATCGCCATACAACAGAAGTGCGCGTACTCCTGAGCAGAAGCGCGGTTTAATTACGGTCATTCTCGCGCTTATCACGCTTGCTGTTCTTGCGACTCCCATCGCATATGTCGTCATTGCCCATCCATTTACAAGTAATCCAGCACCCCAACCCACTTCAGTCTCAACTGTACCAACGCCTGACCTGACCGCAACTGCTCAGGCACAGGGAGCTACAGCTACAGCTACGGCAGTGCAACAGGCGAAGAATGCGACTGCGACAGCGCAGGCAAATGCAAATGCGACTGCCTCTGCTCAAGCGAACGCTGCAAATGCTGCAACGGCAACAGCGCAAGCACGGGCGAATGCGACAGCGACAGCACAAGCCAATGCAACAGCGACGGCCCAGGCGAATGCGACAGCAACGGCTGCGGTGATACAAACAGCAACGGCTGGCAATCCGATCTACACTGACAATTTGCAGAGCGCACAGGCTCCTGATACGCAGGCAGCGCAATGGGATGGTGTGCCAGGGCACGAGAAAGATGGCTGTGCATTTATGGATGATGGTTATCACGTCAGCGCGAAAACAGGTTTGGGAGGTGCTGCCACGCTTGTAGGCTGCCACGAGTCCCAAAAGCAATTTGCTAATTTTGCTCTCCGCGTTGATGCTGTGATTGCTAGCGGTCACTCTGGAGGTGTCTTCTTCCATCTGGCAACAGACATACTAGGAAATTATAAAGGCTACCTCTTTGAGTTCGATACCAACGGCAACTATAAAATCTCGCGCTCAAACAATTTTAGCTCTGGCTCGACTGTTATCCAGGATTGGACTCCCTCTGCGGCACTAAAAACGGGGAATGGTGCGAAAAACACGCTGCAATTGATTGCGCGAGGTGGAACACTCCTCTTTTATGTCAATGATGCTTTCCTGACCACTCAGCAAGATACAAACTATAAGTCTGGAACGATTGGCTTGCTTGCAACGACTTCAAGCAATGGTGCCGACGCTGAGGTCATCTATAGCAACCTGAGTGTCTATCCGCAATCTTAACGATAGATACAGAGATAGCCATTAGCTCTCGCTATTCTCTCGTGGGGGAACGAGCTTATGCTCAACGGCGTAGGCTGCCGCTTCGCTGCGTCGTGAGAGACCCAGCTTCTCAAGGATATGGCTCACATGGTTGCGTGCTGTCTTTTCACTCATAAAGAGGGCTTCCGCAATCTGCCTGTTTGTATTGCCGCGTACCACCAGAGCCAGCACCTCGCGTTCGCGCTCGGTAAGTTCGTCACCGGGAGTTTGCAGTGTGCCTCGCTCGTGTGCCCAGCCCTGGACTCGTGCACGAGCCTTCTGTGTTGCTTCTGGATGAAGTAATAACTGTCCACTGGCAACAGTGCGCACAGCTTTCAGAAGTTCGCCCCGGCTGACATTTTTCACCAGGTAGCCACTGGCACCTGCGAGAATGGACGCGGTTACAGCCTGGTCATCAGGATAGGACGTAATTAACAGGACCGCGACATCCGGCGCGGCACTTTTGATTTCGCGGCACGCTTCAATGCCTCCCATCTTCTCCATTCGCACATCCATCAGTACAACCTGAGGACCAAGAACCTGCATCTTTGCCAGTGCTTCCGCTCCATTGCTAGCCTCACCGACGACACTGATATCCGACTCCAGCTCAAATGCTGCGCGCATTCCCAGACGAACAACCTCGTGATCGTCAACAATCATCAGGCGAATTTTTGACATGAGGAGACTCCCTTGCTGTTTCGTGAAAATGTACAGAACGTTTCAGCTTTTTTGCTGAAACTTTTGTGATAGTAGCATATATACTATATTTATCAGACATAAATACTCTTTAGAATGGGATATTGACAGTAATATAAACTCCCTCTGCTGATTGAGATTGTACAGAGAAGGTTCCTCCCAGCTCTAACGCACGGTCATGCATGCCGGTCATACCATGGCCGGAATAGGTAGTTGCCCGTCTCGCTGCTAAGCTCTCCTCAGTTGTATTTAGTTCACTAAAAGCATATGCCCACATACTCCAGCGCCAGATGAGGAAGAAATAGCTCGGCGTATTGCGTAAGCGCCGCAGCGTTGTATCCGAAAGTGTGCTTGCTCGAAAAGAATTTTTTGCTTTACTCATAAATACGTCTTGCCTCAAAACTCAATCTGGAACCGTGAGAAACGTCAACCACTTCTGTATGAGCAATGCACAACCTGAACCACTAAACCTTCCGAAGTATGCCCTTTTTTGCGTTCAATGTCAATTACGTTCCCTGGCAAGCGATCAACCTCAGAAAATTGCAATAAGTCCCAGCGTGTTGTATTGTGATAGAGAGAAGTGGAGCGTGATGGGGTGTAAGAAAATGGCAATGACTCTCACTTATGTGGTATTGTATAGATTAGATAGATTAAGAAGTACTCTGTTTACTGTCTTAGAGAAGGGACGGTTTACTATTGTGAAAAAAGCCGAGCGCAAGCAATCGCTGTTGTTGGCTAATCTAGGCGACCTCAACCGACCTTTGCGTGTTCGACCTGTGCGTTACATGGGCCGAGAATGGTGGGCAATAGATGCAGAAGATATATGGCCTGGGATGGTGATGGACCTGCGGCGTCTAGGTTTCGAGTCAATGGCACTGGGAGAAGAAGTGCTGGTCCGTGAAGGTTCACCTGCAAATGAACCATTAATGGAGGGTCCAGCCGCTCCTAATGGACTGAAACCGTTTCCCACCGTTCATCCAACAATCCAGATTCGCCGTGACTCGTTTTCCTCTCGCTATTCTGATAGGGATGTGTACGACGAGTATGACGATGAAAGTGAGGATTATGACGACGAGGATGAGCAAGAACTCGAAGATCTGGATATTCACGAGGAATAATTCCAGGTTTTCTTAGTACATAAAGCCTTTGACACCTTCTAGATACCTATCTAAAAGGTGTTTTTTATATAAGCCAGATCTGCTATAATGAAATGCACGGGAATATCCAGTCACCGCACCCGTCTCTATGAGTACTAAGGCGAAGTAGAAACTGTCAAGGAGCGCTGTATGGCAAAGGATGTTGAGCAGGAACTGCAAGGGGCGGAAGTCTCTGCTGAGGAGCAACCGGTCTTACAATCAAGTCTTTTAGAAACCGCAACTGCTGTCGCAGAAGAGCCAGGTTCTGCTCCTCCAAAAGAACGTGCACATGCTCTCACTGATCAATCCAGTCTATCTGCATGCGCTCTTCCCTATCGCCAGGAACTGACATTGCGTGGCAAATCGAATTACACCGTGACCTGTTTCCTCTCCGATCTCAAAATGTTCGGCGATTTTATAGGCCAGGACACTCCTGTTGGCCGTATCTCAAAAGAGAATCTGGCTGATTGGCTGATGAAGCTCAAGTTTGGTACGCAGGGACAGATGCCTGCTCCAAAGACAATGGCACGTCGTGTGACGTTTCTGAAAAACTTCTTCTGCTGGCTAACTACTGAAGGCGTGTTGCGCGAAGATCCTTCCGCGAGTATTACACTCGAACGTCCTCTTCCCCCTCTGCCAGAAATGCTCTCTCCAGATGAAATTGTACGTCTGCTGGAAGCAGCCTCTGAGGATCCCCGCTGTCATTGCCTGGTCTACCTTGTCTTATATGCAGGGCTTAAGAAAGAGGAACTGATGGGCTTGAAGGTTGAGCATATCGACCTTATGGACCCGCATAACCCGCTTGTCATGGTGCACTTCCCAGCCTCAACAGGAAAACAGCATCGTGAGCGCCGTCTGGCGCTATCAGGCGAATTTACGGCAATTTTCAGATGCTACCAGGATGCCTACTCTGTTACTGAGACTGTCTTTTCCTGTACTGATCGCAACCTTAATTATATCCTGGCTCGTGCAGTAAAGGTAGCTGACGTCAAAAAACGCGTCACCTTGCAGCTTCTTCGCGATACGTTTGCCGTTCAGCAGTTACAGAGCGGTGTGTCTTTTGAAGCTCTGCGTGAGAAACTGGGTTTGACAGATGAAGCCTGGCTTGAATCAAAAGAAAAGTATCGCCGTCTGGCATTTCCAAAATAGTCTGAATGCACTTCAAACTAGAGGTGGAGGCATAGGGGGTTTATAATCCTTTTCTGCCAATTGCCCATCAAGAATATGCTCTTCCTGATGCTGGAGCGATTTGCTGAGTAAAAAGAAATTGAGCGAGATAGAGGCAACTGCGAGCGGACCCAGCAAAATCAGGCCAACGCCCGTTGTAAAAATGGTTCCCAATAACATGATGGGCCAGTAGATAGTAATACTAAAGACGAAAAGCAAGATTCCTCTGCCTATTCTTCCTGCACGTAGCCAACCAATACCAAAGATTCCAAAAAGAGAAAAGAGAAACTCGATCAGTAGCGCCTCTGTATCCCTCCGTGTTTGCTCTGTACTAATAAGCGGCATAAGAGGTGTCACTACTGGTTCAGATGAGACACTAGATAGAGTGGCTGTGTAGATTTCTGTAGCAGGCGTTTCTGGCTGCTGTATGTGCTGTATGTGTGCTGGAAATTGTATCTGTATATAAGCGAGTGGGGACGTGTAGTCGTCTGGCAGAGAAACTTTTGTCTTCTGTGTAGTTGTGCTCGCGTTGATGCTGTTAAAAGACAAGGTGGAAGAACGACCTGAATACTGTGGGGAATTCCTGATTGAAAGAGCGGTTCCACAGATTGGGCATATTTGTGCATTGAGCGGTAGATTGTTACCACAATATTCACACGCCATGACTACAGATTCCTTGTAAATGGTGCGCTCTGTTCGCTCAGTACTACAACGTACCGATCCTATGGTATAACGTGTTACACCTGGTGAGAGTATTTAAGTCTCACTATACATTGTCCAGCCAGAAGTATTGCTCAGAACTTCGCAGGCTCCACTCTGAGCAGTTTGTACAACTGCGATCGTTGGCCCTAAAAGTTGCACGAGCCTGGAGAGCGAGTCTCTCTCTGTGCCTTCCTGACGTTGTTTCGCTGGAAGTGCTGCGGGCGTGGCAACCAGCAGCGACGGTCTCGCCTGCTGAATAATATCGGTAAGAGCCGTCGGTATACCCTTACTTCTCTCCACCACGAACTGGACAATATCTGCTTGAAGAGCGCTACCAGTAACACTTGTGGGCATATTCGTAAGCGCATACGTGCTCTGCGCGCTCGCTCCTAGAAGAAGCAGCCTTAGCCCCGGTGCCACAAGTCGTAAAATGAGTCCGTTGTCGCGCACCTCATTGCTCCCTTTGTGTAAGGATTGCCCCGGCCACAGCACTTGCAACTCGACGGCTGTGTCTAGAGAAATGCTCTCCCCCTGTGTAAGTGGAGCATAGTGGAGGGCGCGCTCTCTTATAGTACGTTGCCAGCGCGCGTAAGTTGTACTAGGATGTAGCATGCCACCGTCCAGTACTTCTCCAATTGTATAACGTGAAACAATATCCTGTAGCCCGGTAAGATGATCTGCCAAAGGGCAAGTAAGCACGACAACGTCGATAAAACGTTGCCACGATGGTAGCCGAGTATCCAGCGCCTGTGAAAGTGAGACGGCATCTAACCCGCCGTCGATAAGCATCGTCTTTCCATGTGCAGTGCGTACCAGAATGGCCTCTCCTTGTGCTGGCTGGCTAGCTGGACCCACGTTAAGGAAGGTCACTCGTAGTCCGCTTAAGGGTGGCGTAAGGAGAATGCTGACACCATTCCACCCTACTATCAAGAGTGCGATACCTATACGCAGAAACCACCAACTCTTCTGTGACAAGCCGAACGGAGCTTGCTGCTCATGTCGCTTTTGAGCAAGAATTGAGGGCCAATAATGGAAAAGGAGAGAGACAATGACCGCCAACAGCACATAGTAAGCCCACGCGATACGGCTGTCCAATCCGCTGATAGCAAACCAGGCAAGTGGTAAAGAAGCACATTTTTTGACAACGATGAGCATATACGTGAGGAGCGGCCAGGCAATCCAGGCGAAGAGGAACGCCAGAGGATGGGCAATGAGACCACAGAGACACAGTAGCAGCCCCAGAAGAATAGTTGAACCCAGGAGTGGAACCGTTAGCAGATTTGCAAGTGGTGCTATCAGAGAGACCTGTTGAAATGCACTCGCAAAAATAGGAAGAGTTGCAATCTGCGCTGCAAGAGTAACGGCTATCGTCTCTGTGACTATACTGGCCCAACGAAAAGGCAACAGAAAGTCTATGAAGCGTTGTATGTAGGGAGTAAAAAGAACGATGCCAAGCGTACCTAGAAAAGACAACTGAAA
Organism: Ktedonobacteraceae bacterium; assembly: GCA_034431765.1. GTDB lineage: Bacteria > Chloroflexota > Ktedonobacteria > Ktedonobacterales > Ktedonobacteraceae > DASYAN01. The sequence goes on along the minus strand of DAOUDD010000187.1, from coordinate 146,426 downwards.
TCCTACATTCCATAATATAAATGGATTGTAGAGGCTCATCAGCAGGGCACTAAAGGCAAGGGCTGTATAGATATTGTATATGCGTCCAAGACGAGGCGCACTGACGAGAAGAATACCCATAATGCCAGCACGAATTGCAGCAGGCCCGGTACCACTGAGTACTGTATACACAGCGATACTCAGCACGATAATCCCTGTTCCACACCAGGACCACCAGCGGCCCTTTCTCCTCTTAAAGGAGGTTCCATCAGATGTACGTACAGGAATTTCATAGAGCCAGCGTGTCGCCGCATGCACGATTCCTGCCAGGAGTGTAACTTTAAATCCTGAAGGTACGATAAGATGTGCAGTTCCTGTCGTATTGAAGTCGGGAATAAGCGGTTTAAGTGCGGGAGTACGCAGGCCTAGAAAGATTGCAACGAGCAATGACGCCGTTGGCTGTGGTAGCGATTGTTCAATGATATGCGCAAGGTGAACACGTAGCGAGTAGAGCATGGCAAATAGCGAGTGATCATCCGTTTGCAGGACATGGACACGCGGAAATGGCATCTCTGCAAGAATATCAGCGGTCGAGGGTTGACGAGGAGTCTGTAATTTGCCTTGCAATTCAACCTGGTCTCCATAGTTTGCGCCGTAAGCGTCTTCGATCTCACTACCCAGAACTTGCACGCGCACTGTGCCATGTGCCACTTCCCAGGAAGACGAGGTTTTCCGCTGCGCGCTCTGTACCTCTATCGTCAGGATACGTGCACGACCTGTAAATTCTGGCTCCTCCACCACATTACCCCGGACTTTCAGCACTTCACTACCAATAAAGCGTGTAACTTGTAAGGGATCATTTGCTGGTAGCGCTGAAGTGTAACGCCACCCACCAGCGCACAGACAAAACAAGAGGAGAAATGCAAAACGTACGCGTACATTGCGAAACCATACAGCCAGAAATGCTAACGCTAGACCAGTTCCAACTAAGAACAGATGTGCGGGTACTACTATATTCGTGTCTACCGCAAACGCCACAACTAGAATACCCGCTAGCCATGCACCTACAACCAGAACGAGACCCATACCACGTAAATGCAACGTTACATTCTGTGAATTGTGCTGCTCCATACCTTCCTGAAACCTCCCTACCACAAGGTATTCATTTGCTAATATGTGTATGTAGATGATGCTACTGATTTGTCTATGTAGAATTTATACTAAACAAGTATAAAGGGAGCGTTTCTGTAAGCAGTAAGACTTACTCTGGCCTTCTATAAGTTATCTAAAAACACAGATCATCAGATCGTCACGAGATCCTTGATCTTGGTGTAGATTGCCTTACTGACCACCTGCTGAAGCGCTTCGATTGAATTAAACGGGCCGTGTTTCTGGCGATAAGTTACAATATCCTGTGCCGTCTTCGAGCTAACGTGCAGTGTTTGTCGCATCTCATCCGCGCTCGCCTTGTTGATATTAACTTTTTGTCCAGGATCAGTTATAGTTGATCCTGCCGAACTCGTTGCATTCGTGTTCGACAAAGACGAGGGAGGGTTCTCGCCAATCGCTGCAACGTATACCTCCTGTCCATCGTTGAGACGTGCTGCGAGGTTTAATGCTACAAGATTTGCTGAGGGCAGTGGTCCACCAGCCATCTTCAGTAGCTCATAGACGCGGGCATTACTATTAAGCGAGTAGACACCGGGATGCTGGACGGCTCCAGCAATGTATACCTGAATTGTTCCAGCTGTCCCTGAACCATCTGTTCCTGCTGCTGATGGCGTTACACTGCTTTTTACAATTGCCGTGCTATGTGGCACCGGTGTGTTAGACGTCGTCGGAGTGGACGCACCTGATGCATCTGGCCGCCAGATGAAGTAGACCGTAATACCGAGTACAAGTACAAGAGCTATTGCCAGCAAACGTGGACGGAGAGACTGTTGCTTCACTGTCTCTGTTGTGCCCTCTGTTCTCTGTTCTATCTCGTTCACCGGCTGTTGCATCTGTTGCTGTTGTGCCTCTAGCTCAAGCGTTGGTTGTAGCGCATCCTGTGAAACGAGAATTGGCAGAGATGGAAGGGCTGGAAGTGGTGTTGTTTGTTGTTGCGACACGTGATAGTGGAATAAGTTGAAGTGGCGTTGCCTCTGCTGCTGTTCCATAAAAACCACACCTCCTACCTACAGTTTCCAGACTATCCCTAGCATAAGGCAAAGAACGATGTGTGTAAATACTTAAAATTGATAATTGTGATGAGGAGAAGCCCGTTTTACAATGGAGCAATAAAAAGTGAGGAATGTTGGGATGACAGCGGCGGGGATCGAACCCGCAACCTTATGCTTCGGAGGCATACGCTCTATCCATTGAGCTACGCTGTCCTGCTGCCAGTATAGCAGGTAGCTTTGCGAATGACAAGAGTTTTTGAAACGCGGGTGCAGTTCATTTTTGGCACGGTGAGCTGAGCGACGTGCTGACAGAAAAGCTGTTTGGGCAAGGCGGCACAATTTTGAACTGGACTCTTGAAACGCTCTTTTGCTGAAGTGTCACGACGACTCAGCTCCGTGAAACGTGTATCTACTTGAGGAGTAGCTTTTGAGAGAAGCGGAACTTTTCTATTCCTCATACAGTCTGAAATACTGGAGCAATGAAACCTAATGGAACATATGGTAGACGATAAAAAGACAATCACTGAACTCACCGATATTCTGGACCAGGACATTGAAACGATTGTTGCATTACGTCTGAGTGCAGAACGCAAGGTCAGTCGCCATCAACGCTTGATGGAAAAGGCTAGCAATATTGTAGGCCGCCCTGTAGCAGTGTATATGATTGTGCTCTTGAGCTTATTCTGGATCTTCGTCAATCTTTTTCACCACTATTTCGGTCTATCTGCCTTCGATGCGCCTCCTTTCCCCTGGCTGCAGGATACGATCAGCTTGACCGCTCTGTTGATGACTGCGATTATTTTGACCGCGCAAAATCGCCAGGCAAAGCTTGCCGAACAGCGCCGTCACCTGGATCTGCAGATCAACCTTTTGACCGAACGGAAAGTGAGTAAAGTGATTGAGCTCCTAGAGGACCTGCGCCGGGATCTCCCTTTTGTGAGAAATCGTGTGGATCGAGAGGCAGAGGTGATGAAAGAACCTGTTGATCCTCATACTGCTCTGACAGCTCTTAACGAAACATTAAAAGAAGCAACCAGGGAGTATGAGCTTGATATTGAATGAAAAAATCCTTTTCAACATTTACAGTTAAATATTAGAAGCCTTTAACAAATCTTGAGCGTTTCTTCATACACTACCTATTCTTTCCTGGTATGATGGAGATACAAGTAAGAGTTATAAAGGTGTAGGACACAGTGAGTGTTTTATTCAGTAGCCCTGGTTGTCAGCAGAAGCGTGCGGTATTCAAAAATACCTTCTTTCTGTCTGCTCTGCTGCTTCTCTGGGTGTGCTTTACAAGTTGCAGTGCCAATTCTGGCCTTGCCAGCAGAATGGGAAGTTCTTCCACCACGCCAGCATCAAGTAGCGTTACTCCTATCTCCAGGGAGACAGGCGAAGCTTCACGTACTCCTCAAGCATCAACATCTTCTGCACGGACAGGAGCAACAACTGAAGCAGAGCAATGGAGTAATGATACACGGACAACAACACCTGTAAACACTTTCATCCCAGATAGTAATACAGAACAAATAGCTGTCTCTCCAGTTTTCTCTGCATATTATCAACGGTATGCAGCGGATTTAGGAAATCCGCTGACCAGTGCTTTTCCCATCAGCCAGGGATGGCTCCAGTTCTTTACTGGTGGAGCACTCTTTCTTCCTGCGCAATTACACACACCTCCACTCGACTCAAGCGAGGATATATTATCTACACTGATAAAGAATGGTACAAAAGATGCAGCAACGGGGATTGTCTCCTTGCCACTGCTCCAGGTTCTACTCACTTTAGGTAGCAAGCTGCCTATTTATGATCGGGGAAGTTCATTTACCTATATTGATCTACGCAAAGCTACTAATCCAGAACGTATGCAGCCAGCGCCAACTCCAAGCAAATCAGGTGTGTCTGCTCAAAATAACACGCATCCATCAGTTATCGAGAGCGCTCAGGGCGTATTTGTACAGAGTGGAACGCGTGCAAACGAGAAGGTTGGACATATTATTCCTTCTACACTCTGGCAGTATATGCAACGTTCCACAGTCTCTCCTGACGGGTGGGAGAAGAGTTTCGGTGTACCACTCACCGCAGCCCTGCCTTTTACCGTGACGCAGAATGGACATGTTCATCACATGCTGGTACAGGTCTTCCTCTATGCTGGATTGATCCAGGATCAAGATGCTTCTGACCTTACAAATGATTCTTCAATTCACTATTTAAATGTTGGTCTAGACTATCTCTATACAACTGGCTTGCCGCAAGTGCTGGTAGATGCTCAGCAAACAGTCTGGTCACAGGGAGATAGCATTCTACTGGATAGTGTAAACAATGGGCAGAAACAGGCACATATCGAGCAAAACTTTCCACTTCTTCTGCTTGGAGATACTGCCTGGTCAGCAAATACGCTCTGGTACCATGTCCAATGGCAGGTACTTGGTAAAACGTATGCAGGCTGGATAAATTCCAGCTCAGTTACACTTAATTCACCTGGTGATACAACTGCTCACGCCTCTTTCGATGCACTCTCTTCTGATCTTGCAGCTTATCTGAATAGTAATGGTAATACAGTGGGTGTAACACTCTATGACATAAATCACCAGACGTATTATACATATAATGATGCACAAACATTTACTATGGCAAGTTCTGTAAAGGTTCCTATCCTGCTAACCTTCCTGGATATGCTTGAGCAACAGGGTCGAGAACCCGACGATAATGAACAGTATCTTCTCACAACAATGATCGAAAACTCTGATAATGACTCCGCTACCTCACTCTATGATGCTGTTGGAGGAGCAGATGGAGTCTCAAACTATTTGCAGAAAATTGGTATTGGTGGTGTAAGCATGGATATCGACGCCTGGGGTTATAGTCAAATAACACCTCATGCTATGGTTGATCTTCTCACACTTCTTCATAACAATAAAATTCTGAACGCTACCCATCGCGCTCTCGCTCTCAATCTGATGGAGAACATTGAGGCTGATCAACTTGTCGGTGTTGGTGATAATGTGCCAGCAGGTGCAACGGTTGCAATGAAGGATGGCTGGGTTACTGGTCCTGATGGTCAATGGGTGATGAATAGCTCTGGCATTATCACCTTCAATAACCAGACTTATATCCTTGCCGTCTACACACAGCAACAGCAATCTCTTGAAGACGGACAAACAATTGCTCGTACTGTTTGTCACTCTATTGCCTCCTTGCTCAATTCTTAAAAAGATAAATGTGGTATAACTACAATGGACAGAGACAGTAGATCAGAAAATTCTCTTCCTGGTTGTATGCTCACGCTCACACCACTCACTCTTATATTATGGGCTTTGTGCATCACGATGCACAAAAATCATCAATATAAACTTATTTAGCCTGTTTCTGTGGCAAATAGACGAGCAGGTGAGAATGGGAAGGCTCTTGTCAGTATATACGCTTCTGTCTCTTGTAGTTTAAGAGGAGTGTAATTGTTCTATGGCTATGCATGAGGTATCAACAAAAGATCTATTTGCCTTTCTCGCGCCTCACGAGTTTATCGTGCTGACCACCTACCGTCGTAGTGGTGATGCAGTTCCAACTACCGTCTGGTTTGCCTATGATCAGGGCAAACTCTATATCACCACGAGAAAGCAGGCTGGCAAGACAAAGCGCATCCGCAACGATGGACGCGTTCGTATGACCCCCTCCGATCGCGTTGGCAATTTGCTTGGAGAGCCAGAGGTACAGGGTCAGGCGCACGAGGCTATCGACGATGAGCGTGTCCGCGCTCGTACCCTCCTAGCGCAAAAATACGGTGAAATGTATCAAAAGATTGCAGGTGAAGAGACTCCAGATCGCACATATATTATCGTAGAACCAGCAGGGTAGTCTCTCATATGAGAGCAGTGAGAGAGGCATGAGCCATCCCGAACTTTTTCAAAAAGTTCGGGATGGCTCATGCCTCCTGCTTTTAGCGACGATTCAGATGCTAATCTGTATTATGCATGCCTCGGAGCACTTCAAACAAAAACCACTTTCGCCTCTCGGCCTCATCGAGTAATTCTTGCAGGATGTTACTTGTAGAATATTTACGACATTCGTCACATACCTTAACAGCATGCCGTATCATCTGCGCATGATGAGCATTGTCGTTAAGAAGCTCCTGCACCATCTGCCCCGCTGGAACAACATCATTTGTGTCGTCTTGAATCGTCTGCAACTGCTTGATATGACCGATGCTACGAATCGTTGTGCCGCCACTATTGCGCACACCATCTGCCATTCGATCAATAGACGCTAGAATGCTCTCTGCCTGCCGATCGAAGAGCAGGTGATAGTCTCGGAAATGCGAACCAGAAAGATGCCAGTGAAAATTTTTTGTCTTAATATACAGAGCAAATGCGTCAGCGATCAACGGGTTAATCGCCTCTGTAACCTCTCGCACCTGTTGGGGTGTCAATTCAGTCTCGACTGCTAACTCTGCCGGTGCATTCAGATTCTCTGTCGCCTGTATCTGCCGCTCATCCTGAGATGTCTTGCTTGTAGTCATGGTAGTGCTCTCCTTCTAACTGAAGTAGAAACGTCTTGCCCTCACCATGAACACGCTATCACGCTAGCTACGAGTTTCATTATTCATGAAGAAAGGGAGAACATCTAGATATGTTCTCCCTTTGTATTTCTTATAGTCAAGCGAACAATCACTTCCGTTTGAACTGGCGATAGCGACGAATCAAGGTGTTGGTAGAACTGTCGTGTGTCAGCTCTGGCTCTTCGCTGCTCTCAAGCTCAGGAATAATGCGTGTTGCGAGCACTTTGCCCAGCTCGACTCCCCACTGATCGAAGGAGTTAATATGCCAGATCGTGCCCTGTACAAAAACTTTATGCTCGTAGAGCGCGATCAACTTGCCTAACGTAGCAGGAGTGAGCCGCTCAGCTAGAATAGTATTTGTGGGATGATTCCCCTCAAAAGTGCGATGGGGCACCTGGAAGTCGGCGACTCCACTCGCCTTCACCTCATCTGCAGTTTTGCCAAAGGCGAGGGCCTCGGTCTGAGCAAAGAAGTTTGCCATGAGTAGATCATGATGCTGACCAAGCGGATTCAACGATTGGTAGAAGCCGATGAAATCACAGGGAATGAGCTTTGTGCCCTGGTGAATAAGCTGGTAAAAGGCATGCTGTCCATTGGTTCCTGGCTGACCCCAGATGATCGGACCAGTCTGGTAGTTCACCCGCTTCCCATCCAGATCGACTGATTTCCCATCGCTCTCCATATCAAGCTGCTGCAGATACGCAGAGAGCCGATCCAGGTACTGATCGTAAGGCAGTATCGCAACCGTTTCCGACCCGAAGAAGTTGTTGTACCAGATTCCAATCAGTGCTAATAGCACAGGAAGGTTGCGCTCGAATGGGGCAGTACGGAAATGTTCATCCATCTCGTGGAAGCCCGCTAGCATCTCACCAAACTGCTCGGGTCCGATAGCAATCATCAGGGAAAGACCAATCGCAGAATCATAGGAGTAGCGACCACCTACCCAGTCCCAGAAGCCAAACATATTCTCCGTATCAATGCCAAACTTCCTCACTTCTTCCTCATTTGTCGAGACTGCAACAAAATGCCTGGCAACCGCCTGCTCATCTTTCAACGTACGCAAGCACCAGTCACGGGCACTACGCGCATTTGTTAGCGTCTCAAGAGTGGTGAAGGTTTTGGAGGAGACAATAAAAAGGGTCTCTTCTGGATTCAGATCGTGCACCGCTTCAACGAAGTCGGTACCATCAACATTGGAGACAAAGCGGCAGGTGAGGTTTCGGTCACTATAGTAGGTCAGTGCATCATACGCCATGTGCGGACCCAGATCGGAGCCACCGATGCCAATATTGATAATATTGCGGATGCGTTTACCTGTATAGCCAGTCCACTCGCCACTACGCACACGATTTGAGAAGTTCGCCATCTTGTCCAGTACCGCGTGCACCTCCGGCACAACGTTTTGCCCATCGACCACAATGCTCTGATCCTTTGGGGCACGCAGCGCTATGTGCAGAACGGCACGTTGCTCGGTTACATTAATCTTGTCGCCGCGAAACATCGCCTCAATACGTTCTTGCAGACCCACCGCATTTGCAAGCTTCAATAGCAATGAAAGCGTTTCAGTGGTCAGCCGATTTTTAGAATAGTCGAGATAGATTTCTGCTGCCTCAACCGTCATCTGCTCACTCCGCTGCACATTTTCTGCGAAGAGCGTGCGTAGATGCACCTCCTTTACCTGCTGGAAATGCTCTGCCAGTGCTAACCACTCAGGTCTTTGTGTTAACGGCAGGCTAGTATGTGTCGTCATACGTGTTTCTCCTCTTCTCTATACTATAATTTGCCAACAGAACCTATTCATAGCATCTATCATCAAGAAAGAAGTTACCAGAAACATAGTACCACTCATAACGAATCTCGACAAAGTTCTGCTTACAAAAAGATTCTAATCTCTTGGAATGAAACCAGTTTCAGTCAAGGCCTATCCTTACAGACCTGGTCTACTTCGATCATAGTGGAGTTGACCGGCAGGTAAAGAACTTGTAAAGTAGTAGAGAACGGGTTGCGGATTTTCATTCTGGGAGTGTACTGACCGTGCCGCACTTTCTTGTTTGTGCATGCGTAATGTAATGACCTACAAAAATACAAAACAAGGTAATAGAGAACTTATGTCGGATGAGAAAAATAGCTACCAAGCAACAGGATTTCTAAAATATGATAGTGAGTGCAAATGCTTGAACTTAAATAGCTATCAATTGCATAGTGGCACAGAGGTAGAAGTTTGTATTTCTGATACATGGATTTATGGCCAGGTCACGTTTAATGACAATGGATGCTATCTCCTCACTCTTGATGGGGTTGAAGTACGTCTGCAAGATGGATTACTCGCATGTATACCTAATAGAGAAGCCGCACATCCACAATCTTTAGAAACAATTCCGCCCTCTATTCTCATTGTCGATGATGATCTTGCATTACTCCACGCACTATCTCGCTCTATTCTTTTACGTATTCCTGCTGCTCAGGTGGATACAACCGCCTCTCCCCATGAAGCATTGCGCCTCCTACAAAAACGTCAGTATGACGTGATTGTTAGCGATATTAAGATGCCTGAGATGGATGGTCTCGAACTACTTGGTCAGATTCAGCAAAGGCAACCAGAAATTCCAATAATTCTGATCACAGGCCAGGGAGAGCACGATGTGGCGATTCGTGCCTTGCGCGGTGGAGCGTATGATTATATTCAAAAACCTATTGAACGCGATGTCTTTTTCGCCGCACTCCACCGTGCCATTCAGACATGCCAGTTGCGTCGCCAGGTAGTGGATCAGCAGCGTATACTGGAATTACATGCACGCTCGCTCGAACGCGTTGTGCAGCAGCGCACACAGGAGTTAGTCGAAGCACAACTAGCGAAAGACAAAGTTGTGGGGCTGGTCTCACAGCAGCTTAGTGACCCCGTTGCTCGCCTGAAAGAGTTGACGCAGCTATTACAGCGTAAGCTATTGCAGTACCCCCAAACTGGGTCAGGTCGATCCATATATCAGCATATTTCTCAGACGGAATTGGTAGACGCAAGTGATCCAAAAGGAGCACGTGACCTCACACCAGGTGGATCTGAAGCTGCGGAGATTGTTCAGCACAGTTTCACGGAGATCGCGCAAGCTCTGGCACAAACCGAAGATCTGTTGCATGAGCTACAGGATACTGCTCATCTTGAGGCAGGTGTCTTTATTCCGCATCCTCGTCAATATGACCTGGTGGCGTTATGCCACTCAATTCTCTCTGAAGTCGCAGAAGCAACAGGTGCGCAGCTTTCATGGGAGCAATCATATGGACCCGTGCTTGCTGAAGTAGATGCCCAGCAGATCAGCCACGTTATACGTTCACTACTTTCACATATTTCTGCACAGGTGACGCGAGAGCTACCAACAACTCTTACCGTGCAGCAGAGTGCACAGGAGGTCATGATCATCGTGCGTGACTCTTTTCCACATACAAACCTGGGCATGGGCTTCTACGTCTCGCGAAAAATTCTGGAGCAGCACGATGGTCATCTAGAAATGCAAAGCTTCCCCGGCAACCGTCGCACACTCTTTCTCACTCTACCAGCGTTTCCTCTTGAGCAGAAAACCCTGGAACAATCTACAGAGACGACGTTGCGCCCTCGTACCCATGCCTACGGCGAAATTCTTTATAACACACCATAACAAATTCCCTTCAGTACCTATCAATCTACTTGTGGCAGCAAAAAACGTTCCGCATTGCGTTGATTCTGAAAAGCTCTGGCAAGATTGTTAAAATTTATGTGAGAAAGCAAGCTCACGTAACGTACTCTATGTATATTGTTTGAACTCGCGTCCCCATATTATGCGCTCACTGAGTTCAAATCATAACGTCTGCCCTTTTTGAGCGAAAATACGCAGATTACCACTGCACATCTTCACTCTAGAGCGCCCTTGTTCTTGCTCTGAGATCTTCATCCTCAGGGAAAAGCTTATTGTTAGGAGGCACAATGTACGAACGGCCTACATCTCGATTGAAGCTCAGCCTATTTTCTTTTCTCGCAATTTTTACACTCGTTCTGAGCGCCTGTGGTGCACAGGGCACACCCTCACCAACCAGCAATAACAACGCTAATATCGCCAAGGGTGGCACCTGGATTGATGACGTGCCAGCCGCACCTGACAGTATGTTGCCGAATGGTTCGGATACAACATATTCGGTGCTTGTGCAGCAGGCGTTCTATGCTCCACTCATCTATGGTGATGCTGATGGACGTCTCCACCCTGGTCTTTTGACACAGATTCCCTCTGTGGCTAATGGCGGCGCTTCTAAGGATCTGAAGACCTGGACTTTCAAACTACGCCCAAATCTGGTGTGGTCAGATGGTCAGCCGTTGAATGCTGATGACGTTGATTTTACCTGGAAACTCTACAACAATCCAAAGTTTGGTGCAAAGTTTACTGCAGGTTTTGATGCCATTGACTCTGCAACGGTCTCATCCGATAAGCTGTCGATCACGTTCCATCTTAATAAGGCCTTTTCGCCTTTTCCAACTATCTGGGTCGATGCCAACCCCGGTTCACCTCTGCCAAAGCATCGCTTCGAGAGCATGGCTCCTGATGAGGTCCTTAAATCACCTGATGCGCAGAAGCCAACTGTGGTAAGCGGTCCTTTCACGCTGAAAGCTGATGAGACAACACCTGATCAGGTCTACACTGGCGTTCGCAATCCTAAGTACTATCGTGCTTCCGAGGGTCTGCCTCACCTGGATAAGATCGTCTTCCAGATCCGTGACGACGCAGAGACTGTGCTCAAGGATACGCAAGCTGGCAGTATTACATCGAGCTGGTTTGTCGATGTCAGTAAGATTGATGCCTTCAAAGCTGCTACCGGCTATACCTATGTCCCTGATCGTGTCCCTGCTGGATACGAGGCGCTGTGGATGAACCAGAATAATCCAGCACTGAAAGATGTGAAGGTTCGTACGGCGATTGCTATGGCAATCAATCACAAGAATATGATCGATAACGCACGTAATGGTCAGGCAAATGAACTCTGTACTGATCACCCCGCATCACTTGTGCCTGGCTACCAGAAGGATGCGAAGTGCCCGAAGTACGATGTTGAAGCTGCCAAGAAAGTTCTCGACGATGCTGGTTGGAAGGCTGGCTCCGATGGTATTCGTGTGAAGGATGGCGTGAAGCTGGATTTCCACTACGCAACAACCAAGTTGCAGTGGCGCAAGCAAGATCAGATTCTTGTCCAGCAGGACCTGAAAAAGATCGGTATCAATACACAACTTGATAACTATCCTGGTGGCACGTTCTTCGGCCAGATTCTGCCACAGGGCAAGCCTGGTCAGTACGATATCGGTGAGTTCCAGCAAACGTACACATATGATGCCGACGACTCCGGTACGCTGAACTGTAAGAATATTCCTTCGGCCGCCAATAATTATGGTGGACAGAACTACTCCTTCTGGTGTAGTAAGGATGCTGACAAGCTGTTTGATCAGGAACTGGCAACCGGTGATCCAAATGCGCGCCAGGAGATCTTCAATAAGTTGCACGACATCTACCTGACTGAGTTCCCGTTCATCACTGAGTACGCGCCTATCGATGGAGCAGTTGCCAAGAAGACGGCGCATAACTATGCTCCAGGTTCAATGGGCGCTGCTGAAACCGTCAATCTGTGGGATTGGTGGTGCGATGGTGGAAAGTGCTAATAGAAAGTGCTACTATATAGTCACTTTCTCCGTCGTAGTCTAGCATTCTAGACTTCTCTGGTTGGTCATCTCTATGATCAACCAGAGTACCATCTCTACTTATTTGCTAGCAATGGTGCTGGGGTGCCTACTTTCAAGCACATCCGAGCTTATTTCTTAGTATAGACGTACACAGATCTCTCCTCTACCATCGCTTGCTAGACGTTTGGGAGGCTTTTATGGGACGTTATATTTTCAGAAGAGTACTGCAAGCAATCCCTTTGCTCTTGCTTGTATCTATCTTTATGTTCACGCTTGTCCATCTCTTGCCAGGTGGACCTGAACGTGTTCTGCTGAATCCACGTATGAGTCCAACTGCACAGGCAGCGCTACGTGAGCGGTTGGGCTTGAACTATCCTGTACCTGTGCAGTACTTCAAGTGGCTGGGGAGTATGCTGGTCGGAGATTTTGGCTTCTCCTTCGATACAAATCAATCGGTCTCTTCGGTCCTCGCCGACCATTTTCCAAATACACTACAACTGTTTCTGCTCGGCCTGCTGCTTGCACTGATCGTAGCACTCTTCATCGGTTCGCTTTCGGCTCTGCGTTATCGTACGACCGTTGACTATATATTGACAACAGTTGCCTACTTCGGTATCTCTATGCCGATCTTTGTTTTTGCACTGCTTGCTCAGGATATCTTTGGCGTAAAACTTCATGCACTACCTGTATCTGGAATGATAACTGCTGGTTACGTCTTTGATCCTTTTAACTCGTTTATAGATCGCGCTACTCATCTTATTCTACCCACAATTGTACTCTCCATCACTTTTATTGCTGGCTGGAGCCGTTTCCTGCGTTCCAGTATGGTTGAGGTGATCAAACAGGATTATATGCGTACGGCACGGGCAAAGGGAGTCGGTCCATTTGCCTGGGTGGCACGTCACGCTCTACGTAATGCGGTAATTCCTTTGATTACTGTTGTCGCAATTGATTTCGGCTCAGTTGCCGGTGGCGCTGCGATTACAGAGGGCATCTTCTCCTGGCCGGGCATGGGCAAGCTCTTCATCGACTCACTTGAGCGCCTGGATTACCCCGTGCTCCTGGCGATGTTGTTGCTGAGCGCTGTCTTCGTCATTGCCTTCAACCTGCTCGCCGATATTCTCTACGCGGTGATGGACCCGCGTATTCGCTACTCATAGCACTCCCACCTGTATGTAAAGGAGAGAACAGATGGACACATTACACTCAGCATCAGTCACAGAAGAAGAGCTTGAACCGATGTTGGAAGTGACTCCTGCATTAGCACAGAAGCGGCGTAGTCAGGGACGTATTATCTTTGATCGTTTTGTTAGTAATCGCACCGCTGTAATAGGTGCAATATTTCTGATCCTCATGATGCTCTTCTGCTATATAACGCCATTGCTCTGGCACGTCGATCCCGACGCCGTTGATCCCGTTGGTCGCTATGCTGCACCTTCTTTGCAGCATCCCTTTGGCACCGACTACGTTGGTCGTGACGTGTTTGCCCGTGCCATTGCTGGTGGTCGCGTCTCGCTGCTCGTCGGTCTACTTTCAATGCTTGCTACCATTGTGATCGGTATCGGCATCGGCGCTCTTGCTGGCTACTACGGTGGGATACTTGATAATATTCTGATGCGCATAACCGATGTTGTTCTCTCAGTACCGCTCTATCTGCTGCTGTTTGTACTTTCAGCTTCATTCACTGATGGCACTCCCAAAAGTGTCATTATTCTGATTAGCGTGCTCGGTTGGACAAACGCTGCACGCCTGGTACGTGGTGAGTTTCTGGCCCTCCGTGAGCGTGAATATGTCATGGCTGCACGTACCGTTGGAGCTAAAGATCTGCGTCTAATGTTTCGCCACATCCTGCCCAATGCAGCAGGCGCGATTATTGTCACTGCAACCTTGCTGGTTGGTACCAATATCATTCTTGAATCGGTTATGAGCTACTTCAACTTTGGTGTTCGTGCCCCCAATCCCAGTTGGGGCAATATGGTCTCCGATGGGCAGAACTACTTTGATAGAGATGCTACACTTGTGCTGGTGCCTGCACTGCTGATTTTCTTTACTGTGTTGAGCTGCAATCTCGTTGGTGATGGCTTGCGTGATGCACTTGATCCATATATGACGGAGCGCTAGTCTCTCTACAGGCTCAGATCATGGACAGGTCGAAAAAGTTTTCAAGAGGGAATTGAGAAGCGTGGGTCGTATATTGAGCAGGCGCTATAAGAGCAGGAAGAGGATGAGAGAGCGCCGTACCAGATCTGGCAGATGGTCGTGTCGTTGTGACGGAGGTCGGGCAGGCGCTATTGGTAGCACGCCGCTTGTACCCCGAAATTTTCTGAATAGGACCTCTGAACAGTATTACTCTTGCTGCAATGAGACATTGTAGAATCTGAAAAGGGATGCAATTTCGCCCTTTTCTAGAATAGTCTGGACGCCTGGCGAGTTTAATTACAACATACGTAAGTGTAAAAGGAGAGCTATCTTGAGTGAGTCTTTATTAGAGGTACAGGACCTCAAGACCTACTTTAAAACAAAGGCAGGCTATGTTCAGGCCGTGAATGGCGTGAACTTTGCTGTGAAGCCGGGCGAGAAGGTGGCTATCGTGGGCGAAAGTGGGTGCGGTAAAAGCGTAACCGCGCTCTCTATCATGCGCCTCGTTGCCCAACCTCCCGGCGAGTATGCTGGCGGCAGTATTCTTTTTAAAGACCAGGATCTATTGGAACTGCCTGAGCGCGAGATGCGCAAGATTCGTGGAGCGCAGATAGGGATGATCTTCCAGGACCCGATGACCTGCTTGAATCCAACCATGACAGTGGGTAAGCAGATCGGTGAGGGCCTGCGTATCCATCTCAAACTTTCCTCTGATGATGCGCGTAAACGCGCCATTACTCTCCTTGAGCAGGTTGGTATCCCTGCCGCTGCTGAGCGCATTGATTCTTTCCCACATCAGTTTAGTGGTGGTATGCGTCAGCGTGTGATGATTGCCATTGCTCTGGCCTGCAATCCCCAATTGCTTATCGCCGATGAACCAACAACTGCACTGGACGTGACGGTACAGGCTCAGATCCTCGAACTGATCAATGGCATCTGCTCCGAATTCGGCACATCATTGATTTTGATTACGCATGACCTCGGCGTTGTCGCGGGTGTTGCTGACCGTGTAGTGGTAATGTATGCGGGCAAAGTTGTCGAAGAATCGCCAACCGCAGAACTCTTCGCCAATCCGCGCCATCCCTACACACTTGGCCTGCTCGCCTCGGTACCACGACTGGATGCAGAGCGTCAGTCGGAACTCAAAACAATTGAAGGTGCACCGCCCGATCTAGTGAATCCTCCCACAGGTTGTCCCTTTATGCCCCGTTGTTACTTTGCACGAAGCGCCTGTCGCACTATGCCCTCGTTAGATCCAGTTGAAACAAATGCTGCGCATCGCAAAGCATGCTGGGCCAACGTCACTGACCCCGCTGATCAGGACTACGCTGAGCGTCGTCGCCAGAAACGCTTGGCTCAGGTGAAGGCTGCCTTGGACGAATCACAGGCCGCAGCAAGTAACGAGAGTGTACAAGCGTCGTAAGGAGAAGGGACTTATGTTAGGAATATCTCAAACACCTGTGAAACACGATACCCTGCTGGATGTGCGTGACCTGAAAATGCACTTCCCACTGAAACGTGGCCTCATTCTACAGCGCACTGTTGGCTACGTCCGTGCCGTTGACGGTGTGACATTCGATATCGCTCGTGGTCAAACACTTGGACTGGTGGGAGAAAGCGGTTCCGGCAAAACAACGATTGGCCGTACATTAATTCGTCTCTACAAACCTACCTCCGGCCAGATTCTCTTCGAGAATAAAGATCTCGCACATATGGAGGGGGAGCCGCTACGTCAGATGCGCCAGCAGGTGCAGATGGTCTTCCAGGACCCCTTCGCCTCGCTCAATCCTCGCTTCACCATCGGCTCATTGATCTCCGAGCCAATGCATATTTATAAGACGGTGCCAAAACAGGAGGTTCGTGAGCGCACAGAGGAATTGCTCCGCGTCGTGGGCCTGCGTCCAGAATATATAGACCGCTACCCGCACGAGTTCAGTGGTGGTCAGCGGCAACGTATCGCCGTGGCGCGCGCACTCTCAATCAATCCCGAATTCATCGTCGCCGATGAACCGGTCTCGGCGCTCGACGTTTCTGTCCGTGCCCAGGTGCTCAACCTGTTACAGCGTCTGCAGCGCCAGTTCAACCTGACCTACCTCTTTGTCTCACACGACCTTAGCGTCGTTCGCCACGTCGCCGACCGCATCGCTGTCATGTACCTGGGCAAAATTGTCGAACTTGCTGACCGCGACGAACTCTACACCTCGCCCAAACATCCCTACACAAAAGCCCTGCTCTCAGCAGTACCGATTCCTGATCCCAAAGTCGAGCGGCGTCGCCAGCGCATCATCCTTTCGGGCGACCTCCCCAGCCCGATCAACATCCCCTCTGGCTGCCGTTTTCACACCCGTTGTCCTATGGCACAGGCAATCTGTCGTGAGGTCGAACCAGCCTTTGAACTCAAAGAAGGTCATCTGCACTACTCCGCATGCCACTTTGCCAATGAAGTGACCCCTCCCGTTATCCCCAAGGAAGCGGTCTAGCTGTAGCACTCCCAACGCACCTCTTTTCTACACTATGAGCAAGAAGTGTGTTGGGGGCAATATCGCTTAAAAGCTATCTCAATAGACTACAGAAAACCTTACAGTATATCCTCCAAATTAACGGACATCTCCACTTTCTACTTTTCATTTCTGTTGACATTTCCAATGCCCAACGCTATGCTATGATAGAAGAAGAGCTAAGCAGGATCGTCCTGGTTCACTTCGCTCAAAGGAGAGTCTAAAGCAGTTATTCCGGGAGGAATTCCATGACGTATTTTCGACGTTCAGGGGGACAGATCGTCCTACTCGTGCTTGCACTGGCAAGCCTTGGTGTCTCAATCTATCTAACACTGCTCCATTACGATAAAAACGTCCCGCTGGTCTGCTCCACGGGTGGCTTCGTCAATTGCGAACACGTTCTCACCAGTCGCTTCTCTGTCATTCCCGGTACCTCCATCCCCGTCTCTATCCCCGGCATCCTCTGGAGCATCATCGCAGCCGCACTCGCCTTTACCGCCTGGCGTATTCGTCCCGAAGATCGTCGTCTGCGCGTTGCCGAAGTTGTCTGGGGTGCGCTCGGCTTACTACCAATTTTCTACCTCATCTATGCAGAACTTGTGCTCATCAACAACCTCTGTTTCTGGTGTACCGTCGTGCACATCATCGTCTTCCTCTTCCTCCTCACCTCTCTCTTCCTCGCCATGAATACAGACGACGTTGAAGAGATCGAACTCGACGAAGATGAAGAGGTTGCAGATGTTCCTGTTGCACGCCGCTAACATGAAGAATTTCCAGCCCTACCAGTGTCAAGAAGGGTGCTGAATCAGGTAGGGCAGCCCTCGCAGGTTTTATCAGTTCTTGCCGATAACCTGCTTACTCCTTACCAACTCAAAAGCAGGATGAAGTATCGCTCTCAGCAAGAATTCAGCTTTCGTTCTTCCGCGCCATCCCGTCTACTCCCACTTAAATGTGCGTACTGCAACGAGCAGAATAATTGCCGCCCAGATTGCTAGAATTAACAACTGCGATCCGGGGAAGATAGCCGAATTGGTCATCGTTGCTTGAAGGGCCTGCGTCAGTGCTGCGGCTGGCAGGAATTGTGCCAGTGCCGCCAGTGGCGCTGGAAGGTGATCGAGCGGCAGAATACCACCGCCAATCAGGATGAAGAGCAGGAAGAGTGCGTTTGCTCCAGCTAGCGTCATCTCGGCACGTAGCGCTCCCGCCATCGCTAGTCCCAGCCCTGCGAACGTGACCGTTCCCAGTGCAATCGTGAGCAATGAGAGCAGCGGTGAACCGGCGGGATGCCAGGAATAGAGTGCAAGGGCAACTCCCACCAGTAGGAGCACCTGTACAATTTCGAGTAGCACAATCGCGATCACTTTCGCCACAATCAGCCGTCCACGGGAGAGCGGCGAGCTACCGAGACGTTTCAGCACCCCATAATAACGTTCATATGCCGTCGCAATCCCCAGATTGACCATCCCCGCCGCGATAATTGCCAGCGCTAGAATGCCGGGCAGCAGGAAGTTGACAGCGCTGCCGTTTTTCGTCGGCACAATGTTGAGCGAGGTGAAGAAAATCAGCAGCAGTATCGGAATGATCAGTGTGACGAGCACGTTTTCGCCGCGCCGTGCCGTAAGAAGCAGCTCGTATTTAACCTGTTGCAGAATTTGGTGTAGTGGCGAAGCAGCCTTATTGCTCTGCGCTTGTAGAGATGTTGTCTGTGTTGTCATACTATTCACGTACCTCCGTTCCCGTCAGGCGCAGGAACAGATCTTCCAACGAGCCATGTCCCACACGTAGTTCAGAGAGAGTTACGTTCCGATCGCGCAACCAGACCGTCAGCTCTGCAAGTAGTGTTGGGACAGCGTCTGTTTGCAGCACATAGCTGCCAGGACGAAGTTCCTCGGCGCTCTTCGCCGATGGCAGAGCCGCCAGTTGTGCGCACTCTAACCCAGCAGGAGCAACAAAGCGTACAACCGTCGCATTCTGTGTTCCGGTGAGATTTCCAGGTGTGTCGAGTGCGATCAAGCGTCCATGATCGACTATCGCCACCCGGTCTGCCAGTCGTTCCGCTTCATCCATCAAGTGCGTAGTCAGCAGAAGCGTGGCCCCCCTGCTCCTCAAATCTCGCAGAATCTCCCAGGTAGTTAGCCGTGCCTGTGGGTCCATCCCAGCTGTCGGCTCGTCCAGAAAGACCAGTTCAGGATTACCAACCAGGGCAACTGCCAGGGCCAGTCGCCGCTTCTGACCACCAGAAAGCCGACGGCAACGTGTCTTGGCTGCCGAACTTAATCCGGCCCGTTCTATCAGAGCATCGGGGTCCTGGGGAGAGCTATAATAGCCTGCGAACAGGTAGAGTACCTCACGTGCCGTCAGAGCTGGATACAGCCCATCCTGTTGCAGCATCACACCGATTCGTGGCTTCAGTCTCTCTGCATCACGCACAGGGTCCAGCCCCAACACACGTACACTGCCCCCGTTAGGGACGCGATATCCCTCTAGCGTCTCAACAGTCGTCGTTTTGCCAGCTCCATTGGGTCCCAGAAGCGCAAAAATCTCTCCCCGCCTCACGGTAAAAGAAAGTCTATCTACAACCTGTCGAGAGCCGTAGCTCTTACTGAAATTCTCAACGACAATGGCCTCATTTCCCTGAAGTTGTGCCTGTGTTGTCTCTGCAGCTCCAGATCTCTGTGTCATAGCTGTCGTTGTCTGCGCATCAGCAGACATACAAAAACTCCTTTATGATCTTATACGAAAACTACCGCCGCTTGAGTGCTGCTAGTGCAGTGCACTCAAGTTTTCGAGAAGCACTATCGAATAATGGACAGAGGAAAAAGATCTTCCTATAGAAATTACAGCAGATTATGGAAACTGACAAGCTCTTAGCGGACGAGTCCCTAAAACTTTTTGCCTGACTCATCCGTATCTATGATAGCACTAGTGTTTTATTTAAAACCGGATCTTATTGTCATTGTTATTTGATGTCGTCTACTGCATGTCGGAGAAGAGTAACACTATTCTTCCTTATGGGCAGATGCAGACATGCTTAGTAAGAAAGGGAGTGAAGAATTATGGTAGGTATTCTTTGGGCAGTTATAGCAATTCTCGTTGTGTTATGGGTTATCGGCTTCTTGGTCGCCCATATTACCGGCTTTTTCATTCATATCCTGCTGGTTCTGGCCGTAGTTGTGTTGGTTTACAACCTGATCATGAGTGGTCGTGCCCGCCGCCCTCTCTAAACGCGCTGCTCAAATTTTGCGTGGAACAGTAATAGCAATGGTCATCCCCATATCTAACACATGTGAGGATGACCATTGCTATTCAAATAAAAAGTTTACAAAAACGCGTTTCATCTTCTTCCATGATAGCAATAGCCTGATTATGTCTCCATCTTTACATTGAGCATGGAACTTTTCCATCCTTTGCCCTATGCTTGCACCTTCCAATTTTCTTGATGCACTCTCTAGCCATTTATGGCACGAAAAATAGGGCTAGGCTGGCCGTACCCGCTGCCGTAGGCCTCTCCTCATCTTTGCCATTGCTTCCCCACGTCTGTCTCCCTCTCGCTCTCTCGATACCCACCATAATTTGTGAAACATCATTGTAGGCTAAAAGAAACGAGGAAGTGAGAATAAGCATTCCCTGCACAGCAGAACGTATTTGACGTTAGCAATTTCAGGTGTTACACTATCAGGAATATTGTAAGCCTCTGTTATTGTAGCTGTCCCTTTTGGTCTTTTTGCCCTGGAAAGTGGAGCATACCAGCTCGAAAACACATATATAACGTGCTATAAGTGCACGCACTTTCAATAATGGGCTTGTCCAGCACTCGTCTAGGCGTGTGCTGGCCTTTTTTTAAGGAGGA
The DNA here is from genome assembly GCA_034431765.1 of Ktedonobacteraceae bacterium. Lineage (GTDB taxonomy): Bacteria > Chloroflexota > Ktedonobacteria > Ktedonobacterales > Ktedonobacteraceae > DASYAN01. The sequence continues at coordinate 125,554 of DAOUDD010000187.1, read as the reverse complement.
TACTTCAAGCCATGTCTCTGGCACACCCATCAGATGCTTTCTCCCAGAAGTTTGCCAAGGAAGGTCTAACTTTTGATGATGTTTTAATTGTTCCCGCCGCATCTGCCGTTTTACCACGTGATGTTTCAACTGAAACACGTTTTACGCGGAAAATCAATTTGAATGTTCCTATTGCAAGCGCGGCAATGGATACTGTGACTGAGGCGCGGATGGCAATTGCGCTTGCGCGTGAAGGCGGGATCGGTGTGATCCACAGTAATTTGTCTATCGAGGAACAGGCTCAGGAAGTTGATAAGGTCAAGCGTTCCGAATCGGGAATGATCACCGATCCGATCACCCTAGAGCCTGACGAGCCGCTTCAGGAAGCGCTCAGTGCCATGAAACGCTTCCATATCTCCGGTATTCCCATCACTTCCGAAGGCAAGCTGGTTGGTATTATGACCAATCGTGATATCCGCTTTGAGACAAATGTTCTGCGCCCCATCTCTGAATTGATGACGCGCGAGAACTTGGTTACGGTTCCAGTCGGAACAACGCTTGAGCAGGCGCGGGAGATTCTACATCGCTACAAGGTCGAGAAGCTGCCTGTCGTCGATGACCAGGGTATGCTCAAGGGCTTAATCACAATGAAGGATATTCAGAAGAAGATTCTCTATCCTCACGCAGCAAAAGACGAGTTTGGTCGCTTACGCGCTGCCGCTGCCGTTGGTGTTGGTCCTGATTCACTTGATCGTTGTGCAGCTCTCATTGAAGAGGGTGTGGATGCGCTGGTCGTAGATACCTCGCACGGCCACTCACAGATGGTCATAGAAGCGGTTGCACAGATCAGCGATCATTTTGGTCGCAAGGTGCAATTAGTGGCAGGCAATGTCGTGACCTCTGAGGCGACGGAAGCATTGATCCAGGCCGGTGTTGATGCCGTAAAGGTTGGCGTTGGTCCTGGCTCGATCTGTACCACTCGCGTGATCGCTGGCGTCGGTATGCCGCAGATTACCGCCGTGTATGACTGTGCTCAGATTGCCCGCAGATATGGTGTACCAATTATCGCGGACGGTGGTATTCAATATTCAGGTGATATTGCGAAAGCGATTGCCGCTGGTGCGGATACAGTTATGCTTGGTAGCTTGCTCGCTGGTGCTGATGAAAGTCCCGGTGAACTGATCATCTCTCATGGAGAGCGTTTCAAGGATTATCGTGGTATGGGTTCGATTGGAGCGATGAAGCAGCGCCGTTATAGTAAGCATCGCTACTTCCAGGGAGAGCAGGATGAGACACAGTTGATCGCCGAAGGCATCGAGGCCCGTGTCCCGTATAAAGGGATGCTCAGCCCTCTGGTCTTCCAACTGGTAGGAGGCTTGCGTCAAGCGATGGGCTATGCAGGAGCAGAGACTATCCAGGACATGCAGGAAAAAACGTGCTTCACGCGTATCACTAATGCTGGTCTGCGCGAGAGCCATCCGCATGATGTCATGATCACCAAGGAAGCTCCCAACTACGGCTCTAAAAACCGTTAGAGGGTTTCCTGAAAAAAGACAGGTGTTGGTAATTTTGCTCTATAAGGGCATTGCCATTGCGTAGAGAAAGCTTGCTCAACGCAAGCTTCTCTCTGCCGCTCTGTCAAGATTCATTCTAACTACCATACATATAAGCAGAGACGAGTGGCGTGTATGATGTGCGTGGTCTCGCTCCTGCCCTTGGCTTTGATGAAAAAAGCCTTGTGTAGAATTCGTTCAATTATTTTTGACGGAGCACTACATTTGATCTACCTGTGAGAGATATGCGAACAGTTCATCCCACGGATAAGGACCGGGGCAAAAGCTGCGGTAGAGTGGGTCCATGGAGTAGTGCCCTGTAATACCGCCCATCGCATCGGCCCATCGACCTGGAATAGCATAACGCGCACTGATAGATTTGATTAAGCGAAAACTCGCTTCCTTCTGAAGTTCAGTTAATACATCAGAATTGTCTGTGCTGGGTTTAACATGCTCAATCGAGATGGTTAAGTAGTTTGGGTTAATGGAGCGTGACCACCAGGAGTCGTGCCCCTCTGTAAAACCTCCATTGCCCCATGCGCTATCTTGTTCGTGTACACACTGGACGACCTCTCCTGTGAGACCGATGATATAATGAGTAGATACGGGGTCGTCTCCCTGTTCTGTCTTTTGAAAGAAGCGAGCAACCTCCTCAGCACTTGTTCGTCCAGCAGTACCGTGAAGAATGATGTAACGAGGAGTATAACCGTTTCGTCCGGGGAAATAGTTCTTGTTAGGTATCCATATACTAGTATTTTGTTCATCCAACATTACTGTTTTGTCCTTATTACGTTGTAAACGGAGACGTGCGTTCAGACCCTATCATACAATGTTTCTCTCCCTGCTGAAAAATGTGCAGGAATGTGACTCCCTGCCCTGGATCTAACACAGTATTTCAACCTTTACACTACTATATAAATATCTATAATAAAACATTTTTACAGCAATTCGAGCATGGACGCAGTTCTATGCTGACACGAGGGTATGATTAGCCAAGATGTCCCATACAATTGCGTCCTGATAAGACTTGGGCTAGAATAGGTAACGTCTGGGGTACTTGCTTTATACTTCCGCGATACGCGAATACAGTATCCTCAACTGTGGAGGAATGAATGGTTGATCTCAAACAAATGCTGAACCGCTTTTTAGCAATTCCTGGTGTGCGCCAGGTGGTGCTTGTAGGTCGCGATGGTCTGATGATCGAGGGGATGACGCGCGAAGGCAAAGAGGATATGGAAGCAGTTGGCGCTATTACCACTTCCTGCCTCTCATCAGCAGAGGCACTGGGGCAGGAAATTGCACGCGGCAGCATGGTTGGTGTCCTGTTAGAGTATGAAAACGGATTAGTGAGCGTTGATCCCCTGGGTGATTTTGCCCTGGTCGTAACACTCTCAGAAAACGCTTCAAATATCGGTCGTATACGCCACCTGGTCAAAACGAGCCGTACAGAAATTCTTGAGACTCTAGATATCGCGTAGGTTTCGTGTTACAATGGTCACTGCAATTTTTTACCAGGCGTGTGTACGGAGGGTGACGCGTCCATGGAACAACTAACAAATCTGGTCGTTTCTGATCGTGAACTAGCATCTATCTCAGCCGTTTTGCTCAAGCTCATGAATGATACTAATGCGACCGCAACTATGTTGATCGACAAGAGCGGTCAGGTTGTTGCTGTCCAGGGGACCGGCACACGGCGCAATGCAACGACACTAGGGGCGTTGTTAGCTGGTGTCTTCTCTTCCTCACGCGAAGTTGCCAGGCTTCTCAATGAGAAGGATTTCCGCAACATCTTCCAGCAGGGAGTCCAGGAAAATATTTATACTGCGATGGTTGAAGAGCAATGGCTCCTGGTAATTATATTCGATAAGCTGACGCATATTGGCCTGGTGAAGGTGCTCTCAAAAAAAGCTTCTGATGAGTTAGGCCGTATCCTGGAACGGGTTCGTAGTGATACAACGCGCGCAAAATCGTCGGTGCTCAATCTCCAGTTCCGTTCCTCCGTTGAGGATACCATTGATCTGCTCTTCCGCGATTAAAGGGATATTGTTTCTATGGCTCTCATCAATATAGCCACGCACGAAATTCACTGCAAAATTGTGTATTATGGTATCGGGTATTGTGGCAAAACCACGAATTTACAATATGTGCACAGGAGCATTAATCCGAATGCGCGCGGAGAAATGCTCTCAATTGCAACTGAGACGGAACGTACGCTTTTTTTTGACTTTTTGCCTCTCGATCTCGGAACGGTGCACGGGTTTCGCACACGTTTTCACCTTTATACAGTGCCAGGCCAGATTCTTTATGAACGAACGCGCCTCGCGGTCCTTAACGGTGCGGACGGCATCGTTTTCGTTGTCGATTCACAAGCCGAGAAGTTTGAGGAGAATGTGCAGAGTATTGCTGAGCTTGACATGAATATGCGCCGCATTGGCAAAGACCTGGGAAACTTCCCTCTCATTATCCAATGGAACAAACGCGATATGCCCAACGCTCTGCCGCTCCCCGTCCTCGAACGATATTTAAACCGTCGTCGTGTCCCTGGTTTCGAGGCCATCGCTTCACAGGGAAAAGGTGTCTTCGCAACACTACGCGCCATCAGCAAAACAGTCATGGCACAATTGTAGACACATCTTCATTTGTTATATCAGCACTCCTACGACCCCAAGTAGCGTTACAATACCTCCAACTATCGACGTAGGTGAAGGGATAGCGTGCAGGAAAATTGCACTCAAAAGCACGCCAAGCGTAACCTCCTGTGTCGCAATCACATTCGCATATGTTGCATGTACACGACGGATCGCCGCATTGTATAGTGTATGACCGAGACCAAGTGGAAGCACACCGAGAATGACAACTGAGCTAACTGCCTGTGCAGGATAAGCGTGTGGTTGTAGCAGCGCCTCTAACAGAGCTACTGGGAGCAACCAGAGGGCTGCAAAGCCATACACGTTTGTCGTGTAGCGAAACAGTGGATGCCTGTCACGTTCTCCTCGCCCTGCAATAGAGTAAATACCGTAGCAGAGCGCCGAGAGCAGCGCCATTCCATCTCCAAATAACATACTGCCATTCATCCTCGGCTCAAATCCAGTCATAATGACGATCCCTACCACTGCAACGAGAATACCAGCGCTCTTTCTTATAGACAAGCCTTCCCTCAGAATAATCACTGAGAAAAGAGCGACGAAGATCGGCGAGGTATACGTCAACGCCAGAGCATGAGCTGGTGTAGTAAAGTTAAGCGAAACAATATAGAGAAAGAAATGCAGTGCCGTTACCAGCCCGTAAAAGAGGAAGCGCGGCAACTGCCGCCGTGTAATTAGCAGTGGTTGACGGGTGAGGCAACCAAGAAGCGCAACCAGTCCTGTAGCGAGCGCGAGACGCCAGAAGGCGATTTCTACAGGACTGAAAGGACGGGACCATGTTACGAAAACCGGGCTGCTAGCGAAGCAGAGAACCGCGATACTCACATAGAGCAAACCACGCCGTGATTGCTGTGTTGGAACATAGGACGTACCTATCGGTATCCCCTCTACTCCATGTTCATAGAGGTTGCTCTCTGGCTTTTTCACTGTTATATCCTGTCAGCCGAGGAAGCTATGCACGGAGAGTTGCTACCAGGCGTTTAGGCTTGAGCAAGAGATCAAGTGCGTTGATTGGGCCGTAGACCAGAACATCTGCATTTTGCCATGTCTTGACTGCCAGACCCTCTGGCGTCAGTACTGCTACACCAATAGCTGCCAGCCGCAAGACGCTGCTATCGTTGATACCATTGCCAAATGCGATGACATTTGCCGGCCCTAGCTGCTGCACGTAACGCATCTTCTCCTCGCCTCGATGAATAAGCTGGATTGGAAAACCAAGACTTTGCTCAACCTCTTGTAGATTGCCATATGTATCTGAGGTGATCAGGTGAACTGCGATTTGCGCTGATAATGTCTTCAAACGATCCGCAACGCCCGTTATTGCTGCTCCATCGACAGCTAGCGTGCCATTAATGTCGAAGACCGCATGCTGCAACTCAATTGGAGCACGTTGAGGAATATCAATTTTAATGCTCACGTCTCAGGTCCTCCTTGGCCGTATTTTTCTAACCTAAAGCATAGCGTATCCTGTTGCTCTTACGCAAGGTTTTCTATAAAGGCACTACTCTGTTGTAGCTATCTGCTAGCTGTTGCTAACCCTATTGTGCGATTCGTGCAAAAACTTTCTGCCGCTCTTGTACCAGTAACTGCAATTCGCGTAAACCTTGCTGTGCACCCTTCCGTTGCTGCTCACTCAATGTCTTCGCATTTATAAACTCATCCTGATCAAGCAACAGTGTTTCTCCATTGGGATACACCCAGAGGTCCAGGAAGAGATCAACCTGTTGAATAGTGTTCTCAGAGATCTGTGCAGGTTCTGTGATATTGCAATACCACCCCTTTCGCATGTCTCCGCCGCCCAGGATCTCAAAAATGTTGAACCAGTGCTCTGTATAGTAATACTCAGTAAATAAATCGCCTGGCTCAAATTGAACATAGCCGAGATCGTGCATAGGTAATGTCCAATATGCCTGAATCACAACTTCGGTGGGCCAGGAGGTAAGCACTTCGCCCGTGTAACGTATCTTTTCTTTGCCCTGGGGGTCTAGTTTTATTACGGTAATCATCTTTATGCCCTGTTCCTTGTTAAGCAGCCCCTGTAACCTGGCTACTAACATAATAGACGTGCGAAACATCTTTTCCACACACTGAGGTGGGTGTGCTTTAAGTAAGAAGTATATAATGACCGATAGCGTTTTGTTTGTGATGAAAAGACAAATCGAGTTGTGTTCATCACTCTTGTCTTTGTTGGAGAGAAATGTATGCGTGTCATCTTTGCAATTATACTGTTTGTATGTGCAGCGATCTGTGAGAGTAGTGGTCTGTTGCTTGGCTGGAAAGTCGTGAAAGAAGGGAAACCTTTATGGTGGCTTGCGCTCGGAGCAGGTGTTCTAGCACTGTATATGCTCGTCAATACGCTGCAAGTGTTTTCTTTTGGTAGATCGTATGCGATCTATGGAGGTGTTTTTATTCTTGTTGCCGTACTGTGGGCACGTCTCTTTGACCGATTTCAGCCTGACAGAGGCGATCTGCTCGGCATCGCTATCATTCTACTCGGTATAGTCGTTATCTGGTTTGGCATTGGCAGACGTTAAAGCGCAATCTAATTTTGGAGCGTTAGCTATCTTGTAACAAATGCAAGTAGACATATTTTGACAGCATCTCTTTGGGAACAATACAATGAGCCAGAAGGCGTGAACGCTTGCTACATTTCTCGCTGTTCGTTCCCTTGATGTGATCTGGAGCAGTAAGGGGTACCTTGTATCTCTCTATTGTCATTCTCCATCGCGTCGTGTTACAGACGTTGCTCTGATGGTATTGAGGAGGATTTTCTATAGCAGAACAAAAGCCACTCAGAGGTAAAGGCAGTGGCTAATTGCTGAGAACTAGCTAGAAATTCGGTGTCCAGAGTTATAACGCAGCGTGTATCTGTTTTATATGCGCTATAGACGTTGCTGAGGGGATCATTGAGGCGGCAGGGAATAGTTTCGATTGCCACATCCATGTTATAGTGCGCGGCAATATCCAGGCAAGTGTGCAGATGTGAGAGGTTACGTTCCAGTTGATCATCCAGTTCCGGCCAGCCCAAGATGTGTATGACAAGCAGTTGTATGTCTAGCATAGAGGCAAGCTGACAGTTTTCTTCTAAATAGCGGATGCCGCGTTTCTGGTCTTGCCGTTCAACTTTTCCCAGCAGTGTGCCAATGTTTTTGTCAGTGTGCATCGCTGGAAAGCGTAATCCAGAGGCCTGTAAAGCCGTACCAATCTCTGCAACTTTAGAGTACCAATCAGGGTAAAACATCAACTCAAATCCATCAACGTCAAGAGAGGAACCGTATTCAAGAATAGCCTGATAGTTTGTATAATCAGGGTAACGACTGAAGGCACCCGTTGAGCAGAGCAATTGCATCGTGGCGGCCATTGAATGTATGTCTCCTCTAATTTCAAGCAACTATACGTCTATGTATTGTAGATGATATGGTATGGAAAGGACAGGGTATGTTTTTCAGAAAAAAGACTCTATATGTAGGTAAAATGATATACGAAATTTTGTAATGAAATGAAGAGGAAATAGTGTAGGTATGTTGAGTCTTGACTTTATTTGTGAACATCCAGATGTGGTGCGTGAAGCGTTGCGTAAGCGACAGGATACGAGAAACATTGACGATATTTTGCGCTTAGCAGAGCAGCGCCGTGGCCTTCTCACTCGAAGTGATGGTCTGTATACAGCCCTGAAAAAGCTCAAGGCTACTGTCCGTGCACAAGCTGTTGAGGGACGACCTGGGCTCAACGCACAGATCAAAGCGACGACAGAAGATATCCGTCATATTGAGTTACAAAGCTCTGACATCGATACGCGCTTGCAGTTTCTCCTGCTCAGTTTGCCTAATATTCCGCATGCAAGTGTAAAAGAGGAAGATAATGGTGTGATGGGTGACGAGGTGCGGCGCTGGGGGGAGATCCCCACATTTCATTTTGAGTTGCAGCCACATTGGGAACTGGGTGAGCGTCTGGGTATCCTTGATGCCGAGAGCGGTGTGCGAGTGGCAGGAAGCCGTTTTGTGGCTCTGAAAGGATGGGGAGCACGTCTGGAACGTGGGCTTATCTCTTTCATGTTGGATGTGCACACGCGTGAACATGGTTATACTGAAGTCATGCCGCCTCAACTGGTCAAGCGCTCGGTGATGATTGGTGCAGGACAATTGCCTAAATTTGAAGATCAGACCTATGCCTGTACTGAGGATGAATTATATTTGAATCCAACCGCTGAAGTGCCTCTTGTGGGAATGCATACAGACGCTATTATCTCTGAAAACGCCTTACCCCTACGCTATGTTGCGTGGACGACGGCCTTCAGACGCGAAGCCGGCTCTGCTGCACGGCAAAACCGAGGATTACTACGCCTGCATCAATTCAATAAAGTTGAACTCTTTCAACTAGCGACCCCTGAAGCATCCTACATTGTTCTGGATCAGATGACTCTTCATGCGGAAAGCATCCTGCAGCGATTAGAGCTACCGTATCGCGTAGTGGCACTCCATGCTGCACATCTTCCATTTGCAGCCGCAAAAGCGTTTGATATTGAGGTTTGGATGCCAGGGCAAGAAGCATTTGTTGAGGTTTCTTCTCTCAGCAATTGTGAGACTTTCCAGGCCAGGAGAGCGAACATCCGTTATCGACCAGAAAGTAGTGTACGCCCTCATTACCTGCATACCCTTAATGGTTCTGGATTGGCTGTCGGCCGAACATTTGCCGCCATCCTGGAGCATTATCAGCAGGCAGATGGCTCAGTGATCATTCCAAAAGTGTTGCGCCCATATGTAGGAACCTCCTTGCTGACGCCTCCTTGAGTGTTTGTTTTGAGGAAAATAGAAAAACGCAGACAAAAGGTCTATACCCTCTTCCAAATTGGGAACAGTTGTGGTATAGTAGTCTGCGGAAGGATGGCAGAGTGGTCGATTGCGGCTGTCTTGAAAACAGCTGGGTTAATAGCCCCGGGGGTTCGAATCCCTCTCCTTCCGTTTCAGGGTAGCATGTCTGCCCTGAACTTGTTTTACTCGCGATGCTGCACGCGAGGAAAAACAGGTTCCTTAGAGTATGCATGGTAGTTGGCTCTTACGCAATTGAGGTGAGCATGAATAGGATGTTTATGAATTTGTGTTGTGCGCAAGAGTCGTTTTTCAGACGGACGGTGAAGTAGAGTGTCACTACTAGGTACTTTAGAGCAGTTCAGTCTAGGAAATGTGTTACGACGGGTCGAGACGCATGAGAAGACCGGTTTGCTGGTGATAAAGCAGGGAAGTACATGGGTTGAACTCTATTTTAGAGCAGGTCGGTTATTATGTATTGGCCCTGTGCGTACTACCGCAACTCTCGGCGAACGGCTTCTCCAGGATAAGGTTATTTCTCCTGAAGCTCTACAAGAGACTCGATCAGTTTTACATGCTGATATGCAGAGCGAAACACGTGTTGCGCTTGAGTTGATGAACCGTAATTACTGTACACGGGAACAGTTGCGAAGTTGGGCAATGCAGAAGGCTCTCGATGTGTTGCAAGCACTGCTCCTGTGGGAAAACGGTGAAATATACTTTGAAGAAGATAGACCTGCACCTTCTGATCGTCTCCTAGTATCAATGTCTGTCTCCTCTTTGCTGCAGATCGCTACTCCTGCCTCTGTGCCCGCTCAATCTACTGGATCTATAGCAGCCGTTTCTGTCTCTTTGCAACCTACACAGAAAGCACCTGCTACATATAGTACAGTTGCTTTTAAGGGGACGCAAAACGCCGTGCCAACACGATCAGAAAATATACAGCAGGTACAGCAACAGTCTCCAACAACGTCAAGGTTGTCAGCAGCGGATATTTCACGTCTGCCAACGTTAATGGAAGCATCACAATTTATTGAGCAAGACATCCTTGCGGATTCCCCATTAGTAACGTCTCTTCCGGCAACTGAAGCACTCGCACAGGTTTCTTTTGAGAGAAGCGAGTTAGCCTCTTCTTCTATTCAAGATGAACATGGATCATCCGAGGTAAGCTTTGCAGCACTCATGGAGCCTGATGCACTCTCTCCTTCTGAACAGACTATTCAGGCTGTTCCAGTTATGTATCCAGTACCCCCTAAATGTGTTGATACCTCTTTTATGCGTCCAGAAATGGTGTTGATGCCGGTCGATTTCTCTGGATTACGTGAGCCGAATCCGCAAGCGCAGATTACACCAGACCAGTGGCGCTTACTTACCTGTGCCGATGGACAGACGACACTGCAGGACGCTTGTCAAATATTGCACGTTGATCCTACTGCTCTCCGTCAGGTTGCCGGTGAACTTGTTGCTGAGGGGATTGTTCATGTGGGAACTCCTGAGCAGCTTCAGGCTCAGGTTGCCTCTACTGCACGCGAAGCCACCTCCTCTAGCTGGAGCAACGGCTATGTCGCTCCTGGATCTGCCGCAACAACAGCGGCACCATGGGCAGCCTCAGTTCCGGCGCTTCCCTCTTCAGACGTAGCAGGTCAATTTCCGTTTGAGACAGAGTCACAGTGGGGTAACGGTGGCAATGGCGCAACATTCGTTCCTGGACAAGGCTGGATTACAACTCCACAACCGCTTCGCCCTTTACAAGCAGGAGGACCTCTTGCAGCCTCGCATAACACCTTTGTCCCAGCAAGCAACGATCATTAGTAGAGAAGCTTTTTTAGAGAACGCGATGTGTCACTCCCTATAATTGAAATATAGTGCGCTCACGTTCTCTATTAAAAAAAGATGCATTGTATAAGATTTATACTGTAGCTGTGATTGTGAAAATTGGGATTGGGCAATATATTCAGATGTGGAGTGTATAGTAGTGGAGGGGATAAGATGACATCTACGCTGACAGCAGTTGATGCTGTTACTTCTGAAGAATGTGAACAGCTCCTTACCCACGTAATTATTGGACGTAGTCCTGCCATTCAACAGGTTACTGCATTGGTGCGACAGGTTGCACATTACCCAGATACAACAGTTTTGCTACAGGGGGAGAGTGGAACCGGCAAAGATGTTGTTGCGAGTGCTATTCATGCTATAAGTAATAGGGCAGCCCATTCTTTTGTACCCATTAATTGTGCTGCCATTCCTGAAACTCTTCTAGAGAGTGAGCTGTTTGGGGTCGAGATGGGTGCTTTTACTGATGCAAAAGAGTCGCGTGCAGGCCATCTACTACGTGCCCATCAAGGGACGCTCTTTCTCGACGAAATCGGTTCCATGCCCATGATTCTACAAGCGAAGCTGTTACGTTTTCTCGAAACTCGCCGTTTTCATCGTGTCGGCAGTACAAAAGAGCAACAGGTTGACCTACGAGTGATCTCGGCGACAAATATCGATCTACAGGCTGCTGTCACACAACACCTTTTTCGCAATGATCTCTTCTATCGCCTCAATGTGGTGACTATCCATCTGCCTCCATTGCGTGAGCGCATGGAAGATATCGAATTGCTAGTAGAACATTTTCTCTCAAAACTGCGTGCTGCTAGTGGAGAACCTTTGCATATCAGTTCAGAAGCTATGCAGTATCTCTTACGTTATAGCTGGCCGGGCAATATCCGTCAACTATGGAGCGTTTTACAGCTTGGGCAAATTATGTGCAACAATCATCTCATTCTTCCAAAAGATCTGCCAGTAGAGGTCCGTGCAGCATCCAGTAACGAGAGTCTCCGTCTCGAAGAGGTACGACAACAACTCCATCTACCACATGAGGGCGTGAATTTGCCTGATTTCCTGCGCACTATTGAAAAGACTTTTATGCAAGAAGCTCTGGCTCACTGTCAGGGAAATCAGGTTCATGCCGCTGCTCTGTTACATATATCGCGTGACCAGTTACGCTACCGGCTGTTTAACAAGCAATCTATGTGACCTTTTCACTGCTGTTGGCCTCAGTCTTCAGACCAGTGGAGCATTATGGCTTGAAGCGTGCCTCCAGGAGGAATTTCCAGACTATTTTCAGGAACGACAAGCAGGGCGTTGGCGTTTCGTAATGATGTGAGCAAGTTGGAACCCTGGTTGCCAGTGGTGGTGGCGATAAAGCGTCCATCACGTTGCTCTACACGAGCACGTATATACTGTCTGCGTTGTGAGCGTTCCTTAATGCCATCTGTAACAATCACTTCGACCTGTGGTTTATAAAGAGAGCTATGCCCTTGCAATTTCCGTAGTAGTGGACGACCAAATAGCTCGAATGTTATTGCACTTGATACGGGATTTCCTGGTAGCCCAAGCAACGGAACGCCATTAAGTGTGCCAAAAGCAACAGGTTTTCCAGGTTTTATATTGATGCGCCAGAAATCTATCTCTCCTTGCTCACGTATCATCTGTTTAACCAGGTCAAAATCACCAACAGAGACACCTCCTGAGGTAAGGATAAGATCGTAGTGGGCAGCTTTGCTCAGCATCTCCTGTAAGCTTTCGGTTGTGTCGCGCGCGATTCCCAGTTGGTGTGCTTCGGCACCGGTACTACGAATAGCACTGGCGAGCATATAGCCGTTGCTGTTGCGAATTTTGCCCGGTTGTAAAGGCTGGTCAATCTCAATAATTTCATCCCCTGTGCTCAAAATTGCCACCCGTGCTCGACGTATCACGGGTACTGTTGCCCAACCAAGCGTTCCCAGGAGACCAATTTCCCAGGAGTCGATAGTGGTGCCGTGGGAGAGCACGAGCTGCCCCGGCTGCATATCTTCCCCTGCTGGGCGAATATTGTTGCCTGCTGGAACCTCCTGAAAAAGCTCAATTTGGTCTTGTTGAGATTCGACGGGCTGTGTCAGTTCGATCTGGATAACGGTATCAGCCCCAGGTGGAATTGGTGCACCTGTCATAATGCGCATTGCTGTCCCTGCTGTAACCTCTACAGTAGGCATACTTCCTGCTGCTATGCTCCCTATAACTTGAATCCGTGGAGATTGCCCATTCACAATCTTACTATCACGACTACGCAGAGCAAAGCCATCCATCGCGGAATTGGCAAACGGAGGAATCGTTTCATGCGCGATAACATCTTGAGCCAGCACTAACCCACGCGTTTCCGCTAGTGGTAAGGAGGTTGAAGTGAGGGGAGTAATTCCGCTTAAAATACTGGTGAGAGCATCTTCAACGCTGAGCATAGATTTCTCCAAACAGAAATAGAGAAGCCTGGCACACGAAAATAAGGCGTGGTGCCAGGCTTCTCCACAAATAGTACCTCGTACGGGATTCGAACCCGTGATCTCCGCCTTGAAAGGGCGATGTCCTGGGCCACTAGACGAACGAGGCATATCTCTATCAACGGGTAGGATTGTACTCTATTCCTCGTGCTTTGTCAAGCACTAGTAAGAGCTTTTTCGGTCTGTGCAAAAAAGTTGTTAAAGCACTGGCAACCAAAGCTACTAACCTGTTCTTGTATAGGAAATAGCATGAAGACTTCGATATAATGGATGTATATATGTAGAAAGCTTATGACCATCAGAATGAGCGAAAGAGTGTCTGTATACATAATCTATCTCTGCTGTGTTACAATAGATAGATAGTTTGTTTGATTTCACATTGCACGAGGTTTTCAAAATGGCAAATACAAAACAACAATTGGGTTCTGCCGCGCAGCGCAGAGAGCGAGTGCGCCAGCAGCGGCAGCCTGGAAATACGCGCCAGACGACGACTTCCCCGGCACGCAGACGAGCAAGGCGAACTGCACGCTCGAATCCCTGGCCTGTTATCATTGGTACCATGGTACTGGTCCTGGCAGCCGTGGGGTTGATCATCTTCATCGCCAATCAGCCAAAGGGGAATACTGCGGTTAAGGCAGATCCAGGTGTATTTAAAACACTCACTTCGATCAAGTCAGACACACTCTCTAGTGTTGGTCGGGGTGATGTGAGTGATACTATGAGTTCCTTACTTAAGCCTGTAAAGGGTACTCCAGTGTTGAAGGGGAATAGTGGGAAACCTCAGGTTTTCTATATGGGAGGAGAGTTCTGCCCATACTGCGCTGCACAGCGCTGGTCGTTGATCGTTGCATTGAGCCGCTTTGGTACTTTTAGTTCGCTAGATGCTATACTTGCTTCTGAGGGCAATGTGCCGACTTATACCTTCGACAAGAGTACCTACACCAGTCAATATCTGGACTTTGTGCCTGTTGAAGTGCAGGATAATAGTCAACCTCCCAAGGAACTTGAGAAACTTTCTCCTGAACAGCAACAGATAGTAAATACATATGATGCACCTCCATATACAGATCGTGCTGGTTCTTTTCCCTTTATCAGCTATGGCAATCAAATTGTGTCAGTTGGTGCATACTACGACTATAATTTGCTGATTGGCACCTCTCATCAGGATATTGTGAAGCAGCTCAACGATAAGAACTCTGATTTTGCGAAAAGCATTCTAGGTGGAGCAAACTATATGACGGCGGCCATCTGCTCGCTCACGCAAAATCAGCCGGCGGCTGTCTGTACCTCTGGAACTGTTCCGCAAATTCAGAATTCACTGCCAAAGGCGCAGGTAGCTCCTGTTGAACAACATTTTGCGAGCATTGGTAGTCAGCAGGATGCTCTTGTCCGTCGCCAGGAGTAAACGGTGGGGGGCAGGATGCGTTGTTGCACCTCTAACACACTCTCTGATACAATAAAAGACAGTCTCTAGGCGTAACCACGGATGTAAATGAGTGCTCTATCAGTATCAATTGCCTGGAGATCTGGTAGAGAGAGACTTTTGCCTCATGCGGAAACGAAGGGGTTGGCTGACAGAGTGCCGCTTCTGTCGAAGCTGGTTACAGCTACTCGCAGTATATCTCGTTGTGAGCCAGCGGTTCTTCTCCTGGCGCTTGCGGCTCTGGCTGCGTTCTCTATCACACAAAAACGAAGGTTTATCTTCTGCTATGAAACAAACACTACTGATTGTACGGCATGGACAAACGGCATGGAATGTTGAACATCGCCTCCCTGGACAATTGGAAGGCGTTGCTTTGAATGAGACTGGTAAGCAGCAAGCGGAGCGGCTTGCCGAGTCTCTAACAGTTCTACCTTTGAGTGCCATTATTAGTAGTCCGCTAGAACGTGCACGTGATACTGCTGCATATCTGGCACGAGGACGGAATCTGGAGATTCAGCTAGAGCCAGATTTAATGGATACAAACGTTGGCCCCTGGGCCGGTCAGGTCATTGATGACCTTACAAAAAATGATCCGGCCTGGACAGCTTATGTGAAAGATCCGTCCACAGCACCTGAAGGAATTGAGACGTTTCCTCAGGTGCAACAGCGTGTCGTAGCAGCTATCAAGCGCTGGCGTACGCAGAAGGAGATAGGAGACTACCCCGTTTTTGTTGCACACGCTGATGTTGTCAAAGTACTGTTGGCTCACTACACGGGTCTTGATATCGTGCGAGCTGGATCTTTAATGATCGAGAATGCCTCGGTGAGTATTGTGGAGTTTGACAAAGAGAATACTCCACATGTGCTCTCTATCGGTTGGACTCCCCGTCCTGGTTGGTTGAAGCCTCCCATTCCTGAGGAGAAAAAACCTGCTGACTCGGTTGAGAGCGAGAGCGAACAGAAGATATAATAGATGTTATCTTAAAGCCTTTCTTGTGCAGGAGAAAATCCGAGAACGTGTCTGCAATGAGCAGGAGAGAATTACTTTCGGCTGTTTCTCGGAAATCTGAGCGTCGTAGCGCTAGCGTGAAAGCGAAGCTGGTTTCCGTCTACAATCTAAGACACGAGCGTAGGAAATCTGGAAGGGAAGCACAGTATGTTTGATCCTCGTGACCCCTACGAACGTTACTATTGGCACTACGAGTCACGCCGTCAACTCTCAATGGCGCAGATCATCGCATTAGGGAGTGTTGATGCTGAAACGGTGGCACTCATCTGGTTACTCATGGAGCACGGAGCCTCACTAACAGTAGCAGGGCCAACCGATCCTCAACCAGGAGTAGGGAAAACGACGACGCTGAACGCCCTGCTTCAGTTCTTACCTGAGGGAACTGCGCTTGCATATATGTCTGGTATGTACGAGAATTTTGCGTTTACCCGCCTGCCTGACGTCGATCCTGCTACAACCTATGCACTCTGTAATGAGGTTAGTGATCACCTACCGATCTATATGTGGGGACGTGTTGCACGACGCTACCTGCAATTACCAGGTCAGGGATATCATGTCGCTACCAGTGTGCATGCTGATACTATCGATGATGTGCTTTCAATGTATCAGCACGATCTGCGTTTGAAGGTAGAGGATATTCGCCGCTTGGGTATTGTCGTGAATATCGGACTTGTGGGGCATGTCTACCCGGCACGCCGGCGCTGGTTTACCACGCATTTTCTCCCACCTCAACCTGATCCAGCGCGTCCAGATGAGGTTGTACCTTTACCCCTTTCCCTCTGGAATAACTTTGACGATACTTTTGAACATGCTGATCAAACAATCCTCGATCAACTTGCTACGTGGTCGGGCATCTCTTCTCAGGCCTTTCTCCAGGCCCTCAAGTGTCGAACCGAGTGTCTTCGTTCACTTGCACAGGATTCAGGCGTTGATACAGGCGAAATGTATGATGCTATCCAGGCTCTACGTGCAGAAGAGGTCTCGTCATAAAGAAATATTCAGCTTTGCTCATTACAGCCTCTTGTAGTGAAAGATATCCCTCTCATCTCTCACTACACAGGCTGATAGAGTTTCTCCTCCTGTAAGCAAACCTATGAAGTGAAATAAAATTATCCTCTTGCCATGTTATTACCTATGAATTGTATTGAGGAGGTTTATCATGCCTGTTTTTCTATTTTCAGCAGGCGAGGGGCGTTGGCCTCGTATCTGTAACTGATCAAGACGTTTTTCCGTGCTAAGAGCAGAGGAGCATAGTGTTTATGTCGCATAGAATTGCCATGCTCAGCATTCACACATCGCCATTGGATCAACCAGGGCGAACAAAGGATGCGGGAGGCATGAATGTATATATACGTGAGTTAACACGAGAGCTAGCGCGATCTAATCATTGCCATATAGACATATTCACCCGTAGAACAAGTAAACAAACACCACCTATTGTTGAACTCGCCCCCGGCGTTCGTGTTATTCATGTCCAGGCAGGGCCACTTGTACCACTTCATAAAAATGATCTTTATCAGTATACTCCATCATTTGCCCGCTATATCGATGAGTTTCGGCGTCGCGAGGGGATAGAGTACGATGTGCTTCATAGTCACTACTGGCTCTCTGGTGTTGCCGCTCTACGTCTCGCTTGTCACTGGAATGTTCCGCATGTAACTATGTTTCATACCTTAGGTCGCCTCAAACAGCTTGCGAATCCAAACGAACCTGAACCTCCTCTGCGCCTGGAGATGGAGCAGCGTTTAATCCATCACTGTGACCGCATTATAGCAGCAACAGCAGACGAACGCATACAAGTTCTGCGTTCCTGTGGGGCAACATCCGGCCAGGTTGAAGTCATTCCCTGTGGTGTTGATCTCAAGCTTTTTGTACCACATGACCGTTCTACTGCCCGCGCTCAGTTGAATCTACCACAGCAACGTCCTATTCTTCTTTTTGCCGGACGGCTCGATCCGTTTAAAGGGCCAGACGTGCTGTTACGTGCTGCTGCATTAATGCAGCAGGATGCACTGATAGTTATCGCGGGAGGCAAGATCAACGGGGATAAAGATCTGCAACAATTGCGCACTCTTGTGAAAGAACTGGGGATAAGTCAGCGTGTGCTCTTCCTGGGGGCGCGTCTACGCGAAGAGATGCCGTTGCTCTATAGCGCGGCCGATGCAACTGTTGTTCCCTCGTATCACGAAACATTTGGATTGGCTGCCGTCGAATCATTGGCATGTGGTACTCCTGTAGTCGCAACACGAGCTGGAGGCTTGACAACAGTGGTCCAGCATGGAAAAACAGGTTTCCTTGTGCCACGTTGCCCTGGTTTTTTTGCCGAACGCCTTGACACATTGTTACAAGATACCTCTCTCGCGGTAACAATGCATGCTGCCGCGCGTTCCTCAGTCCTTCAATTTGGCTGGAGTCGAGTTGCCAATCAGGTTGCTAGTCTCTATGACGAACTCGTCTGCAACGAACTCAGTTTGCTGAGTAGTTGAGACCGAGGAGTCTGTGAAAGAAAAGCCCTTCTGTTTTCGATTCCCGAACTATCGTTCGGCTATTGTATGTGAAAGTATGAATAAGGTGCTTTCAGGTGGAATATTTCAACCTTCAAGGGTGGACTTTCACCTATCTCTATGGTATAATCATCTGCATCAGCAAGAGACATTCGCGATTCGGGCGGTGAGTTCGTCTATCATTGTCCCGTTCGATAAGAACATGGTGATATAGGTGTTTGCATCCGGTAGAAATTGAGTGAGGAGAAGTGCCTATGTGTACAGTCTCAGAGCCAGCGGCAGAGAATCCAGAGAATACAATTTCTGTGGCTGTGAACGAGACTGACACGGACAGCACCATGTAACCACGCGCCAGGGAAAGAAGATCCCTGGTGCTTTTTTCTTTTCTGCGTACAATTTCATTTTTCGGGCTCATTCATTCATTTTTCGCCTTTTTGAGCCACAACTTGTTATATGTTTTACCGCATATACAAGTACTATTTCTTAGCCATGAAAGGAGGGTAGTGTCGTCTCGTTTGAGGTATCGGTATAAATAGAACGTCAAAGTATGTGGCGCAATACGCGTCTGTCATAGACGGTAAGTGGATACGGAGTGGTTCCTACGTTACAAGGAAAGGACGTTACCAATGAATTCGAGCATGATCAACAAGATTGCGAAAGCGAAACGATACGCAGAAGAGCCTGAGCGCATTCAATTTACACAGTTTGCCGCCAACTTCCAGGGCGAGAACGATGTTCACACGACGACCTATGATAATGGAGGCTGGCATTGCACCTGCAACTTCTTTAGTGATTGGGGTGATTGCTGTCATACTATGGCAATGCAACGTGTGCTTGGTGTGACAATCCCTGCCGCATATCGCCATGGTATTCCCACTGGCCTAGGTACGAGTCCCCTCACCCATTAAGCACGACACTATCTCCTAGAAATGGCTGGATGTGCAAACATACAAGACGCACACACATATGGATGATTAAAGAGAAGCACAGAGTAAGAGACTTCCTGTGCTTCTCTTTTTATATCCGTTACTGCATTGCTAGAACTGGTAAAGCTATACCTTCTTACTAATTGAGGAGGCAAGCTCTCCCCCTCTTTGCATCCAATTATGCTCGGCCAATCGTGAAATAGAGCACGATGATAGTAGTGAACATAATTAACGCGAGAATTGCAATAAAGAGTAGATCGCGTCGCACATAGGAGAAATGTTCTGCAGTAATCAATGAAGCGGCATTGCGCTGTTGAATCTTCTGGCCGTTTTGACGACGTGCCGCCAACCTACTTGCTGCAGTAGGGGTAGCTTTGGGAACCGTCGCAACAGGTACATCAGACTCGTCAGGAGCCACTGTACTCCTGGGAGCAGGAACAGTAGGCAATGCGTTGAGTTCCTTGCTCTTTGCTGATGGAACAGTAGCAATGGCAGTACGAGCACTGCTGCGGCGCTCTGGCTTTGCTTCCGTTGTCATTACCGTCGTTGCTGTACCACCATTGACCGAAACAACCTCTTCCACCTGTGGCGAACGAGTTTCCTCTACAACTGATCCCTCTGGACGGACAAGTTCGAACCCCTTCTGTTTTGGCTTGTTGCTACGCTGTACTCCACTGCGCGCAGCCGTAGACTTCTTTGGCATATAGCTTGCTCCTGCTTCCTGAGAGAGTGTCCTGGATGAAGCATGTTTACGTATAATGACAGGTGCGTCTGGGACACTCTCTGAGCTTGTAATAGAGACTCTTTAGAGAACCGACTGAGTACTTCGCGTTCTGCAGTGGCGTCAGTCGGAGCACCTGCAACATCGCGCGCTTCCTCGTGTAGTGTCGGCAACTATTATACACGATGGAAGCCGTTGAGTCGAGAGGCAAGAATGAGAGAATGAGATTTCTAAGATTTTCACGATGGAAGCCGTTGAGTCGAGAGGCAAGAGTGAGATTTCTAAGATTTTCACGATGGAAGCCGTTGAGTCGAGAGGCAAGAATGAGATTTCTAAGACCTTCACTTGAAATTGACAAAAGGTTCTACCTGTGCTACCCTAACGTTGGCAAGAAAGGGCATCATTTCTTTGTTCACCAGCACAAACATAATGGAAGACTAGCCCACCCACGGCTAGTCTTTTTTCACAGATTGTTGGCGGCCTCTTAAGCAGAAATGCTCATTGCAGCCATAGTAGCCGTAAGATAGCAAGAAAACGTTCAGGCATAGCAAGCAGGGAATCGTATCATGGCACGAATAGTCGTCGCAATGAGCGGCGGCGTGGATAGCTCAGTCGCCGCCGCTCTTTTAAAAGAACAAGGGCATGAAGTCATAGGTATCATGCTCCGTCTCTGGTCCGAGCCGGGCGTCATCGAGGCAGAAGATGACGGAGTTGAGCGCGTCGTGCAGAACAAATGCTGCTCACTTGAGTCAGTTGATGATGCTCGCCGTGTTGCACGTATCCTGGATATGCCGTTTTATCTGGTCAATGTCGAGCAGGAGTTTAAAGAGAATATCGTAGAGTCCTTCTACGAAGAATACGTGGCAGGACGTACTCCCAATCCTTGTCTGACCTGCAACCGGCATATCCGCTTTACTGTTCTACTGAATCGTGCTCTGGCACTCGATGCCGACTATCTGGCAACAGGCCATTATGTGCGTGTCGATACACATCCTACAACAGGCAAGTACCGTCTTCGTCGCGGCATCGACCCTGATAAGGACCAGTCGTACGTCTTGCACGTGCTGAACCAGCACCAGCTCGCACATGCCTGCTTTCCACTTGGAGGCTATACTAAGCCCGAAATTCGTGCAATGGCTGCTGAGCGTGGCCTTCCTGTTGCAACGAAAGCCGAGAGTCAGGAGATTTGTTTTGTGGCGCAAAACGATTATCGAGGTTTTATTGATCGTTATGCCGCAACAAGGTTAGCTGAAAGAGCAGAGACGTCAGGTGCAAATGTGGCCCTCGCGGAGAGAAGCAACTCGCCTTTGATCTCGATTCCACGTCCAGGACCCATTTATGATCAGCAAGGAAATACATTGGGCCGCCATCGTGGGCTTGCTTACTACACAATCGGGCAGCGCAAGGGGCTAGGTATTACATCCGTTGAGCCGTTGCACGTATTGAAAATCGACTCGGAGCGGAATGCACTTATCGTCGGTCCTAGTGCAGCACTGCTACAACAAGAGTTTGTAGTTGGTAAGATGCACTACCTGAGTGGTGATGTGCCGTCTGAGCCGTTTGATGCTCATGTTCGCGTTCGTTACAAAGCTGTTGAGCAGCCCGCGCGAGTTCTACCTCTCGAAGGAAACCGCGCACGAGTCATATTGGTAGATCCACAGCGTGCCATCACGCCCGGCCAGGCCGCAGTCTTCTATGGCGGTGAGGAGGGAGATGAGGTGTTGTGTGGAGGAATTATTGAATGACGGATTTAGCGCATATTCGTAACTTTTGCATTATTGCTCATATTGACCATGGCAAGTCTACACTCGCTGACCGCTTGCTAGAGTTCACGGGCACTGTTTCCAAGCGTGAATTGTTAGAGCAGACGCTCGATCAGATGGAGTTAGAGCGTGAAAAGGGCATTACCATCAAGGCGCAGGCGGTGCGTATGCGCTATACTGCCCTCAATGGTGAAGAGTACGAGCTAAATCTCATCGATACACCAGGGCACGTTGACTTTACCTATGAAGTATCGCGCAGTCTTGCAGCCTGTGAAGGGGCTTTACTGGTCATTGACGCAACGCAGGGAATCGAGGCGCAAACGCTGGCAAATCTTTATCTGGCGCTAGAAGCCGATCTCAATATTATACCTGTGATTAACAAGATCGATCTGCCGAGTGCAGAGCCAGAGCGAGTCAAGCAAGAGGTCGAGGATGTTATCGGCCTCCCAAAAGAGGAAGCTATTCTTGCATCAGCGAAAGAAGGGATCGGTACACAGGATATTCTTGAGGCCATCATCCAACAGGTACCATCTCCTAAGGGTGAGGTAGATAAGCCTCTACGTGCGCTCGTCTTTGACTCGCATTACGATGCGTACAAAGGAGTGATTGCCTACGTGCGCATTGTAGATGGACAGGTGCGTGAGAGTGAGCGAATGCTGATGATGGCGACTGGCAGTAGTGCTGAGATTCTGGAAGCAGGCTACTTCCATCCTCGCCTCGTCTCGGCCGGCATCCTGACAACGGGTGAGGTGGGCTATGTGGCGACTGGCTTCAAAAACGTCAAGGATTGCCGTGTTGGTGATACGATGACAATTCCGAGTGCACGCGATGCTGTTGAACCTCTCGCCGGTTACGCTCCAGCTAAACCCATGGTCTTTGCGGGCCTTTACCCTGTTGATAGTAACGACTATCCTCTCCTCCGTGAGGCGCTGGATCGTCTCAAGCTTAACGATGCCGCTCTCTCTTATGAGCCGGAAACCTCGAACGCGCTTGGCTTTGGCTTCCGCTGTGGCTTCCTGGGTCTCCTACATATGGAGATTATCCAGGAACGTCTGGAGCGCGAATATAATCTAGAGATCTTGGCAACTGCACCAAGCGTTGAGTATCACGTCACACGCACAAATGGTGAGATGATCGTTGTCGATAATCCGTCGGAAATGCCTTCCTTCGGCGAGATAGAGAAGATCGAAGAGCCAATGATGGACATCTCGATCTTTACGCCCTCGCGCTATATCGGCACAATTATGGACCTGGTTACCTCTCGTCGTGGCATCTATAAGGACCTCAAATATATCGAGGCTGAGCGTGTTCTCATGACCTACACCATGCCTTTAGCAGAGCTGATTGTGGACTTTTATGATCAACTCAAGTCGCGTACTCAAGGCTATGCTTCACTCGACTACAACTTCGCAGGATACCACGAGGCGGACCTGGTCAAGCTTGATCTACTCGTCAACAGTATCCCTGTGGATGCACTTTCATTAATTCTGCATCGCGACAATGCCTATCATCAGGGGCGTGCGCTGGTGGAGAAACTGCGCGGTTTGATTCCACGACAGTTGTTTGAAGTGCCGATACAGGCCGCGATTGGTTCACGTGTCATTGCGCGCGAGACGGTCAAGGCAATGCGCAAAGATGTGCTTGCAAAATGTTACGGTGGTGATGTCAGCCGCAAGCGCAAACTGTTGGAGAAGCAAAAGGAAGGCAAGAAGCGCATGAAGATGGTCGGGAGTATCGAAATTCCTCAGGAAGCATTTATGGCAGTGCTCTCATTAAGTGAGTGAAACCAGGTAAAAAAGAGGGATGAATAACAACGTATTCATCCCCTTGAAGTGTTCATTCTTCTTGCAAACTCCACATCATACAGAACTGAGCTTAGTATATGCCACATATATCTGTCTGATGCAACCTCTGTCTCTCTAAGCCATATATAACGCGCTAGGCGCTAACACTAGTACAGCTCGTAGAGCATGCGGGAGAGTAGTGAATGGACTTTAGATGTTACAGAGGGATGAGTTGCCCGCCTCTACGGGCGCTCCTAGTCAATCTGAAACACTACACCAAATAAGCGAATTGGTTTCTTCATGGACGTCATAGGGCCTCCTTTCAGATTACCTATGCTAGGCAAAACGTCTAGTGCCAGGGTCTCTGTCTTCCCTGGAAGATGTTCCATTTGGAACAAGAACAAGCGTAACATATCCACAGAGAAAAGTCAAGGCAAAAAGAAAGCATTTTTCTACCGATGTGCGAGTAGCAGTAGTACTATGCACTTTCAGTTGACTCATCTTTTTAAGGCACTGTTGTTATGCTAAAATCACTCAAAAAATAGACTAGCTTAATGATTTCTCACTGAGCCAGTCTATTCTGGATACTGCATTTGCTACACGTATGCACTCAGAACGAAAAGTTTGTTTCTGAGTGCAAGAGATCATTAGTAGCCGGTACGATCACGATCACTAAGCGGTGTATTTACCTCGTTGGCTTCCATGGGAATCGCACCTGTGTCAATATCCTGGGAGCCGATACCAGTGTTGGTTCTGCTCGTCGTGGTCCGTGTAGCGGTGTCAGGGTTGTCATACATGGTCTCGTTCTGTCGCCCTGTCGTTTGCCCCTTAGCGGCTGCACTATCGCCATGGAACAGATAGTTGGATGACGCGGGATCGAGTGCACCAGCGGGAGCCTCATCAACCATACGCGCGAAATGCGTGAGATCGTTCTGTAACGCTTGCTGGAAGTGACCACCAACGCCCAGCTTCTCGCCAGCATCGCCCAAGACACCTAGCGGAGGATTATAATTAATGGTAACATCTACCTTCGTCTGATTTGTACCAAGCGACTGGAAGGTGACTTTCCCGAAATTCTCTAATCCGTTGGTTGAACGCCAGCCGATCTGCTGATCTGGAATCCAGTTTTCATTTACTGCATCCCACTCATGCCTGCCTGCCACATCCGCAACCCAGTGACTTCTCTGGTCATCATGGTAGGTCACTTCTTTAACAAAGCTCATGAACTTGGGGAAATCGTTAAAATGTGAAAACAACCCGTATACCTGATGAACAGGGGCATTTACTGTGACTGATGCACTATGTGATGTGTACTGATCTGCCATGTCTCTTTCCTTTCTTCAAACAACTGCAACAGGTTCTCAGTTACATAGACCCGAATGTTTTGCACTTCATACTGAAGGAGGTAAAGTTCTCCCTTTTGAATATCGTATAAAACTCTTTCAAACAGGAGATACTCTTGTATAGGTTCAAAATGTTCCATTGCTTATCGTAACAATAAGAACATCATACCACGCGTCAGAAATGAAATCAACAAATAAAGCACTTCAATACAAGATCTAAGCGAATTTTTACCTTCTCTAATGAGAGAGTAAGAAAGCTTTAGCCGTTGCTGATTATCAGCGCCTCATCTGCGCTTTGTCTTAGGGGTCTCTATAAGTTAGACGAAAGAGCAAAACAATTCGTGTACAGTTAGGGCTACTTTTTTAAATGGTTCAGTTGAGGATAGGTACAAGCCTTTTTGTGGATGAGAATAGGAATGTTGGTAGCCCCTGTTTGGCTTTTTTGGTCGTCTAGAGTAATATAGACGTATATAGAAGGGGAAGCTAAAAGTGTTGTGCTTCCTTTCATTCAGATTATCCATAGCTTGCATAGTATGGTGTTTCTGAGTGCGTGAAATGAGACAAAGTGCATACAGGTAAATTGCTGTAACCAACGTGGAATGGTAATCGTAATGAGCAGTAGAGAAAGTGATTGTTGAAGAGCGCGTGTATTTCTAGAACGGATTGCTTACTGTGATGACGCCCTGGAGACGTATTCCATATTCTGGAATTTGGAGAGGTGACCGCTATGTCAATTGGAACTATGGAGGACAATGTGAATCGTGCCTTAGAACTTCTGGGCGGTTCTATTGATCCAGAGATTGCCGAAACGTATGGCTCGCTTGAGGCACGTATACTTGCACAGGCCCTGGAGAATGTTGAGATTGCAGAACAGCGTCTGCGTCAGATTCAAAAGCTCGTCGGTGATATTGAAGAAGTTTTAGTATAAGGATGACAACCTGGCCGACAGTAATGAAGCTCTCTATGGCGTGACAGGGCCGTCAGTCAATACGAGACAAGTGCTGTAAGACTCCGTTAAAACCTTTCCACCTCTGCCAGGTGTCTTACCTGTCTTACGACAAACTTTTTCTCTTTCCTTCTCTCTTGTATATTTCTCTTTTTGACCTGATGCTATTGAGGTTGAGCCAAAAAGAAAGAAGCTTTTTGGCTCTTTCTTTTTGTGAAAAAAGTGCTAGAGAGCACATGTAGCATCCAGTTCAGGATCGTGAAGCATTTCTTGCTTTACATCTAGCTCATCATCATCAATCACATCAGGTTGTGCAAGAGCCTCTTGGATAATGCGTTCAACGTCTGCGAGGCTATGAATATGTACCAGGTCGTTGCGAACGCGTTTCGCACCAGGAAAATGTCCCAGGTACCAGCCCATATGTTTACGCAACTCAACAAAGTGATCCTCTCCCTTGAGCCGTGCATGAATGCGTGCATGTTCCAGAGCCATCTGTAGCCGCTCTGTACGTGTTGGGGAAATCTCCCTAAGTTGTTCGCTTGTCGGAGCAATACCCAGAGCGACGAAACTCTTTAATTGTTCCTTACGCTGAAACAGCCAGGGATTGCCAAAGGTAGCGCGTCCAATCAAAACTCCATTCACTCCACTTGCCAGAATGCGCTTTCCTGCTTGCTCTAGTGTAAGGATATCGCCATTGCCGAGAATGAGCGTCTCTGTCTTGCGCACAATTTCAGCAGCAGCGGCAATTGCATCCCAGTTTGCCTCGCCTTTGTAGTGTTGCGCTAGCGTGCGTCCGTGAATTGTAATATTAGCTGGCTCCAGTTCTAGTAAATCCTGAACCCAATCTGTGATGACAATAGAATCATAACCTAGCCGTGTTTTCACTGAAACAGGAAGCAGACGACGTTCAATAGCGGCAGTGTCGCCCCAGATCTGTACGCGTTCTTCGTTCATCTGACGAATACGTGCGATACGCTCTGGCTCCATCTCCAGGTCCTCTAACGTCTGTCCATTGGCCCAGTCTCGTACTCCCGCTTGAGTTGCACGAATGATCTCTTTCGCCGTGTCTGGTATGCGAATAAGTCCGGCTCCGCCCCCTTTGTTTGCAATTGTGCGTGCAGGACAACCCATATTAATATCTACCCCGTCAAAACCCAGCTCACAGACAACGTGGGCCGCCTTATAGAAGTATTCGGGGCGACAACCGAAAATCTGTGCAACAACAGGTCGCTCGGCCAGTGTGTAGAGAAAATCACGGAAAATGCGCTCACTTCCGCGCCAGAGACCTTCCACGTTGGTAAATTCGGTCAGAATCACATCAGGTCTGCCATGCAGACCATGCATTGTACGACACGGTGCGTCTGTCACTCCATCCATTGGTGCCAGACCTATGATCGGTTGCTGTAGTGTATTCCAGAAGGATTGCTGTTTCATATGTTTGCAAGTATATCTGTCGCTTTTTGTGTTTTTGCCTTAGATTAGGAGTAGCTGCCTCTTCATTTCTGCCTGCCTATTATAATACACGTTTTCCTGTTGCTCTGCAAGAGCTGTCTGCGTGACAGCGTGACGAGATGCCTCTGTGTAGAAGAAACATTCATAACGGAAATTCGTTTTTTATTATAAAGTCAAATTTGTCAGTATAAAGACAATTACATATAATATTTGTGAGATAGTCTATACCGTTGATATGTTATGTGGAAAGGAATAGTATGCTTACACACGCTATTGTAAAAGGAAGAAAGTTTCCTCTAGTTCTGTTCATTGGCTCATTATTCTTGCTGTTAACTGCATGCGATTCAAATGATGCTGCCAGCCCTGATGCTGCCGCGACAAATGCTGTTGTGACTTCAGCTAATATGACGATTCGGCATACTCCAACAGGAACTGTACAAATGTCGTGGGATCATATCTCTCATATCTTGACAGTTCAGGTTGCTCTCACGGGCCTGACACCGAAAAGTGTGCATCCTGCACATGTTGCAACTGGTAGTTGTCGTAATCCTGGCAAAGAGGCGTATACGCTGAAAGATGTGGAGTCAGATGCTATTGGTTTTGCCAATGCAATCACGAGACTTCCAGATGTAAATGATGGTATCCCTGTTAATGGCTGGTATGTTACTGTCAATAATGGTCCTGATGCGTCGTCTGACGTGCAATCACGAGCAATTGCGTGCGGAGATATAACAAACTCAAGCACCTCTGCCTCCTCTGCTCAGTCAGCTCAGGCCACGTTGACAAATACAACGGATCCCAATCAGTCAGCAAGTGGGAACGTAGGGCTGTCTATCAACGATAAGCAACTCAATGTGGTACTTACAGTACAGGGACTTGTTCCTCATGAGAAGTACGATGCTGCCATCCACACAGGCAGTTGTGCCAGCCAGGGGAAACTTATCTATGCGCTCAAGTCATTCAGTGCGGATGCAACGGGGAAGGCAACAACTACAACGAAATTCCCAAATGTCTCCTCTTTGCCACGTAGTGGTTGGTATGTGAGTATTCAAGAGGTTGTAGAGTCCAAGAAACCGGCCCCTGCTGATTTAGTTGCTTGTGGTGATATGGTACCCCTTCGTTCGTAACTGTTTAGAGGGCTACCTCTAGTTCATGTACAAGAGAGAAAGGAAGGGGCGAGGGTATGCACTTGGTTGAGCAACACTGCATCAACAACGATGATCGCGGTATGCTCTCATCGATGCTGCTGCCTTCGCGTCCAAGAACCTCTACAATGCGGCACTCTACGAGACGCGGCAGACATTTGTAGTTCAGCCTTTATGGTTAGCGATGACCGTCTAAATCCAACAAAAGATGTAGTGTCTATAGATGTCTACATCTTTTGGAACTATAATAGGAGCAGGCGTATGTCCATTGGTGTATGTACGCGACCTGTTTCTGTTAGAGCCTGGAAAGGGAAGAGTCTATGGCATCCATATCTCAAACGTCTCAATCATTGGAACGCAAAGTACAGGTACCATCTGCAAACGATCTTTACGCTCTTGACCATCTTCTAAATGAAGAAGAACGTATGGTGCGTGATACTGTACGCAAATTCGTGCAGGATCGTGTGTTACCTATTATTGGACAGCATTTTGAAGATGGTACATTTCCACGCAGTCTTATACCGGAGATCGCTGAGCTAGGTTTGTTAGGAATGCATCTGAATGGCTATGGTTGTGCTGGTATGAGTGCTGTATGCTATGGCCTGGCATGCCAGGAACTTGAGGCTGGAGATAGTGGTATTCGCTCATTTGTTTCAGTTCAAGGCTCTCTTGCCATGTTTCCTATCTTTGCCTTTGGCTCTGAACAGCAAAAAGAGCACTGGCTACCACGTATGGCTCAAGGGGAAGTGATCGGTTGCTTTGGGCTGACTGAGCCAGACTTTGGCAGCGATGCAGGCAGCATGCGCACCTCTGCACGTCGTGATGGCAAGAGTTTTGTGCTCAATGGCTCGAAGATGTGGATTACCAACGGTAGTGTGGCTGATATCGCGATTGTCTGGGCACAGGCAGAGGATGGCATACGCGGTTTTATTGTCGAGCGTGATACGCCCGGATTTACAACGAGTGATATCTCTCACAAGCTTTCATTGCGTGCATCAGTAACTTCAGAACTTCACTTTCAAGATTGCCGTGTTTCCGAGGAAAACATGTTGCCAGGTATACGTGGTATGCGTGGTCCCCTCTCTTGCTTAAACGAGGCTCGTTATGGTATTGCCTGGGGAGCAACTGGTGCAGCCCGTGCATGCTATGAAGCTGCATTAGATTATGCAAAGACACGCATCCAGTTCCAGCGTCCCATTGCTAGTTTCCAACTGGTACAGCAGAAACTTGTGATCATGGCAACTGAGCTGGTCAAGGCGCAATTGCTCTCGCTACAACTTGGGCGCTTAAAGGATGAAGGACTGCTTCATCCAGTCCAGATTTCGCTTGCCAAGCGCAACAATGTTCGTGAAGCGCTTGCCACTGCGCGAGAAGCCCGCTCTGTTCTGGGAGCCAACGGTATCACGCTCGAATACCCGGTCAGCCGCCACATGAATAATCTCGAATCGGTCTTCACGTATGAAGGGACCGATGATGTGCACACGTTGATCGTCGGGCAAGCAATCACCGGCCATAATGCTTTTGCATAAGCTTTTAGAAGTGAGAGTAATTATACAACAGAGCCTTCTTCGGCATCGAAAGAAGGCTCTGTTGTATTTAAGAAAAATTGGGAAGATGAAAAGTTACTTCGTTGGTCCCACCGTTCCGCCGTAGTCAACAATCTTCCAGGCATTGTTATCCTGCGGGTCTTGCCGTAAAGTGAGGCGCATTGGATATCTTAATTTACTACGTGTAATCGTATAGGTATAACTTTGTGCATTCCCTGAGTTCGTCGCGCTATCTGCTACCTGCGCATAGTCTGTGATCGGTCCATACTGCTTATCTAGTTCCTGAGCTTGTTTGACAAAATCATCGTTAGATGTGCGAATGGTGATGGACAGACCTAGATCGTTGTACGCCTGTTTGTAGTTCTGGGAAGATATTTGCGTCAGAAAATCAACAGCCGTCGTGGTTGGACCACTGCTGGCAAGCAGAGCGTTTGTAAGTAAAATAGCAATAATACCGATAAAAATGATGACAGTAGCACCGAAACCGATCAGAAAAAACGTGCGACGGCGCGATCTCTTGCTTGGTTGCAATGTACGCTGGGGTCGTGGAGCACGCGGAGCTTCAGGTGATGGGGGTGCGCTCAGACGTGTCATTCCTGGTGGGCGTTGTGGAAGAGCACGATATTGCCCTGTCCCTTCATTCACTGCACTATACTTTCCTGTACCGTCACGAAGAGCACGGTATTGCCCCGTCTTCGTTGAAACAGCACGATGCCTATTTGTAGCGCGCAAGGTTGCAAGCCGTGCCTCTGTCCATTGCTCCCGTTCCCAAAGCTTACTGTCCTGATCTGGTGGTCCTTGCATGAAAAGTCTCCTCGCTTCTATAGTAAATGTACTTATATCACAACCTGGTTATCTACATTCTATCTTTACACATCTAACAGAATGGCCCCTGTTAGTTTAGCATGCGCCAGCTCAAATTGCTCCTGTGCTTGTCTCGCCTGTGTACGTGTTGTCTGACCTGCTACAAGAAGCAGAAAGGTTTGATCAACAAGGGTACTGAAGAAGAGCGCATCTGGACTCTCTTTCAAGGGCGGGCTGTGCAAGATAATCAGCCCAGTCTGTTTTTGCGTATTGTTAAGAAACAAACTCAACTTGAGCACAATCTCTGTAATATGAGCTGATAAACGTTGCCTTGCCTCTATGGGAGAAACCTTGCGAGTTCCAGTACTCAATACATAGAGGTCAGGGAGAAAAGTTTTGCTCAAATAAGAAGAGAATGCCTCTGTTGTAATATGTTCCGCACTCAGCAGATCGGTGAGGCCTTCCTGCTCTCCTAACGCAAAACGTTGCTGTAGGGTTGGTGCATACAGATCTGCATCAATAAGAATAGTAGGTGTACCGCTCTGAGCTGCAACAATAGCAATATTGGCTGCTGCTGCGGAGTAGTTCTTATACATTGCAGGCGTTGTAAACAAGATAGTGCGCGACGACACTGGATCAACGCGCCAATTCAGGCGAATATTCGTATAAATAGTGTAATACGCCTGACTATATGCTGATGCTGGATTGTAGTCTGTAAGCAAAGCTGCTTGTTCTTGAGAATGTGCTCCCACGCAAGCACTCCTTAATTATCTATCTTATGAAAGAACTGAAAGTCTCTCTTCTTCTAAAAAGCATTGTTCACTCTATCTTGAGCACCTAGTGCCAAGTGTGTTCTGCAAGAGCCATCACATTTTGCACGAAATATTAACTATACTCGTCGCTCCTGATACTGGCAATACAATCTCTTTAGAGTCTATGTACTTCTTGTTTGTGATACTCGTGATGATCCTGGGGGAGGTGCAGAAGGAACCTCTCCATAGATAGGCAGTTGTAGTAAATTAGTCACTTCGTCTGCACTATGAATACGATCATCCAGGTACTCAACAAGAAAAGCGAGGGCCACTCCAAGAATGAGACCAACGAGAAGCAGCGCGAGCAGCAAAGTCGTTCTGCTCGTAGAAGAACCTTCCTGAACCAGTATTGGCGTATTTGTCTCATTGAGAACCCTGGCGGCAGCCGTAGGATAACTTTCCTGCGAAGAGGGCGCTCCACCCACATTATAATCTAGATAGGTGGGCATGTTTATAGTACTCACTTCGCCAATTGCATGAGCAATAGCCCAGGCTCCTGCCTCTGTATTCCAGGTCACATTGATTGTCACAACACTATGAGAGCGAGTAGCGGTAAGTGCAGAACTGATGCCTGTAGCATCTCTCCAATTACCAAGATCAGCATTGCTCCCATACTGTTGAGTGATACGTTGCATATCATTTTGTATCTGTTGTGATACCTGTGTTGCGAAGGTTCGTGATGTCAGGGTAGGACCTGTTGCGAACTCATCGGCTAACGTATCTACCGTTGTGACGTAATCCGCATATGTTGGGGCTGCTCCACGCCCTGCTGCTTGCAAACCGATACGGATACTGACACTGGCATGATAAATGCGCGAGACAGAAATTGCTTTATGTGAACTATAGTATTGATAGGCGACATAGATTGCGACAACTCCCACAATCAGGAGCACAACCCAGATACGCCTCCAAAGAACTTTTGCATAAGCTCGTAGTTCCACGTGCTGAAGCCCTTTCTCGTGGAAAGATAGTATATATCTGGTCAATAGCTATCGTACAGGATCATTTATGTGCAACGAGTTGTGCTGCACTTTCCCTTCGTGTAATTTTGTTTCGATAAATTGCACAATACGTCGCCTAAAGCGCGGCATATCAAATTCCAGTGCATGGTTGCGAATACTTGTTGAGTCAAACCTGCGCTGGTCAAAGCTTGCCAGCACTTCCATCAAACTCTCAACGGTCTGCTCACGGAAAAAGACGCCAGTGACTCCATCTAGCACGGATGCCAACGCACCACCAGCTCCGTAAGCAATTACTGGTCGCCCACATGCTTGCGCCTCCAGTGGTGTGATCCCGAAGTCTTCTTCTCCTGGAAAGAGAAAGGCACGACAATGCGTGTAGTAGTGGATGACTTCATCGTCAGGAAGTCGCCCAAGGAAGCGAATCGTCGGACCCGCCAATTGTTTCAGTCGTGCTTCGTCACGGCCACTCCCGATAATCACCAGCGGAAGCTGCAGCCGATTACATGCCTCAATCGCCAGGTCGATACGTTTATATGGTATGAGCCGGCCTACAACGAGGAAGTAATCCTCTGGTTGCACGGTAGGATCAAAGGGAAAGCGACTGGCCTCAACTGGCGGTGGAATATAGGCGGCATCCCGTTGGTAATATTTCTGAATACGCTCTGCTACGACCGGGGAATTCGCGATAAAGTAGTCAACCCGCTGGGCACTTGCCTGATCCCAGATGCGCAAACCTGTCATGAGAAATGGAAGAACGCCCCGTGCAACTTTACCCAGGTGTTCACGCTCAACATACTCCTCATAATTCCAGCACCAGCGCATTGGAGTATGACAGTAGCAGATATGGAGCGTATTCGGGCGAGTAATCACGCCCTTGCCAAAGGCGCTAGAACTGCTGAGCACAAGATCATATCCACGCAGATCCAGCCTTTCCATTGCAAATGGATAGAGGGGCAGATAGGGCTGATGGTGTTTGGTGACCAGCGGCAGTTTCTGCATAAACGAGGTGCGAATATCCATCGTACGAAAGGTTGAATCAACACGCTGAGGATCATATATAGAGGTATAGAGTGGCGCATCAGGAAAGATTTCGTGAAACGCAAGCACAACCCGTTCTGCACCTCCCATTTGATTCAGATAATCGTGTACCAGTGCAACTTTCATAATTTAGTATGCTCCTCGACTAAACAAAACCGCTGGTATCGTACGCAGAAGAATCTGGAGGTAGAGGCGTAGAGACCAGTTCTCAATATAGTAAAGATCCATCAGGACACCCTCATCGAAGCTCAGATCGCTCCGTCCGCGCACCTGCCAGAGTCCTGTCAACCCCGGTTTGATAGCCAGGCGGCCCTTCTGCCATTCCTCGTATTGTGCAACCTCACGTGGCACTGCCGCTCTTGGTCCAACCAGGCTCATATCACCTTTAAGGATGCTGAAGAGCTGTGGTATCTCATCCAGACTGGTGCGGCGCAAGAACTTGCCGAGCGGGGTGCGCCGTGGATCTGCTTTCATCTTAAAGAGAGGCCCTTTTGCCTCATTCTGGCCAAGAAGCTGAGCGAGCCGTTGATCAGCATCCTTATACATCGTGCGAAATTTGTAGAAAGGAAACGGCTGTCCATTCAGTCCAATACGAATCTGTTTATAGATGATTGGTCCTGGCGAACTAAAGCGCACTGCTAAAGCAAGACAGATCCATAATGGAGAACCAAGCAGTAATACGAGAGCAGACACAATAATGTCAATGAGTCGCGTCGTCAGACGTTGCACAGTATTGAGCGAGACCTGTTTGATACCTATGAGCGGAATCCCCTCAATGGCCTCCATATCAATACGCGACAGATTTAACTCGTAGACATCTGGAATGAGCTTAAAGGACGTTCCTAATCGTTCACATAGCTTAACACTGCGAATTGCATGTTGATGCATAGTTGAAGGAAGCGCAATAATCACCTCATCTACCTGCATCGAACGAATCACCAATCCGATATCATTAATGGTTCCCAGCATTTTAAAGCGTCCAAAATCACCGGGTGGCTCGTTGAGATCATGCAGAAAGCCGACAATCGAATAGCCAAGGTGGGGACTGGCCGTAATATGTTGCATGACCATTTTGCCCAGCCGTCCAGAGCCAACAATCAACAGTCGTGTCTCTCCCATGCCCATTCGATAGAGAATGCTGATAATTCCCGATATGAGCAATCGGCCCAGCGAGAGTAGGCCAATCGTTGTCATCCAGAAAAAGAGCACGAGCAAGCGCGATTTGATCACGAGTTCGTTGGAAGACTGGAAGAAGAAATAATAGGTCATCAGCAGGGTAATTCCTGTTGTCGTTGAACTGGTAATAAGCCATGCCTGTCGTAACCAGCTTCCAGTAAGACGAATATGGTAGAGACGGCGAAACGCAAAGATCGTGATCAAACCTATCACTGACACCGTCCCCAGTGGAATATAGATGCTAAATGGATCAGGAGGAGGTTTACCTGCACTTCCTGTAATATACGCTTGTAACTGTTTAAGAAGTGGATGATCGGGCAAGACCGTATAACGAATATAGTACGCAAGATAGAAGGCATAGCCTACAAGAATTATATCAAGAATAACTGTAAAGATACGCTCGAAGAGTCGCCATTGATGGCGGTGTGAGCGTCTTCTAGAGATGGCTCGTGTAATCGGCCCTGTTGCACCTGTCATACCAGTCGTACCGGTCATGTCATTTGTTCCCGTTCCTATTTCTCTTTTGGGAGATTGTGAAACTTCGCTACTTTGCAGCGTACCAGACATATGCAGTAATATCTCTATTCTTTAAGAACTATTGAGCAGACGAAATACGAAAAGAAGAACGTCGCTGCCTCCGCTGCAAGGCGGTTGCTTGCTCATAAGCAGCTATCGTTTGACTTGCCATACGTGCAGCAGAAAACTTTTGTACAATGTCAGGTGCTTGCCCCTGACATTTCTTTCGCAAAGCGAGATCGGTATTGGCTTGATAGAGGGCCTCAGCGAGTGCAGAAACATCCTGTGGATCAACACAGAGCGCGAGTCCACTTCCGGCCTCTGGCAAGCTCGATGTATTTGAAGTCACAACAGGAGTGCCACATGCCAATGCCTCTGCTACCGGAATGCCAAAACCCTCGTACAATGAGGGATAGACAAAGACTGACGCGGCCTGATACCACAAGACCTGCTCTTCGTTTGGGATAAAACCAGGGAAAAGTACATCAGACTCTAATCCAAGCTGACGCACTTTCTCAAAAATAGTATTATAGAGCCAACCTTTCCCTCCAGCCAGCACCAGTTTCTCACGTAGCGCGTATTTTTTTCGTAAAAGAGCATAAGCATCAATAAGGAAAGGGATGTTTTTGCGCGGTTCAAGCGTACCGAGATAGAGCATAAAGCCTTCTGTCAGCCCATGCTTCTGCCGAAATGCATGAAGGCTCTCCTCATTGCATGTAGATGTGAAGCGCTCTTCTATACACGGATAGACTGTTTGTATCTGTTCATAAGGTATTCCGACTAGCGTATGTGCATCCTGTCGCGTGCTTTCAGAAACACTGAGCAGCAATGTTGCATGGCGCAAGCTACGCAATGTGAAGGTCTGGTGGTAGAGGCGTTTCGCCCGTGTAAGGACGTGTGGAAAACGTAAAAATGCCAGGTCGTGTAGTGTAATAACGCTCGCACAGGAATGCGG
This sequence comes from Ktedonobacteraceae bacterium, assembly GCA_034431765.1. Classification (GTDB taxonomy): domain Bacteria; phylum Chloroflexota; class Ktedonobacteria; order Ktedonobacterales; family Ktedonobacteraceae; genus DASYAN01. Next base: position 89,442 of record DAOUDD010000187.1, on the reverse strand, counting down.
CAACAGCACAGGCAACACGTTGACCGCAGCATGGAAAAGGTCTATTTTTCGTTGACGCAGCAGGGTTGGCAGGGTAAATTGTTCCCAGGCAACACGTGTGGCTGGTCGTGCTTCATCCCATGGAGCGGAAATATAAGTGATTTGCGGATGTGCGCCCAAGCGGTTAATCACATCCTGTCCATTCACGAAAATGCTGTAAGAATGCCCACCGGGATTGTTTGCCAGTGCTGTCACCAGCGAACGAATATAGCGACTAACTCCACCATCACGGTAGCTGTGCCCATAAGATAAGAGCTGTGCGTTGATCCCTATATGCATATCAGTGAGCATCTCCTCTGAAACTCCTGTCATTCTCTCTATAAGAATTGAAAGAAATAACGTCGGCTTGGAAGTTCCAGACCACTACGGCTTTATAACGTCCCCAGTTTTTTCTTGGTAACAAATTTACGTTCCCTCCCCCTTAAGCTACTTGTATCTTTATCTGTTGAGGCATTTTTGCTGTAGGAGTAGTAACAGCGACATACCGTCTGCACCTGTTCCAGTATACTCCTCTACAGATGAAATTGCATAGTCTATGGCCCAATTGACCTGATAGCGGTTCTCCACAACGCAGTTTTCTCTGTTAATACTCTCTAACGAATACTCTCACTACTTATTTGAACGTTTCCTGTTACCTTTTCATCACATGCAACAAAAAAGCCTGTACAAATGTCTTTTACTACTGGTCGAGTTCGGCAAACCCTGCTAGTATCAGCGCAGCTTGCTTCACCCGTTGTATGAGTATTTCTGCCTGTCCTGAGCTGTTTTGCGTAGCCTTGTCTATTCTTCTGTTCATAAATGGTAACATCACCACTGGTATATCCAGTACTGATCGAAGCGCGAAAAGTGGAAGGGGAGAAGCGAGCATTGGGAGAAGATAAGGCTTTTGTCTCTGTTCTTGCTGCACCTGTTGCGTCTGCTGTATCGCCTGTGAAACCATCTGCACAAATGAATTTTGCGAAGATGTGCGTGCGGGAGGATAGGCCGCTCGAAGTGTAAGCTGTATATCAGAGAAATTATGTTTCCTCAAATGATCCTGTAATAGGGAGAATACTTTCTCTGGCGTTTGTTGAGGAACCAGATGGAAATCAACATACGCTCGTGCTTGGGGAGGAATGGAGGAACTGAATGCAGAATGAGAGAGGCCCTCCGCTGTTGCTAAGGGCGGACTCTGAAAGTCCGTGAGTGTACATGTTGGCATAAGAAAATGAGCATAGTATTGCTGCATACCTTGTAGATTGAAGAGAAAATTCGGCACTCCCCATTGCAGCCTGCTCAGCAGGTTGTTATCTGTGTTCTCTGAAATCGCTATTAGCTCAGAGACACTTTCGTCCTCAAAATCTTCCAGCATGTCATAGAAACCCTCAATGAGCACTTCCTCTCGTACATCTTTAAGGCTATTGACTGCCCAGAGTAAGCGCCAGGCCGCGTTTGGCACTATTCCTCCATAGAACGAAGGCAGAGGAGTGGATGCAGTCTGCGCTGTCATTTCAACTGATAGACATCCTTTTGTTCCTGTGGCCAGGAATAGTCGATCAGCAAGAAGTTCTTCATAAACTCTGCAGTCATACCAGATACAACCATCAGGAACCCGAAGACCCTGTTGTCTCTGTGCAAAGGTAGATAACGCTGCTAGCGTTAGATTCTGGACATCTCCAAAGAGCCATTGTACATTAATCGGATGTATCTCTCCACAGTTCTGATAGAGCGAGAAGGCAGAGAAGTACGCAGCAAGTGCAGGCAATTGAAGCTCAAAATCAAGCGAAGAGTCATAGCCAATGATAAAGAGTAGAGTATGAGGAGCATTTACGCTGTGTTCAGCGTAGAGTAAGGTATTTTCGGCGGGTAAGGAAGTTGAGAGGCCAAGAGCTCGGCATTGTGTTTGCAGAATGGTAAGGTGATCAATTTTCTCGCTGCCTGTGCTTTCTATCTGTCTCAGTAGTGACTGATATATTACCTCAGCAGAGAATGCGCTAGAGTCGATGTACTGCAAGAGCTGAGAGGTCTTTATTGCTTTCATGGAGAGGTAATTCTCTAGTTTCAGTTTATGTAGTACCGCTGGTTCAATCCCTTGCATGCCGGCATGCGAAAGAGTATACTCTGGTGCAATAAGCGGTATGCTTCGTAGGCGCGAGAGAAGGTCGCACGTGAGAAAGAAGTCTCCGTTGCGTTTTTCTCTCCATCGGTGTATTATAGCTTAAAGTTCCAATGGCTGCCTAGTGGGTAGTGCGCAAAAGCGAGAGCTACTAAAATACGGGAGAGAAGCGCGTTGTCCAAACAACTTCGGCTTGATGTGGCACAATTGACGGATGTAGGTCGTAAACGTCCCCATAATGAAGATAATATGGCCCACATCATTCCTAGAGATGAGCAAGCCTTACTGAAAAAAGGTGCTCTCTTTATTGTGGCCGATGGTATGGGGGGGCATGCAGCGGGGGAAGTGGCGAGTGAGATTGCTGTGGATACCGTAAGCAAAGCTTATTATGAGGATGATAGTGAAGATATTTCCGTCTCATTAATACATGCGATTAAACGTGCAAATGCGATTATTCACCAGCGCGCAGCAGAAAATATGCTTCGTAGTGGAATGGGAACTACGTGTGTTGCAGCATCAATTCGCGGTAATATGATTTATGTTGCAAATGTGGGTGACAGTCGTGCTTACATTGTGCGTAATGGGCGCGTTCGACAAATTTCTCAAGATCATTCATGGGTTGAGGAGCAGGTACGTGCTGGCCTTCTCACACGTGATCAGGCTCGTTCCCATGCGCAACGCAATGTTATTACACGTTCTCTAGGCACGCAGAGTGAAGTCGAAGTCGATGTCTTCAGCGAACCTATCGAAGAGGGCGATACAATCATTCTCTGCACTGATGGACTTTCAGGTGCGGTTATTGAGGATGACCTGCGCGCAATCGTCAATCAGTATCTGCCTCAAGAAAGCGTCTATCATCTGGTTGAACGTGCTAATGAGAACGGCGGCGCTGATAACATTACAGCTATTGTTATACGTGTTCAAGAAGTTCGTTCTCCTGTCTCTGTGGGAGGGCGTGAAGCAAACGAGAACACGGTTGTTTTTGGCCGTACATCAACCTCTTCTCTTTCTTCGTCTGCACAGACGGAGGACAGCCGTATACCCGGTTCTCCTTTGCCAGTTACTACTAACCCGCTTGCTCCCACTGAAAGCACTGCAAGTTCCCATCCTTCTAGCGTTGCAAAAGCTGCTCGCCGTTCCCGCTTACTCTATCCAACTCTTGCTTTAAGCATTCTGTTAGTTCTTGCCCTTATTGGTGGCGGCATTTATTATTTTTTCTACACAAATGCAACAGTTGATAACGAACTGATAAATGCAAATCAACTTATTCACAAAGCTGATACCCTTGCTGATCGTTCTCCAGTTGATGCTCTCAAACAACTTGTCAGCGCACAGCACTCTCTCCAAAGAGCACACTATCCTTTACTCTTTGGTGATCAAGCAGCACGGTTAACTACCCTTGAGGGAAGCTGGAAGAATAGCCTTGTACAAGCCTCGAAGAGTTATAACAAGCAAGGGTTGGTTAACGTGCTACCCTGCTCCGCGACCCCAGGTGGGACGCTTGACACGAAATCCGGCAATATAGCTCTGCAACCAATCATGCTTGGTAGTGTGCAGGATGGTGCTGGTAAGGTTTCAACATATGCGCTCGCGAGCAATAATAAAGTTTATTTGGTGGATGATCAGCATCATCTAACCGCTCAACATTCGGTCGCTGATGACCAGCAGATGCTTTTGTTAGCGAGTAATGGGCAACATCTGTTCGCTTTGATAGGGAAAAAAGACGCGAATGGACGCCTGCAAAGTATAATGGTAGATATGCTCACGCAGGATGGCTCTCCATTGAAATTGAAGGATGAACTGAGCAAGCAACTTCCAACAAACTTGCTAAATGATGGTTGGACTCCTAAATTTCTTGCGGCTTCAGGTAATAATGTATATGTAGCCCTGACGTCAAGTACTCATGCAAATCAGGCAAAGTTTTTTGCCTATACTGTAGATCATTGGCAGGATAACCCTGTCTCCGATAACGATAAGTCTGTTTCACCAGATATTGTAAGTGTAGCCGCACTACCTGACCAACAGGTTGCGTTATTGACCAGTGATAGCCATGTGAAGATCTTTAAATTTGCAGGCGATGGCAATGCGTCTCTACCCACTGACGTACCCCTGCAAAAAAGCATTCCAACACCGTTGATTATAGACTCTACTCACTTTACTTCGGCAACTCCACTTGCCACACCTACGTCTTCTAGCAGTACATCTATAGCTCCTGCTAATGCCTTGCTGCTTGTATCTGGTTCTATTGAAGGAAGTCAGCATCTCTATATCTTCGATAACACAAACCATCGTATTCTAGACTTAAAGCTCTTCACCCAACAGACGAGTACACAAAATGCAGGACAATCGAACGGAAATGCCTCATCTGAGGCTCCTGGTGGTAAGGCTATTGAGAATACCCCTACGTTACAACTTGTGCAGCAATACGCCCTGGCAAACCCTCTTTCCTCTGTAAAGAATATGGTGGTGGATGCAACAGGGAAACAGCTCTATCTTCTCTCACAGGATGGGAAAAATCTCACGATAGTGCCCTCACTTGATAAGGTGCTTGCTTGTAACTCCCCGTCTTAAAACATTGACGGTCCATGTCACAATAAAGAGAAAGCATGCTGTTGTACTGGACCTCTCCAGTGCATATCTTGTTTGGGGAACGCTTTCCGTATACGAATTTGCTAGAAGGAGTAATTTTTCCGTGAAATTAGAGGTACAGTATCGTACACATACATGTGGTGAACTCACTGCGCAGAATGTTGGTGAGCAGGTGCGCCTAGCAGGCTGGGTCAATCGTCGTCGTGACCATGGCGGACTGATTTTTCTGGATGTTCGTGATCGCTATGGTATGACTCAGGTGGTGTGCGATCCCGAACGTTCGCCCGAAGCTCATCGAGCAGCTTCTGAGGCACGTTCTGAATATGTTATCCAGGTAGAAGGCACTGTTGTACGTCGTCTCCCAGGTACAGAGAACCCTCATTTGCACACTGGCGAGATTGAGATTGCTGCATCTCAGATACATATTCTCAATCCATCTCGCACAACTCCCTTCCCTATCAGCGATACTGTTCAGGTGGATGAGTCACTTCGTCTGAAGTATCGTTACCTGGATCTACGTCGTCCACAGATGCGTGATATTGTGTTGTTGCGTCACCGCGTTGTTAAGGCAATTCGCGACTATCTGGATGAACGGCAATTTGTTGAGGTCGAAACTCCCATTTTGATGAAAAGTACACCCGAAGGGGCGCGTGATTATCTGGTGCCTAGTCGTCTTTATGGGGGTGAGTTCTATGCCTTGCCGCAGTCACCTCAGCAGCTCAAGCAGTTGCTCATGGTTGCTGGCTTGGATCGCTACTTCCAGATTGCTCGTTGTTTCCGTGATGAGGATCAACGCGCTGACCGTCAGCCAGAATTTACGCAGCTCGATTTAGAGATGTCGTTTGTCTCCGAAGAAGATGTGATGTCTTTGATCGAGAACTTGCTCATCCATTTGATCGAGACAACTACGAAGAAGCACATCAAAGAACGTCCCTTCCCTCGTCTTTCTTACAAAGAAGCGATGGATCGTTATGGGACAGATCATCCTGACCTGCGCTTTGAACTCCCTCTGGTCGAAATCTCTGATCTAGCAACTGCTGGAAACTTTGCTGTTTTCCGCAATGCCTTAGCCGCTCAGGGCATCGTCAAGGGTATTCGTGTTCCTGGCGCTGGCAATTATAGTCGTAAAGAAATTGACGAGTTAACAGAGTTTTCACGTACTCTCGGAGCAAAAGGCCTCGTTTCGCTGGCTTTAACCTCTACAGGTGAAATCAAATCTCCATTGACCAAGTTTATGGCTGCCGAAGAAGTACAGGCCATTGTGGAGCGTCTGGAGGGAAAACAGGGCGATCTCCTTCTCTTCGTTGCTGATAGCGCAAAAGTGACCAACGATGTGCTCTACCGCTTGCGTGTCAGACTGGGAGAGCGCTTACGTTTGATCGATCCAGAGCAGCTTGCTCTCTGCTGGGTTGTCGATTTTCCGCTCTTTCATTATGATGAGGAATTACAGCGCTACGATGCCGAGCATAATCCCTTTTCGGGCATGGATGAGAACCATCTTGATCGTCTCGACACTGACCCTCTCCATATTCGTGCAAAGCAGTACGATATTATCTGTAATGGTTTTGAGATTGGTGGTGGAAGTATTCGTATCAATGTTGCAGCCTTGCAGCAAAAGGTTTTCTCATTGATGAATATGAGTAACGAGCAAATTACAGAGCAGTTTGGTCATATGTTGGAAGCATTTGAGTACGGAGCACCCCCGCACGGAGGTATTGCGCTTGGCCTGGATCGGCTGATCATGCTCTTTGCTGACGCAGAGAGTATCCGCGAGGTTATCGCTTTCCCTAAAACTCAGAGTGCTATGGATTTGCTCATGCGCGCACCTTCACCTGTTGAAGAAAAGCAACTGCGTGAACTTCATCTGCAATTGCGCTCTGAAGAAAAACGATAAAAATTCCTGGAAAAGAAGAGAGAGACGGAACAGCTATAGTGAGCCTTCCGTCTCTCTGTTTGTAGAAAATTGCATTTATATGTTTCTATTATATAGAGTTTCCATGCCAGGGGGGATAAACAGGGGAAAGATTGCCGAAAAAAGTCTTTTTAAGATGCAAATGTTGTATCTGGGCGAGGCGATTTGGATAGAGTTCTATAATAATTGTAGGTATACACATACCATAAGTCAGATCCAATTATAGGTTGTACATCCGGTTGGGAGGATGGAAGGAGAAGAAAATGACCGCAATGAATCAAGGAAACACAAATCGAAACGTATCAGCAGCTTCCACAGCAGCCAATGCTGCCAACTCTGTAAGCATGTTGAATCGACAGACCGCTCCACTTGCCAATCCAGCAGTGGGGATTGCACCAAAGTTTGTACCGACCTTGACGGAGGAAGACGCAGTGTTTCAAGCACGTTTGCTCAAGGCGCTAGCAGATCCAACGCGCTTGCGTATTCTGAGCCTTTTAAGCAGGCATGAAGGGGAGGTATGCGTGTTTGAAATCGTTGAAAGCTTCACACTGGAGCAGCCGACAATTTCACATCACCTGCGTATCCTGCGTGACGCCGGACTGGTAGATTGCCGGAAAAAAGGGCTGTGGGCGTACTACTACGTGCGCCGCGAGTCTCTCAATCGCGCCCGTGAAGTGATCGAGGGTCTCGCCTGAGAAGCACAAGCGGGCAGCATATCCTGATAAAGGACATTTAACAGTAATGCCTTGCCCGCCTCAAGTATGTTTTTTCGTGTATAGACTATCGGACATATTTTTATACTTTCTTGTGGGATATAAAAAAGGCGTCCAGCATTTCTATAGAGGTTCTGCCATTGGCAGAGCCTCTTTTCCTATCCTTTTTGAAATCTGTTGACAATGAAGCTCACTTCTGCTAATATACCGGTGCTGCAAGAACAAAAGCGTTCTGCAAAAAGTACCTGTACTTGTAGCTCAGTAGATAGAGCAACAGATTTGCTGAGTGCGTCAGGATTGTAGGTTCCACTCCTATCGATGACAAGGAATTACAAAGAACAGTAAGGTTGTACTTCTTGACTAGGCGTAGTACCTATTGACAACACTTGGAAGTTCTGCTATTATAACCCACGTACGAAGACAAGTTGCTGTAGCTCAGTGGATAGAGCGCTTCCCTGCGGAGGAAGAAGTCGGAGGTTCGACTCCTCTCAGCAACGTCAGAGTTGAGTTAGCCGACAAAGCTAACTCAACTTTTTTTCTCTTTATTGGAGATGTCAGCATCTCCAGAGAGAGATGGCTCGAAATACGCCCACTAGCAATAGCGAGTAATATGCTGACCGTCTATCCTACAGAAAATGAAACTGAGAAATAGCGGATCTGTAGGTCGAAAGTTCAACTCCTATCGGGGACACCCCTTCAACTGGCTATACGCCAGTTTTTTTATTGCCACAAGTCCTTTCCCCTTCATGAAAGCTTCTTCCATTCGATAAAGATGTGTATAGGGCGGATGCTCGGTTGGTGAAACATGTGACAAGAGGGATGAGAAGATGAGGAAATACGAAAAATATACACAAGATGTTCGTCAGGTTATTTCTTATGCACGAGAAGAAGCTCAGAACCTGCGTCATAGATTGGTAGGAACAGAGCATCTCTTGCTCGGTCTGCTTCATCTGCAAAACCCTCTTATTGAGGGCGTATTTGCTGCACTACACATCTCTTCTGTAAGTATTTCACAAGCTCTGCATTTTGTGATGGGCCGCAGCAGTAAGGCTATTTTAAGCGAACCATTACTCAGTGCTTCGGCCCGCCTTATATTAACACAGGCAGAGGAAGAGGCGGAGAGACTGCATGCGGCTACAGTTGGAGTTGAGCATGTCTTTCTGGCGCTGCTTACTGAACGCAACGAGGTAACAATGGGCGTGCTAGAAAGTCTAGGTATGCATCCTGAGCATGCGTATGAGCAGTTGGTAGCCCTGATCAAAGAGGGGCATGAGCACACTCTCTTGAGCACACAATATCATATACGCTACGAAACAACCCCCTCGTTGAATCAGGTGAGCAGAGATTTAACAATAGCTGCGCTAGATGATGCTCTTGATCCCCTCATTGGCCGCGCTGCTGAACTCGAACGCACAATGCAAATTCTTGCTCGTCGCTCAAAAAACAATCCGGTCTTAATAGGGCCTTCTGGTGTAGGTAAAACCGCTATTGCCGAAGGTCTCGCTCTACGTATCATCCAGGGCCGTGTTCCTGATCATCTCCTGCATTGCCGCGTTGTTTCTCTCGATGTTGGCATGCTCTCACTCGGAACGCGTTTCCGTGGTGATTTTGAGGAGCGTCTGAAGCGCGTTCTGCAAGAGGTTCTCGACAGTTCAGGCCTGCTCATTTTTATTGATGAGCTGCATACGTTGGTACAGACAGGTGTTGCTGAGGGTTCCATTGATGCTGCGAACCTCTTCAAACCTCTTCTTGCTCGTGGTGAATTTCAATGTATTGGTGCCACAACACTCGATGAATATCGCAAAACAATAGAGGCTGATCCTGCTCTGGAACGGCGTTTTCAACCTGTAATGGTAGCAGAAAGTTCGCAGCAGGAGACGCTGGATATTCTGCGCGGATTACGGAAGCGCTACGAGGCCTTTCACCGTGTCGAGATCTGTGACGAGGCGTTGGAGGCTGCTGTGCGTATGTCTGTGCGTTATATTCAACATCGTTACCTTCCAGATAAAGCCCTTGATTTGGTCGATGAAGCTGCTTCCTATGTATGTATGCGGCGTTTTATTGTTCCCCGTAAGATTCAACAATTACGCGAAGAGTTGATAGAAGTGCAACGCGAAAAAGAGCCTGCAATCACCTCTCGCCAGTTTTCGCTGGCAGCCCGACTGTTAAAACGTGAACGGCAGGTCCGGCAAACACTCTGGCAGGAAGAACAGGCTTGGCGCTTGCATTGTCAACAGCAACGTTGTATTGTCCAGGTACAGGATGTCGCTTCCGTAGTTGCTAGCAGAACGCAGATCCCTGTTACCCATATCACGAATGAAGAATCTTTCCGCCTGCTCCATCTAGAAGAGGAATTGCATCAGCGTGTCATCGGCCAGGACGAAGCCGTGCGATCATTGGCAAACGCAGTACGTAGAGCGCGCACAGATATTCGTGATACGTGTCGCCCTATTGGCTCGTTCCTGTTTGTAGGACCCACTGGGGTTGGCAAAACAGAACTTGCTCGTGCCCTGGCCGCCTCACTATTTGCTGATGAAGATGCGCTCTTTACATTAGATATGTCAGAGTTTATGGAGAGTCACAGTGCAGCACGTCTCGTTGGAGCGCCTCCAGGATATGTTGGCTATGATCGGGCGGGGCAGCTTACTGAGATTGTGCGCCGTCGTCCTTATTGTGTTCTCCTCTTTGATGAGATAGAGAAAGCACATCCCAGAGTTTTCGATCTTTTGCTTCAGATTCTTGCAGACGGTTGCCTGACTGATGCACAGGGGCAAAAGGTGAATTTTAAGCATACAATTATTATCCTGACCTCAAACATCGGTTCAACGATACTCTTCTCATCTACCTGTGGGTTCCTGGCTCCAGCAAATGAGCAGGAGAAGCTTGTACATATGCATGAACAGCTTGCTCCACAACTGCGCAGTGTATTTCGACCAGAATTGCTAAATCGTTTCGAGGAAATTATTGCATTTCATCCTTTACAACCGGCTCATTTACATCGTATCGTCGATCTCTTACTCGAAAAACTGCGCCAGCGCTTACTCTCTCAATCTGTAGAACTGCATGTGACTGATGCTGTGCGAAAACTACTTGTAACACATGGCTATCATCCTGAGTATGGGGCTCGACCTCTGCGCCGTGCTCTTCAACGCCTGCTAGAGGACGTGTTAGCGGAAGCTCTTTTGCGTGGTGAGTACCACCCAGGCGATCATGTCCTGGCTGATGTACTTCATGACCAGATTGTGCTTACTGTCCAACACGAATCCATGTCACTGGTTTCAGGAAGAGCCTCAGAACAAGATCATGCCGCTGCGTAACTGTATTCTTCCTCCTTAAAGAAGGGTAATAGCAGTTGTAGTCAGAGAAAGTATTTGGAAGGTGTAGAAATAACATCTCTTTCCACCCCAAATATGTGTGAGCGCTAACTGAACATAACCATTATTGAATATAAAGATATAAACTATTTGTAGTGTCGTGTATTATATACCTGAACGTGGTAAATTTCACTTGTAACAGAATCGTCGCATTATTATTGGGTAGTGAAGGGAAGTAGTAGGGAAAGTCAATATGATTGCATTATTTCAAATGTGGATGGTGGTTGAAGGGTTGGGGCTGATCTGTCTGCCACTTACCTTGATCGTCTTTCGGAATCTTCCAGATCGCGGTTGGGCCTTTAGTAAAGCTATTGGTACGCTGCTGCTCGCCTTTGGTGTCTGGATACCTCTTATGATCTTCCATTCCTTTGTGTTTAATCAAACCTTCATCCTCACTGTTGCATCTGCCTTGTTAGTCTGCAATTTGTTAGCTCTACGCTCTACAATTCAGACCATCAAAAAAATGTTATGCTCGAACATCTTTTATATAATGAGTGTAGAATGCATTTTTCTTGGTATGATCTTTTTACTGGGGGCAGTGCGTTCTCAGGGACCAGAAATCCATCAGTTTGAAATGTTCATGGATGAAGGGTTTATTGCTAGCATCCTACGTAGCACTCATTTCCCGCCTAGTGATATGTGGTTTTCCGGTGGAAGTATCAATTATTATTACTACGCGCATTATACAATCGCTGTCCTGGCGAAACTCCTAGGTCAACGTCCCTCTATCGCCTTCAATACAGGCATCTGTCTTTTCTTTGGCCTATGTGCGGTCAACCTTTTTGGTATTGTCTGCAACATTGTCGCGTGGGCACGGTATCACTGCATTAATAAGGACCATCTAGATATATCGCATGTAGAAGCGCAACACGACGATGTTATTCCTTCCCTCTTACCTGCGCTTCCCTACGGCATCTTTAGCTTTTTACTGGCACTTATCTTTGGAAATTTAGCTGCAACACGAGCCTGGTGGATCAATCACGATAAAGCATACCCTGATTGGCATAGTCTCTGGTTTGGCGCAAGTCGAGTTGTTGGACCTCCAACAACGATCAACGAGTTCCCTGCTTTTAGCTTTTTGCTCTCCTGCTTTCATGCCCATGTACTGACGCTGGCCTTTACCATTCTAGTGATAGCTCTGGCATTCAATCTTTTCCTGCAAACGAATGGGAAAGGACTCTTTGCATTTGGACGAGGGTGGCGGCTTCTAATCGCTCTAGGAGTCAATGCGCTGGTTCTTGGTGGTCTTTTCACGATGAATGGTTGGGATTATCCTACCTATATGGGATTAACCCTCCTTTGTCTTGTTTTACAACAGTGGTTAGTGCATCAGAAACATCTAAGTGTTTCTTTTCTGTTTCATCTGTTGCTTGCAGGTGGAAGTCTGGTTGTACTCTCGCTAGTGCTCTATCTTCCGTTCTACCTGAACTTCGTCTCACCTTCGCAGGGATTTGCTTTGGTTGATCCTAAATTGCGTTCAACTGTAAGTGATGAACTGATGATTTACAGCTTATTTGCTTTTGTCTTTCTTTCGTTTTTGTTGACAAGTTGCATATCCCGATCTCGTTCAGAACGTGCTTTACATCCGACGCGAATTGCATTTGTATCAAAAGATGAGCAGGTTGAACTGTCCAGTCCGGCTTCCTCCCTTTTATCGCCATCGAGAAATGGTGTTTTCAGTACGTTCTCTCCAGATATGGTGTATGACAGGGTTGCTCCTGTGCAAGCATCTACTGCGGTAGCCGTTGTCGCAAACGAAATTGTCTCCTCCCGTGTTTCAAAAAAACAACGCGCCCTATTGTCTCTTTCACCACGCGCTCTGCTATTGCCAGGAGTTTCACTCATTTATCTGCTCTTTTGCCTGGTTTTACTGTATACTGTACCGAAAATTGCAACATTTGTCGCAGGAAGTAGCCTTGCCCTGGTTGCTGCTGTTATAGCATGTTTCCACCTTCGTTTTCGTGCACAGGCATTTGCACTTATACTTGGGCTTCTTGCTTTTCTTCTGGTCGCATTCTGCGAAGTTTTCTATCTAAAAGATATCTTCTCAGATAGCAGCTATCAGCGTATGAATACAATCTTCAAATTCTACTTTCAAGCATGGGTTCTGTTGTCTGTTTCATGTGCAGCAGGTTTATTCTTTATTCGCCAGGGTTTTCGTACGTGGAAAACAAGAAGCATCCAGGCGCGCTGGATGAAGCGGATGCTCGTGGGGATATGGTACAGTATCCTACTGTTACTTTCTCTTGCAAGCATGGTTTACCCTATTTTTGCACCTTCTGAACGCTATATGTACACGAGCCGCCCTTCTTCCTACCTTCCTACAAAGGATGCAATGAATCTAGATGGTCTCGCTTATATGCGCACATGTAATGTGCCAGTATGTGATTATGCTACAAGTGGGGATTACGCGGCCATCATATGGATGAATGAGCACATTCAAGGTCAACCTGTGATTGTTGAGGCTGTGGGGGATGATTATAGCTCGTTTGCCCGTGTCTCGACCTTTACTGGATTGCCAACCATAATGGGTTGGATAGGCCATGAGTATCAATGGCGTGTAATGTGGCTAAAAGATCCAGTGCATAATATAGGTTATCAGCAACGTGCCAGTGACGTAAAGCAGATTTACGTAAACCCTGATGTAAATGTTGTTTTCACATTAATGCAAAAGTACCATGCTCAGTACCTCTATTTTGGACCTCTAGAAAGAGCAAAATATACACAAGCAAATACTCAGCGATTCGACATATTTATGCAGATTGTCTATCGCTCTAATGGTGTGACTATCTACAAGGTCAAGTAAAAAGGCATATTCCTAACAACACTAGGGTATGCCCTGATTCATTCAAAAGATGTACACATAGCTCGCCCTTCAAGTACTCCTAAGGAGGAACCCCTTTGAAACAGAAAAAAACCTCTATCCCTTCCTCTTTTCTAAGGCAGGAAGGGGTACAGCAAAAGCAAACACGTAGTATTGTGCTTGATGATAGTAGTCATAGTAAGGATATGGATAGCATAACGAAGATGCAAGAAGTGAAACAGCAGGCACGTGTGCGAACTGTACCCAGGCAAAAGAGAGCTTTGTTGCCCCGGCCTGTAGAAGAAGGACCTCCTGCAGAGCGAGTGGAACTCACGCTCAAAAAATGCCGTTTCGCTTTGCCCTCACGTACACAGATTCTGAACTGGATTCCTTTCTGGAGTATCATCCTCCTCGGTGCATTTCTCCGTTTCTGGGGACTTGGTGATAAGGCACTTCATCATGATGAAAGCTTACATGCATACTTCTCTCTGCAACTTCTCCATAACCTGGAACATTGGAGTGATTGTTTCTCTCAGAAGATTGCTTGCTATCATTATGATCCACTTTTGCATGGACCTTTCCAGTTTCACGCTATTGCGCTCTTTTACAAAATAGCTCAGCTATTTGCTGCACCTGAGAATGGTGTGAATACAACGACAGTGCGTCTGGCTGCGGCAATATTAGGAACGCTCCTCATTGCTCTACCGTATTTTCTACGGCAGTATCTTGGAAGAATGGGCAGTTTGCTCTCATGTTTTTTGCTCGCGGTTTCTCCTAGTATGGTCTACTTCTCGCGCTTTGCTCGCGAGGATATCTATATGGCCTGCTTTACCCTGTTATTAGTTGTGGGCCTTGCTTGCTATATACGTAGTCGCAAGGCAGTCTGGTTAGTGGTAGCGGCTGTCGCCTTCGCGCTCTCCTATGCTACGAAAGAGGCGACTTTTCTCACAATTGCAATTTTCGGCAGCTTCTTTGCACTGCTTCTGATATGGGAGATAGGAGGACGAGTGCAGTTGCGCCGTGTCAAACACAAGAAGTTTCCATTTAGCTCGTTTCTACCACGTACGGCCGCACCGATATTCCTTGTACTATTCGTCGCTGTTCTGGCACCAGTGGCAAAGCTCTTCTTTACCTGGATGAAGGATCTTTCTGTCTATGTGAATGATCCTAAGAATGCTGCAAGTGCGAATGCGTTTGTGAGCCATTTAAAGGAGAATACGCTTGCGGTATTGCCATGGCTAGCCACGCTTCTAGCTGTCTACGTTGTAACAATGCTTGTACGTGACTTTTTGCGTAGGCGTAAGCAGAAAGCTTCCGAACTACAGAGCGTAGCAATTCATAGCAATACATCCTACTCACCAATACTAAATACACTGTTGACGTCCCCCTGGTGGCACTGGGTGTTAGCTTTATTGAGCGTAGTTTCAGTCTTTCTTGTCTTATTTACCGTTCTCTTTACACATGTGAAGGGTGGTATCGGAGATGGCATCTGGCAGGGTCTCTACTACTGGTTGCAACAGCAGCAGGTTGCTCGTGGCGGCCAGCCATGGTACTACTATCTGTTGCTGATCCCTCTCTATGAGCAGATCGGGCTGGTCTTTGGGATCGTTGGTATTATACGCTGCTTGACATATCCATCGCGTTTCCGCTTGTTTCTGATCTACTGGTTTGTAGGAAATCTCTGTATCTATTCGTGGGCCGGTGAAAAGATGCCATGGCTCATGATCCATATGGTCATGCCGCTACAACTTCTTGCTGCAATCGGACTAGAACCACTACTTGTAAAAATCGCTATACTGCTACAAAATTATAGAGGAACAGCAGCACGTATATCGGCACGCGATTGGCGAGAGAGTAGCAAAAGAGTTCAAGATATAGCACTCTCTGAAGTGTTTTCACAGGGAAAAGTACTATTTGGAGGCATTTGTGCAACGGCTTTACTGATTCTAACGTTACAAAATATGTTGCAGGTCACCTACGTTCATGCTGCTGATGGACCACATGAGATGATGGTGTATGTACAAACTACCACCGATGTGAATCTGGTGATGTCGAAGATAGCCGCTCTTGATCAGCGTCTGCACAAAGGCACACATCAACTGACTATGGGGGTGACAGCAGATGCATCCTGGCCTTTTTACTGGTATTTACGCGACTATACAAACGTCTGTTATAATTTTCCGGCGAACTGCTCCACGCCCAATCCAGAGGTAATTGTGAGTGCTGGGGATACCGTTCTCTCTACTCAGACACAATATGCAACAGCAACGAAAGATGGACGGCAACCCAATTATTTGTTTCACGAGTATGCGCTGCGCAGTTGGTGGGATGAAGGCTATAAACCACCTCCCTGTGTGCCAAATGCGCAAAATACGTGTCAGGGAGAGCCTACCTGGGGAGGTATTGGCCCTTTTCTCTGGCTGAGCTATGGCGATACTCCGCCACCAAACGCTTCATTTAATCCCTTTCTGGCTGTCAGGAATATCTGGCAGTGGTGGTGGCAACGAAAAGCATTTGGTAGTATAATGGGCGCGACAAATATGGGCTTTTTGATCCGTAAAGATCTGGCAACGGTACCATAGGAGAGTATACCTTGAAGCGCTATGATAACGTCTCAGATGAAGTTACTCTTTCGTCTGATGAGACCATACAGGATAAACACGTAGAAGTAGAGGATGTTCCTGAACAGGACGTGCCTGTTTCGCCTGAAGAGAGTATGGAGGATGTAGAGAAATCTACCGAAGAATATTCAGAGCCGGAAAAACGGCAATGGAAATTCTCTCTTCCTCCACGCGATCAATTGCTCACAGCACTTGCTTTCTGGGGCGTTATCCTGCTTGCTGCTGTCCTGCGCTTCTGGGGTCTGGGTGATAAGCCTCTGCATCACGATGAGAGCCTACATGCGTATTACTCCATGCAGCAGATGCTACGCAATAACCTGCAGAACTGGGCGTCCTGTTTAAACGTGCCGCCCAGTGCTGGAATCTGTTATCGCTATGACCCTCTCCTGCATGGTCCATTCCAATTTCACGCCATCGCAATTGTTTATCAAATCAGCCAATGGTTACATGCACCAGATAACGGTATTAATACAACAACTGTTCGCCTTGCAGCAGCCTCTCTAGGTACAGTTATCGTTGGCTTGCCGTATTTCCTACGCCATCAGCTTGGCAAAGTTGGGGCATGGATCGCTTGTTTTCTCCTGGCCGTTTCTCCTAGCCTGGTCTACTTCTCGCGCTTTGCTCGCGAAGATATCTACATGGCTTGCTTTACTCTTTTACTTGTTGTGAGTATTGTCCAATATCTGCGCAAAGGAAAAGCTGGTTGGCTCGTGCTTGCGTTTCTGGCCTTTGCCCTCTCCTATGCAACAAAGGAAGCGACTTTCTTAACTATCGGTGTCTTTGGAAGTTTCTTTGGAGCGTTACTCGTCTGGGAAATTGCCTCTCGCTTCCCAGTGTATAGACAACAGACTACCAGTGCGGCTCCTTTAGCTATCGCGCAAGTTGGAGGAAGGAGAGAGTCAGCCTTTTCTGAGGTACCAGCACTTGCACCTCCTGAATATCCTCAAACTCCCAGCAATTCTGTTCCCAAATCAGCAGATACTGCGTCGGTCGGGTTGTCAGAAAGCAATCAAGACCCAAAAACTCATGAGCAAGTTGAATCTGCGGGGGATGTTCAATTGACAGAGTTCCCCGAAGCGGATCACGAGCCTACTGCTGAGAATGGAGAAAATGTATTAAAATCCCCATCGGTTGAGTCCTTAGAAGAAAATGTTGAAGATGTAGATGCACTGCCCGAAATAGCGAATCATGTTCAAACTGTCCCTGTTGCCGATGTGAATGCACAACGATCTAGTGCTTTACGACCCTGGTTTGTCCCAAAGACGTTCGCACCTCTTGCTCTACTTGGCTATTTTCTAGTGCTTGGTGTAATTGCAAAGCTGTTCCTGGACTGGCTGAAAAATCTGTCAATCTTTCTCAATGCGAGTAAGACAAATCTAGCTGTTGGTGATAAACAAATTGCACAACTCAAAAATGTTACTGACCTTATTGTGCCCTGGTTAGGCATTGTTCTTGCAATAGTTGTATTTGTTATACTGCTCCGTGAGCAATTTGCTCCTCCTTCTTCTGAACGACGAGGTCTGGCACGCCTGGTTGATCCTGTGCAGCAGCCTTTGTTGAACCGTCTCGTCACAATGCCCTGGACTCATTGGTTCTTTGCGCTTGTGGCTGCCTGGACGGTCTTCCTGGTCTTGTTCACTGCCCTCTTTACCTACATGCCTGGTATCGGGGATGGCGTCTGGCAGGGTCTTTACTACTGGATTCAGCAACAGCAAGTTGCGCGTGGCGGTCAACCATGGTACTACTACTTCTTGCTCATTCCTCTCTATGAGCAGATCGGCCTGGTCTTTGGGATCGTTGGTATTGTGCGTTGCCTCTGGCATCCCACGCGCTTCCGCCTCTTCCTGGTGTACTGGTTTGTGGGAAATGTCTTCATCTACTCGTGGGCTGGGGAGAAAATGCCCTGGCTCTCCATTCATATGACGATGCCCATGATGCTCTTAGCCGCTCTGGGCCTAGAGCCAGCAGTTACGCGTGTTTGGGTGTGGGTAAGAGCACAAATTAGCCGTACTCGCTTAGGGCAGATTCGTGCGGATGCACGTGGGCAAGTGCCAGTTACTCCAGCACTGGGATCAAACCGTCAGGGTTCACGACCTGTAGCAGGTGCTTTTGTCACTGTGTTTGTAGCGCTTGTCCTGTTGCTACTGACCCTTCAGAACATGTTTCAATTAACCTATGTGCACTATGCTGATGGGCCGAACGAGATGATGATCTATGTGCAGACGACGAAGGATGTCAACACAGTGATGGATAAGCTGGCTCAGGTGGATAAAAAGTTTTATGGCGGTCAGCATAAGATGCCAATAGGTCTGATGAGTGATGCTGCATGGCCCTACTTCTGGTATTTACGTGACTATACAAGCATTTGCTTCCCATTCCCTGCTGCCTGTTCCACTACTGCCAATACTATCCCTGTTATTATTGCTGCTTATGCTGATAATCTTCCTGATATACAGCAACAGTATTCAAGGGACTATGCGTATCATCAGTACGAGCTACGCTCACAGTGGAATCAGGGTTATATGCCTCCTCCATGTGTTCCTAGTGCTACAAATAAATGCACAGAAAATCAGCAATATACGGGTGGTGGTCCATGGCTCTGGTTGACATATGGTGCGGCGGCTCAGGATGCATGGGCAAAGCACGAACCCTTCAACCTGGACCTCTCCTTGCAACACGTCTGGCAGTGGTGGTGGCAACGTACACCCATAGGTGGGGTAGACAGTGGGTATGCGATGGGCTTGCTGATCCGTAAGGATGTAGGTGTAGCACCATAAACTGGTCATACGCTAAACGCTTCCTATAGCCTAGAAGCGTTTATTTGAGCAGAGAAGTGATGGTCAGGCTCCACAATATTCCGTCGGAGAATGTGGTCCACAGAATGTTGTTCTATTAAAAAGAACTGTGTTGTTCTGCCCTGTAACAAGCATGGCTATCTGACCTGTTGTACTATTAGTGCTAGCTGTAACAGTGCCGTAGAGAACATGTGCCTGTTCCTTTGTGAAAACAATATCCTCGTGAATCCCTGAAAGAATAAGATTTCCAACGAATTTATCACAAGGAGGTGGTGCGTCACTACACCATCTATAAGCGCGGGCGATATACGAGGCGCGCCCATCTCCTTGCACTGTTAGTGCTCCTCCATGAATGTACCACGTTCCAACAAACACTTTATCGACAGAATACGTTTTCGCTGTACTCGTTTGCTGCGATAGATTTCTGGCACATGCTACTAAAATGAGTACGAATAGGAGAAGCAGAAAGAGAGAACAAACGTTTCTCCGAGCATGTTGATAATGATGCATAGACTCCCCTCCTCATCTGCGCCTTCCTTGCTGTCTGAATAGATCACATTATCAAACTAATAAAAATGGTTACAGAGACTACTTCTACTATACAACATGTATCATCCATCAGAAAGGTGCTGTGATGTCGATTTTAGTAGAAGACTATTGTTGATTAAGCACTACGTTCATCAAGCCAATTTCTAAGTGCCTTTTCGCTAACAGGATCAAAGAGTGTTATCTGTTCTTCATAAATGCCAAGGGTAACAATCTGTCCTCGCCTCAATTGTAGTGGCTCCGTTTGTGGATAGAGTGCTGTGAGTGATGTGCCCTTGCCAACTTTCACATGAAGAATAGTCTCAGTGAAAAGAGGTTCAAGGGAAATAATTTCAGCTCTGAAAACTGCAAGAGGCTCACTCTCCATGCGCGAAAAGAGCGGTTCCGGTAGAATACTCGTTGGTTTGATACCCACAATAATTTCTGTCTGCTTATATGCTCGTCTTAAATAATAGTTCCATCGTGCAGGTATCTGAAGCGTGAAACCATCACAATCTGCGAGATAGGTTCCTTCTGATAAGCGTAGTTGCGCTGTCAGTAAATTCATAGGAGGAGTACCAGCAAATCGGGCAACAAAGAGATTTGCAGGTGCTGTCATTAATTGCTCTGGTGTGCCGACCTGTTGCAGCCGCTTGTCGGCAATAACGGCAATTCGATCACCCATAGTATATGCCTCCATCAGGTCATGTGTGACATACACGCTTGGCTTCTGCTTCGCCTGGTGTATGCGCAAAATATCACGACGTGCCTGATAGCGCAATTTCGGATCAAGATTGGAGAGTGGTTCATCATAGAGGTAAATGTCTGCATCCTTCGCTAGAACGCGTGCTAGAGCAACCCGCTGTTGTTCTCCCCCTGATAGATGAGTGACGCGATGGTGAATGAGAGGGGCAATTTCAAGAATTTCAAGCGCCTTTTTTACACGGCGTTCAATCTCCACACGCTTCATTCCCCGCACCTGTAGACCATAAGCAATATTTCCGTAGACATCCATATGCGGATAGAGACCGTAATCCTGGAAAAAGATGCCGACGTTCCGATCTCGTGCTTCCACCTGGGTAATATCATTTCTGCGCAGCATAATTCGTCCCTTGTCTGGTTGCTCCAGTCCGCAGATAATACGCAACAATGTCGATTTTCCTCCTCCTGATGGTCCCACAATCACAAAAAACTCACCATCCTTGACGTAAAAGCTGATTCCATCAATAACTAACTCTGCTCCGAAACGCTTGACAAGTCCCTGTATCTCCAACTCACTCATGAGATTGTATCCTTTTAGCAAAATACATTCTGTATAGTTCACATATAGCCTAGAGATGTTTGTTTGTCAAGGAGAAGAGTACAGTGTACGAGTGAAATCAGCTCGATTTCGCCGGATTTTATACTTCAAATTTTCTTTTCTATGTCTCTTCTCATCTGTTGCAATAACTTGCATTAGCTTACTCCCTCTATAGAAAGGGAAAAGAAACCTGAAATCTGTTTTTTGACGCTTTTTTAACGTTGAGGAAAATAGAATTCCTATCTATAAAGGCTAAGCTCTCTTTAGATGCTATTCTACTGGCTTATGCTCTCTAAAATGGGAGGGAAATAAAACTATATGAATCTGATTGCTTTTTCTATTAAAACCAAGGGCGTGCATAACTTCGCGCGTCGGCTCTGGACGGTTTTCTCTCGCTTCGGCATTTCAGAATCTCGCACCCGCAACGCGTTATTTTCAATTATTGATGCCTTGAGTGAACATAATGCGGCTCCAACGTTTTTCATTCCTGCTACCGTTTTGCGTCGCCATGTGCCTTTGATTACTGATGTTGCGCGTAGTGGTACCGAACTGGGTATTCATGGGTATGTGCATAATGACTACAGACTACTCGGAATGAAAGAACAATACCAACAAACTCAGCAGGCTATCTCCCTGTTTAAACGTGTTCACATCCCCTTCTCTGGCTTTCGCAATCCTTATCTTGGCTGGACTCAGGACAGCCTAGATGTTTTTGCTGCATTGAAACTTGCCTATGAAAGCAATGAAGCCGTTCTACATGAGGTTGTTGATGTCAATACATTATCGCCACTAATTCGCAGCGGTTATGAAAAATCCCTTGCCCTTTTTCAAGCAATTGTATGTAATGCATATACTGTACGACCTCACTTTGAGGGAGAGTTGCTGCGTATTCCCACCAGCATTCCAGACGATGAGATGCTTTTTGATCGCTTGCGCATTACAAATGCTAAAGAGGTAGGCGATATCTGGAGCCAGGTTATGCACCGTGTCTATGATCTCGGTGGGCTCTACACACTCAATCTGCATCCTGAGCGCGGTGTGCTCTGTCGAGAAGCGCTGATGACATTGCTATCCTATGCGCACAATACGTTACAGAACGTTTGGATAGCGCGCTTGCAAGATATTGCTGAGTGGTGGAAGGAGAGACGCACATTTTCCTTTTCTATCACATCAGCGGGTGAGCAACGATGGCACGTTGAGGCCAAATGTTCTTCCCGTACCACAATCTTAGCTCGTGCACTTTCCGTGGGAGACGTCACGACCTCTACCTGGTCTGCTAGAGAAGTGGGTATTGAAGCAACGAGTTTCGTCGTCCAATCCACGCACATTCCCTGCATTGGACTTTCCCCTGAAACTTCAGATACAGTGATCGACTTCTTACAAGAGCAAGGCTATGCGTACATGCGTTGCGAGCCAGATAAGGCGGCCTGCTATCCTCTCTATCTAGATCTTCCTGAAGGGCTAGGGACTTCTCGCGCTGAACAGATTGGGCAACGGAGTAAACTTATCGCAAAGATAGAGCAAGCTGTAACTCCTCTGCTCCGTTTTGCTTGCTGGCCTCAGGGACATCGTGCAGCTCTATCTGTTAGTGGTGATATCGACTCGGTAACTATCCAGGATTTTTTCCTGCGCATTCTTGAAGTTGTAAAGTGATTGATGGATTTTGCACCACGAAAAGGGCATCTCTTAGCCAGAGAGATGCCCTTTTCATTTGCTTTTTGTATGGCGGTAGTGAAGAAGTCACGAGGTCTTTGGCAGAATAAGTTACTCCAAAACCGGCTCGGCTTGCTTCTGGATGTGTTGCTGTTTGCGACTGAGTGTAGTAAGTAATTGGCAGTAGCGGTCAGCCATAAACTCCCACCGATAAGGGGCGTAATCCGCATCGGCATTGAGGATCATCTCAGCTCGTTTCTCTGGATGTTGGTAGAGCTCTACAATAGCAGCAGCAAAACTTTCTGGATTCTCTGGGTCACAGAGCATGATTGACTGCGGGCCGAACATTGAACGAATACCTACTGTGTTGGAGGCAATGATGGGTCGATGCATCCACGCGAACTCGTACGCTTTGGTTGGCAGGACTAGCTCTTCAAAGCCATCACAGCGATAGGGGATAATACCAACATCTCCATGCACGACAAAATCGACAAGCTCTTCAGCCGGGCAAGGATCACTGAAGACAATAGCATCCTCAACTCCAAGTTCATGAGCTAACCTTTTCAGTGTAGGTGAAAACTCTCCTCGCCCCTTAATGTCCAGGCGCACGTTAGGGACGTGTTGTCGTGCAAGTGCGAGGGCGCGAACCGCAATATCCAGACCTGTACGGTAAGCAAGCGTGCCGTGATACATAATAATGAAAGGATGTTCACCCTGTTGTTCCTGTACTGTTGGTAAAGGAGGGCGGCGCTCTGCTGGGAAAATTTTTGCATCAGTGCTGTTCAAGATCACCGTCATCTTATCAGGACGAACCCCTCGTTTAAGCAGCAATTGCTCGAATGGCCAGCCCACAGTGATGACATGATTGGAGTAGGCCGTCGAGATGCGTTCTTGAATCGTTGCAAGCCATTTCACGAACGGACGCATTCGACGGGTAGCTTTGACTGCCATCAGCTCTGGACAAACGTCCTGTACCTCTAGAATAACTTTTGCGCCAAGCAAGCGGGGAAGGAGAGTTGCAAAGACCAGAAAATCCGGCATGTTATGCACATGGAGTATATCGTAAGGACGTTTAAAATGCAGGCGCGTTACAGTGATCGCCGCCAGTATTGTGAACCAGCACCAGGTTAAAAGCGTAGCCGGAAGCGAACGTCCAAAGTCTCGATCCATTGGTACGCGGTAGGTGTGCACGCCGTTACACACCTCGTAGCGCCGTTCATCTGGCTGACGCAGACAGATAACGTCAACTCTATGACCCGCATTAACAGCCGCTTCAGAGATTCGCCGTACCAACGGATCAAAGGGATACCAATCAAAGGTAATTGAGCCAACATGTAATGATGCCATACAACCTGTACCTTTCCTTTACGCTGTTTTTACATGGTGTAGTTGAAATATATATGCTTTAGTTAGTAGAATTGGGGCGGCTGGTTCGTATCCATTCGCTTGTGTGTTTCTTGCTACGGCTTAAAACCAGGGCAACCCACAACTTCCACACTATAAATGCAGGTGCATAGAGAAGCGCTCGATACGCAGCCCGTGGTGGATGTAAAAGATAAAAAGCTGTTGTAACATAGGCCACCAGACCTGCTATAAGCAAAGATCCGAGTAGAATTGCCGAGGGGAAGTGCAGCAATAATGCTCCGAGCAGTGTAAGTAAACTGCCTCCAATAAGAGATGATAATGGGGGAGTCAGTAATTCCGCAACCGCTTCGATACGCACAAAATCACGGTGCTCTATTCCACTCAACAACAGACTCCAGGTTGTTTGCCATGTTGTACCTGTCGTCTCTTGTGCTTCCCACCGGATATCTTGTGTTCTCATCTGCGAGAACGTAGCTGGCATATGAGAGCGCACGATAGCCTCTGGCACGTAGCGCACTTTCTCTCCGTTGAGAACTAACGTGAGGTAATACTGATAGTCTTCAGAAAGCGCATAAGATTCCCAGGGATAACGTTCAAGCAATTCTCGGCTCAAACAGATACCATTGCCGGTGATGGTCGAAGATGCACCAATACCATTGCGTCCAAGTGGGCGAATATGATTCATAAGCGTCAGTGCTACCCATCGTAAAACAGTGCCCGGAGACTCAGTTGTATTCAAGACGGTATTGTGAGCCTGAAGCGCACGTGCTCCTAGGTGCAATTCTTTTGCCATCGCATCTAAAAAATTGGGGACAACGACAGAATCAGCGTCCAAAATCACATAGGCGTCATGGATACGTTGCTCTTGCTTCAATTGTTGCATCAACCAGTTTAATGCGTAACCTTTCCCTCGTTTCTCAGCGTTGAAGCGCTCAAAAACCTGAAATTCCCTGTATAAGCGTGCAATAGCTGCTGTACGATCTGTACAATTATCGGCAACCACATACACTGTATAGTGATCCTGGGGGTAGCGGAGTTGACGAAGGTTATCGAGCAACTTTCCCAACAACGCTTCTTCATTGTGTGCGGGAATAAGAATTGCAAAGTTCAATTGTTTCTGGAAACTCCACTGTTCCATGTCCTGCTCTTTTCCCGGCTTGTTTGCTTTGCGTTGCTGTGTGGCAATGATGGCAGAAAGCGCAAGGATGCACAGATAGAAAATCGGCGCAACGAGACAGGCTTGTACAGCCAGAAGAGACCAGCCAAGGAGAGTAGTAAGTGCTAGTAACATATCTGCTCCTTTTCCCACACGTGTTCAAGAATGCTCAAAATGCGCTCACTACTTTGCTTCCAGCTATAGTGCGTCTCAACGAGTTCACGTCCTGCATCTCCCAGAGCTTTTCGTCTGTCAGGCTGTTGAAGTAGTTGGACAACTGCCACGGCGAAGTCTTCGGGGGAGTTTGCAATCAGGAGATGGGTGCCCGAAACAACATCAATACCCTCGCATCCAATGCTTGTGGTTACAACTGCTTTTCGTAACGCCAGTGCTTCCAGAATCTTGAGCCGTGTTCCGCTGCCAATCTGCAGTGGCGCAAGAGCAACTGCCGCTCGTGCGAGATAGGGTCGTACATCAGGAACTGATCCAGTCACCAATACACCTGGGAGCTGACCAAGATTGCGTACTGCTTCTGATGGCTTTCGTCCCACGATCTGCCACGTTATATCGGGCATATGCTGCCGCATCAAAGGCCAACAGTTCTGGGCAAACGAGAGAACTGCTTGCTCGTTTGGGTAGTAATCCATCGCACCGGTAAAGACGATACGTTTAGCCTCTTCTTGCTCATTCTCGTTGGGAGAAAATAGTTCAGTATCGACCCCATTTGGAACAGTTTCAATCCACTGACGAGGCAGAAGATGCTGTAAGATCTCTTGTTCACGCTTGCTCGTAACGAGAACTGCATCAGCTTTTTTGCACCGTTCGATCTCTATTGGTTTAAGCAATTCGCTTTCACGCCTGTTATACCATCTACGTAAAGGATTCTTTTCCAGAGAACAAGTTCGTTCAAGAATTTCATATTCCAGGTTATGTTGATCAATAAGCACCTTAAGATGTGCTGGCAAAGCATAACCTGCCATCAATATACTTTCAAAAAGTACACCGTCATAACTCTGTTGGGACAACACCTTATGGAGTGCTTGCTGAATCTCTGGTAGAAGGTACGATCCTACGATGTAGGACTGTCCCGTAAGCAGATGAAAGAGCTGTTGCCAACGTTTTTTTCCTCGTCCTTGCTGACGCTCAATTAGTGTTAGCGAGGTGGTAAGCTGTTTCAAGCTAGCAATGTCTTCATGCGCTTCAAGATCTCGTCTTTCTACAAGCGCTAGCAATGAAACGCTATGTTTGCTTGCTAGCGCTTGTAAAAGGTGGTAATTACGTGTATTTGCACCTCCTCCCTGTTGAGGAAGGTTGGGCGAGACTATAAGTAGATGCATAGGCAAATTCTCTTCTAATTTTCAGGATGCTGTATTGCAACACTTTTGGAGGATAGAAACTTTGCTTTGTCGAGAGAGGGCAACTTCATCAAAATGCCGATAAGGATACCCAGATAAATGACATTGCGATAGAAGAAAAGTTGATAATCCGCAAAAGCAACTATCACCTCCATAACAGTAATTGCCACAATATAAATAGCAACAAGCTGTAAAAAATGATTCTTGAGCCGGCGCAAAATCGTTATGCCACGCACGATGATTGAGCCGAATAAGAACCAGAGCGCAAAGTATCCAAGAGGACCTAGTCTCATCCAGATCCAATAAATTGTATTGTGGGGAACATACAGGTAATATGGATCATCAATCAGAATATTGGGCAAGGTGATTGGCTGCAAGAAAGGCTTGCCGAAGCCAAGACCAAGCACAGGGTTTTGTTTGACTGTGTATTTCAGATCGTAATCTTCTATCTGACGATAAGCATTCGAGCTTGCATCACCTGCACTGGGTGAGAAAACAGAAATGATTGAGCGGGCAGGTGCTCCAATGCTGCCGGAGGAGTGTGCAAAGGCAGCAATATAGCCTGTTAACAGCACTACCGTAACACCCATCAAAATTGCAAGCTTGACACGTTCTCCTGGTTTGCAAATAAAAATCAGGAGCCAAGCCACACCTGCACCGACAAGAAAAGCAACGTAGTCTGTACGACGCTGGTTGGCAATAAGTGCTATTAAGACGCATGGCGTTGCCAGCAGTGCAGCGTAGAGCATCGCGCGCTGTCGTGAGTGCAGCAAGAACAACAAGATGAGCAGAAAGAGCGAGACAAAAAAGAAGGACTCTTCGTGTGACATAATTTCGCGATGGTCAAGCAAACTCGCATGCAGTGGCACCAGGTAGATATACACACCCTGAATACCTTTAATCGCAGCACCGAGGATAACGATCCAGAACAACGCACGCACCTGTCCTGTTTTTTTTACCAGATTGTACGTTAACAGGTAGGCAACAAACATGTACCAGAGCGGCCTGATCTCGACCACGGTAATTTTGAGATTGCCACCGCTGGTTAAGCCATGCACAATTCCCATGACCACACAACCGAGAAAGAGCAGAAACGGGGCAATCATCGCACCGCCTTGAAGCAGGCGGTGATGCTGTGCGAAATGGCGCAGGAGTATAACCAGAAAGACGAAGAGAATGAAGAACCCGATCGGACGTTCAAACAGGCCAGCATAGCGCGTCGGCCAGTAAAAAACATTTAACGTATCAGTCCAGATAGGTGTTGGCAGTGCTGCTTGTTCTACAAGAACAACGCTCAACACAACAGCAAAAAGGCCTATTTCAGGCCAAATTAAGACAAAGATCAACCCGATAAATAAAACAAGGCCCCCAACAACAGTACTATAGCCTACACTTGCACCGCCTAGCACAAAAAGTGGGACTGCCAGGAGCGCCGTTATGAAGACGATGGTGAAGAGCATCCGGTCATCTTTTTTACGCGTTGCAATCAGTGTAGCGACTGTAATTTGTGCTTTTGAATTTAAGAACGCTTGCATCTTATTGTCCGTTTTTGTTTTCTCATTATAAATGTTGATAGTGTTTATGAATGATTATCAGTTTATCGTGACATACAAAATCATAACAGCGATGCTGGTAAGTAGAGCGATCCGTGCCCAACGATTATAGGTGCGCGCGCATAAGCCGATTGTCAGGAATATGAACAAAAGCGCGAAAATTGTCTTCATTGTTCGCCTTTCCTTACAAAAGCTGGCGTATCCAACGTGGTATTTTGCTCTCAACCTGGTTGAGCACAACACTTTTGACTGGTAGATCGGTGAGTTGTCCAAATGCTTCTTCTATCATCGGAGCTGGAGTGACCCCTGCACGTACGACAAAAAGAAGCGCTTCAGGTAGACTGGCAGCAAGAGCACCATATCCAGTGCTGAGAACAGCAGGAAGGTCAACAATGAGTAGTTCCTCTGGATTAGTCAGGATATGTTGAAAGCTCTTGTTTTTGAACTCTTGCAACAAGCTTATTGCGTCGGAATGTCCATTGCCAGCAGGAATAATGGTGAGATTCTTATTGACAGAATAGCGAATGGCTTCGGGTTTACAATCTCCTCGTAGCCATTCAGCCAGACCGGGAGTAGCGGGAATGTCAAAATGTTCGTGTAGATTCGTATGACGCCAGTTACAGTCAAGCAAAGTAACACGTGCGAAGCCATCATCAGCTAGCACCTGTGCCAGAAGTGAAGAGAGAAATGATTTTCCCTCTCCTTCAATCGTACTTGTAAATCCAAGGCTGCGGATCGAAACACGCCTATCCGCAAAGAATGCTAATCCGAGTTGGCGAAAACGTTCTCGCAATGCTTGCGCGTGTATAACCTCGTGTTTGCTGATTGGCATCGCAGGGATAACTTGTTTACCCGCAGTATTTATAACAATAGGAGCGTCTACTTTGTTGAGTGGTCTTGAAACGAGAGATTGTGACTTTTGTTTGAGCGATGGAAGGCGCTCTGTTGGTGTTGGATCAACGTTTTTTTCCTTTGTTTCTGCCATATTTCTACTTCCGATCTAATGAGTGCAATCGAGCAACTTCACTCTCTGATGAGTTACCGACTTATTAAGAAACTTGAATACAAAGTGCTAGCTATGTGAGTAGCATAGGTTTCAATAAGGTCTAAAACGCCTTCTGCATAGAGTCTTTGCCCAGCAGAGCAAGTGTTGGACTCTGCAACAGTGGTATTTGTAAGGATACGGGAAGTGCTGTAATTTTTTGTATGTCACGAACACTATAAATCGTTCGATCTCTTCTAATCATAATCGCAAGGTAGAAAGCACATGCAAGCAGTGCAAGGCCAAGACCAGCACCGCCTCCAATAAGCAATTGTTTCATGCGAGACTCAGGCTGCCTCGGCAGGATTGGTTTATCCAGAATTTTGAAGAAGCCGTCAGAGCTTGTTCCCTGGTTACTGATCTGTTGATTAAGGGTCGCGATATGTGTTTGGATATCTTGTAGTGTTGTACGCGTCTGTTGCGCCTGAGCATCCAGTAATGCATAATTGGGATCATTTAAAAGATCATTTCTAGAGATATTGGGGTGATCATTGATGTACTGCGTCTGAGCCTGCGCCGCTTTATCTGCGTTGTCTTTTGCTTTTGTCAATTGTGATTCATAAGAAAGAAGCAGATGTTGGGCTTCAACAACACTAAAACCCTGGCTCTGCATAGCATACTGGGTGATTACACACTGTATAACTTGCTGCGCTATATGTGGATCGTGATGACTGTAGGTGATCAGGTACGTGTTGTACCCCTGAGTAGTAGCATGTACATTCTTTGCAAGATCGTTAAACATATCTTCTTCCAATGTTTGAGGATCTTTCGCAGTAAAGGCTGTATCAAGCTTTGCGGCTCTAGCAACCGCGAGCGTAAATGTGCGTGATTGTAGCAGCTCAGTCAGTGCAGTTACTTGCGTCTCTGCTGGTGTTGCCAGCAAGTCACTCTCAGGACCAGTGTCACTGATTACCTGATAGCGTCGTAACGCCCATAAGCTTGCACTCGCTGAATAATTACGTGGGAGAATATATGCTACACCTAAACCCACAAGAGTAAAGAGCACTATGACAAGAAAAAGTCGTATTGGCCGCCGAAAGATGGCCTCAAGAGTACGCCGCACAAGTAATTCCTCCTGTTCATTGATCCAATCCTGTTGTTAAGAATACATCCCTTTCTATGGTAATTAGGTTTTTGTCAATGTCAAAGTAGCGTCATAAAGTATTCTCTGAGGTTTACATCGCAAAACCCGGAATCCTTTTTCTTTGTCTTCAAAATCGTGATCTTTTAGAGGACAACAGCGCTTTCTCATTTCCCAGTAGCTTTCTGCTTAGGTCGTATCATCTAAAACTAAGGTATATGATTTTTAGATTATGGAGAGATGCTATGACTAACAATACTCTCTGCCTCGTCTTGATAACAATGGATAAGAAAGCTAAAAGTATACCCTCTTTCCTATCTAGTATGTCTTTGGTTGCGAAGATCGTTGACATAATGTATTCTTGGCACAGGGGAGGTCTTGTGATGGTAATGGAATCGAGTTTTCTCATAAAATCTGTGGTAAAAAAAGTCTCAATGCAGCGTTTAGAGTGTCAAGTAACCTCTTTCTACTCATCTCTCAATTGAGGCAAGCCACGTGTAAGGAGGTATACCTTGTAGGGCGTGAGCATGTAGCACATTTACATCTTTTTATGAAAATAGTGTTTATGTTATGTAAAATCGACACAGCACCTGTTGTTCGTGTCCTTTCTCCAATGTGGTAGTTTAGCTTATGATGGACTCGCTAAGAGATACTTGCACTCTGAGCGTTTTCTCAAAGCGAGAGGACAGAGAGGTTATATATGAAATTACTGGTTATTGATAGTGATCGTGATATGGTAGAAATGTTAACAAATTGGTTGAGAGCCTATGGGTATGAAGTTCATCGTGCATATACCGGTGATCAGGCACGGACAAAATGGTTAGAGCAACAGCCTGATATTGTCATTCTGGATGTCGCATTGAAAGATGAAGATGCGTTAGAAATGTGCCGTGATCTACGCACAAAGCACGATGCATTGGTGTTGGTGGTGACGGATGGAAAAGACGTTCACGATGAGGTTCGCTGTCTGGAATCTGGAATGGATGACTACCTGCGTAAACCCTTCTTCCCCAATCAACTTCTCGCCCGTATTCATGCGGTGAGCCGCCGTGCTCGTTCAAGCATTTCGCAGCGCCCCTCTTCTATCATTACTGTGGGTCCTATCGTGGTGGATTCATTGCATAATGAGGTGAAGATATATGGCAAAACGATTCGCTTGACACCAACGGAGGGAAAAATTATGCACTTGCTGGCGGCGAATGCTAATGAGGTGTGTACTGCCAACCAGATTATTGCTCGTGTCTGGGGCTTCGGCGAAGTTGGAGATACCTATTTGATTAAAGCACATATTCACCACCTTCGACAGAAAATAGAGCCTGAACTCAATAATCCACGCTATATTCTGACTGTTCCCGGTGTTGGTTACACTATGGTCCGCCGCTCTGTCGATGAAGATAGCTATACCTCAATAGAGCAGTCTCGTCAACGTGCATGACCTCTCCTTACTACAGTTTCTTACAGGGCGAAGAGATATGTATCTCTTCGCTTTATTATTGCTGCAAATGCCTTAAAGTTTTTTAGAAGGAAGATTTATATCCTCTTTTACCTATATATTGACGTTGAAAAGTTTTTCTGAATCCTGTTGTGAAGTCTTCACAAGATATAGCGTATTGCAACGTCATCTCGTCGGTCTCTAAAATGCTATTTTCACCATCCTCCTTTACACTTCCTCAATGAAGTATATTTGTGAGTATCTTTTAGCTTTTATTCCAAACACTACAAGAACATATCCCAACTGTACAGAGTCTTCACGTATTTGGAGCAAAGTTTAGCTGCCTTTTGAAGGATGTATGAAGATAGGAAGAGAAATGCCGCAACACAGATATTGCGGTGACGGAACACCTCACTTTGTCGAGGTTAGAAGAGTTCCGCGTCGCTATTACTACACTCTGCCACTAGATGTAATGAGACAATGCCAATGTGTTGTGCTAGGATCTGCTTCGGGAACCTTGACTATAGCTATTACCACTTTCATACATCCTCACCTACTTCCAATGCTGAGCCTCTATACAAAACGCACTATCTTTCCAGTTCTGGTGGACTCAAAACGAATGCAGCTTCTCCTACGGCGACTGATGGATGCTCACCGCAGAAGAAGCGAGTGTCAAAAATATACCTCGATTATCTATTTACTAGATAAAATATAGCGCTGTCCTGCTAATGAAGGAGAGAGAGAGGATGAGTTGCTATAGCTAGAAAAGTATGCTTCCTGCTATAGCAGTTGAAATTGCACTAGCCCAGATGCCTATAAAGATATCCTCCTAACGGCTCAGCAATGCTCAAGGGGAGGCGTCGCCAGCATGTGGTAAGCACGCGGAACTTCCAACTTTGCTCCGATGTTGCGGCTAAACCAGCAGTGGTCGGATAGTAGTAGTACGGTAATAGTTCCTGAAGTGCACCCCAGCGCCGTTTAAACTCCATCAAGCCTTCGTTTTCGAGGGCTGTACGCCCCATATCTAATCTCTGATATCCATGTGTACACCCCCAGGAGATAGCTGTCCACATCAAAAGATTGTTAGGGGCTAGGTGTAAGAAGCGTTCGTCTGATGCTCCATATGCGTAACGTAGCGTTGTACCCGATCCAAGCAGTACCATACCTGCGATGACTGTCCCCTCGTGTTCGGCCAGAAGGAGCTTCATTTTGTTCTGTTGTGCAAATGCATCCCACAACCCGTAGAAGAACCGTACCGGTTGTGCAGGCATCCCGTGTTTCTTGCAGCGCGTCTGCAGATGTAACCGATAGTAGTGCGCAACATCTGTACGCTGCTCTGCGATACGAACCTGCACTCCCAATTTCCGTGCTTTCTTTACCTGGTGCTGCACTGGTTTGCGCAGTGTAGCCCATTGGGCATCAGGATCGTCGTTTAATGAGAGAAGCCAGCGCGTGTAAAGGTTTTCTTCTGTAAACGTTTTGCAGCCTGCCAGAACTGTATTCGTACCTGTTCGTAGCTCAAGGTAACGTACATTCTGCCGTTGAGCAAGCTCGATAGCCTGTTCAAGTAGCTTACTTGCAGCTTGTTCGTTGGCGGCAAGGAGTGGACAATAGTCAACAAATGGTAGTGAGACCAGGCGACGGCCAGTTAATGGGCTGGCAATGGAGAACAACGGTAAACATCCAGTCATTTGTCCATCTGCATCGGTAGCAGTCAAAAAATGCAACTTATAACCATAAAGCTTTGTCACCAGATCGAACCAGGGTTGACTATAGTATAATGCAGCTTCCTGTGCCTGTTGATGGATAAATGGTGTTATCAGAGCTGTTTCTATCATTATTTTCCCTATCTCTCAGTATTCCCCTTTGCTCTAGTGATACCATACGTCTGTTATAGTGGCGTTGTTGTTTCTGTAAAGATCCGGTCTCGTTTATACGGATATCTTCATTTATTAGAATTTGCGGGATCTAAACCGATCGCTAAGCTCTTTCTTTACCACAATATGACACACATCTCTATCTCGTGATGACCACGGCATGATATAGTTCAAAGTGTCTGCGTGTCTTTTATTGTAGCACTGTTTATAGATAATAAGAGGATGAAGAGTTTTTGAGGAAGAATGTGAATATGAGAAAACTAGCGAATATCGTTTTGCTTACCTTATTACTGCTTACGGCGGCTTGCGCTGAAAATACCCCTGCCAAAAATACCCAAAAACAAACCACTCAGACTCAAAAAGAGCATCCCGCTACTCCAAAGCTCACGACACTACCTGGCCAGGAAGTCTGGAAGGATAACGCATCATCGTTTTTGTTTGGCACCAATGATACATATGAATGGTCTCAGAAAAATATTCAGACCGAGTCTTCAATTCAAGATGCTCTCCGTCTCGCTGGAGTTACGTTAATTCGCTCGTTCTTCCCAGATAATGCGAGTGATGAGGATATTGAAAAGCGTATGCACACTATCGAAAATAGTGGCGCAAAATGTCTGGGTGTCATTACCAACATCTCTAATACAACATTTAATGAGCACCTGGTCAAATATCTCGGTAAACGCTGCCAGATGTACGAGTTTGGCAATGAATCAGATTATAACAACATCACACTTGATAGTTACCTCAAACAGTGGAATAGTGATATACCCCTCTTACGCAAGGACAATCCTGATGCAATCTTTATCGGTCCAGTGACATATAACAATGAGGGAAATCACAACTTTATGCAAGGTTTTCTAGAGGGTGTAAAGAGTTCACAGGTGTTGCCTGATGCTGTAAGTTTCCACTGGTATCCATGCTATGAGGATAGTCGTGAGAGCTGCTTGCAGAAAGCTCATAGCTATAGTCAGGTTGCTCAAGGTGTGCATACTCTCATACGCACAACGTTAGGTAAAGATCTTCCCGTTGGTATTACTGAATGGAACTACGATCCTGGCAATCCTCCGCCTCCATATGGGGACGATAAGGATTTCATTACGCAATACAGCCGCGATGCACTTGATTCGATGGTACAGGGAGACGTTGCCTTCGCCTGTCAGTTTGATGCGGCAAGTTATTCTGGCTACGGTCGCCTCGATATGTTCGATGTAGATACAAATCAGCCGAAGCCTCAGTATTATGCGCTTAAAGACGCAATTGCAAAGTATCGTCCTGTATCCGCACAGATGACTCCAACTCCTCCATCTACATCTACTCCTACCCCTGGATCTGGCTCTGCACCACAGAGCCAGATCCAGGGCAGTAATAGTGCTATCGTTTCTCGTGGAAAACCTGTTGTCTGTACTGGTAATGCGGATGGAGCTGGGGGACCCGAAGCAATTGTGGATGGCAAGTATGGAAACTGGGGCTTTTGGCGCAACAGTCTGTCAACGCTTCCTTCCTCTTGCGCAATCCAGGTTGGGAAGGGACCCACTAGCTTGCTGCTTGCCTGGCAGAGCGACTATGTCTTCGATTACATTACAGATGAGGGCATGAGTCCTCAGGATTACACGATCTCGACCTCAGGCGATAGCACTGACGGCACAAATGGTAACTGGCAAACAGTCGCAACTGTAACAGATAATCACACGCGTGTTCGTGAACATCTGGTCCCTTTTAAAGATCAAGTATGGGTGAAGATGACTGTCACAAAGGGGCAACCAAAGGCCAGTCAGCCTTACGTTACAATTGATGAGATTGACCTCTATGATGTCTCCTCAAGCAGGAACGATACCTTCTTTTTCTGCGGCGATTCTATCACTGCAATTGCATATAGTCGTGCTGATGATGCTCAGCCTTCATTCCAGGAGGATGTTCATAAGGCGTACCCACAGCACTATCCTGCCATGATTGATGGTGGTCTTGGCGGATGGAACTCTGATGGTGCGGTACAGAATATTGACTCGTGGCTACAGCTCAACCCGGATATACACTACTGGTTGCTGGGCTGGGGGACAAACGATGCAATGCAACAGGTAGATCCACAACACTACAAGGCGAACATGCAAACGCTCATCGACAAGCTAAAGCAAGCTGGCCGTGTCCCCGTCATCGCACGCATTCCTGCTGTGAACTTACCCGGTGATCGAGGTACAACGGTGAACAAAGAAATTCAAGCCTTAAACGATACAATTAACGAGCTTACATCAGCTAATGGTCTGATCGCTGGCCCCGACTTCTATAGCATGTTCAGCGCGCAAACTTCCTATTTTCAGCAAGATGGTATTCATCCCAGCCCCTCCGCTTCGGTAGCCATGAACCAGGCATGGTTCCAGGCGCTAGAACAGCCGGTTTACAAGCAAGGTCAGTAGGCAAGGAAGCATTCCCCATCGGCCAGAGAGTGAGTGAGCATGACAGAACAGGAAATCTCGTTAAGTGGAGGGAATGTCACGGGAGTTGTTCGCGTTGGACAAACGGTTCGTCGTGCAACGGGACCGTGGAGTTCTGCTGTACATGGCCTGCTACGTCATCTTGAGTCCCATGGGTTCGCGGGTGCCCCAAGATTTTTGGGTCTTGACGATCAAATGCGTGAGGTGCTTACATTCATTGCCGGTGAAGTCGGTCATTATCCTCTTCAACAATACATGTGGTTAGATGATAACCTGATTGCTATAGCCCGCTTCCTCCGTCATTATCATGACACAACAGTTGGTTATCGTGTACCCGAAGGTACTGTATGGCAGTTTCCATATCCAGATCATTCTCAGCACGAGGTTATTTGCCACAACGATGTAGCACCTTATAACATGGTGTATAAAGATGAAAAAGTCTATGCGCTGATTGATTTTGATACGGCTGGACCTGGGCCAAGGATATGGGATGTTGCTTACGCGCTTTATCGTTTTGTGCCGCTCTCTTTTACTCAGGATGTGCAAGCTCTTGGACTGGCGAATCCCCTACTTCAACGTCAACGTTTGCGCATGTTTTGCCAGACCTATGGCCTGGAACATTCATATGAGGAGGTCCTGGAAACAGTTGTTCGTCGTCTTGAGACAATGTGCGCTCTGCTTCTTGAACGTGCTTATGACCCTGTCTACCAGAAGATGATAGCTGATGGACATCTTGATCACTACCGACGAGAGATCGCATCCATAAAGGAGCATCATCTGTCAGTCTAAATACTACTCAAAGAGAGGGTGAAAATCCAGTGTATAGTTTGGGGCTTGCAGTTCACGCTGACGAATAATCCGTGCGGGTACGCCCCCAACAACGCTGAAAGGGGGAACGTCACGTGAGACAACTGCTCCTGCCATAACGACACAGCCCTTACCAAGCGTGACACCACCAAGAATAGTTGCGCGCATACCTATCCAGACATAATCCTCGATCACGATGGGCTTATAATTGTCGGGAAACTGAGGGTGGTTAATATCGTGCGTGCCCGTGACAAGCCAGACACCCGCTGATACGCTGACATGACTTCCAATAATCAGTCCTCCCGTTGTATACAGCAAGCAGTCTGCATTGATCACCGTATCATCTCCGATGATAGTCTTTTTTCCATCACTCCGAATACCACCCATCTGAACGCGCTGCCCCATCAGAATCACTGTGTGTGGACCAATTGACCAACCCAGAATATGCCGATACCAGCCATGCCGTATAGTGTAGAAGGGGATATGGCAGATAATATGATTTGTCACGTAGCGAAGTAGCGCTGCGAGAAAGTGCTTCATGAGAGCGTTACCTCCGGCTCAAGCCTTTCTTGCTCCATTGGCGGGACATTGGCCTTCTTGCGAACCGCTTTATAAAGTGCCTGTATATCCTCACGCGGGATAGCTCCAAGCAGAAAGACACTGATCAGATAGACTACAGCGGCAGTAGGTAGAATAATGAGAATGTTCAATTGTTGCAGCGGTATCGTTACCAGTGCCATTGCCCCACAGGAGAGCAATAGTTTGAGGCCTACAAGAAGACTTCTCGTCGGTTGTAGGCTTCTAGGAATAAAGAGCAATGAGAGACCTAACAGTAGCAACTCTGTCGCTGTTGTAGCAATAGCTGCTCCAACATGGTAGTACTGAGGAATGAGTATCAGGTTAAGGCCAAGATTAAACAGCAATGCAATCCCCGCCATAACAGTAATGCCTTTCTCACGCCGCGTACTCATAATGGTTGATGCAAGAACACTGTTCACATAGAGAAAGACCAGCCCTGGTGCCAGGAACTGTAAGACCGGAAACGTATGGGCAAACTCAGGACGATGATAGAGCACTCCAATGATGGCGGGGGCAACAACAATGAGCATTGTTGCAATAGGCAAACTACAGAAGAGCAAGAAGTTCAGCGACTTCTCTATCGCCACACGTAGCTGCCTATCCTGACCTAATGAGAGTTGAGAGAGCACAGGATAGACAATTGCGCTAATCACCAGACTTGGCAGAAAGATAAGCGTATCGAAGATGCGATAGCCCGCGCCATACCAGCCGACAACCGTTGTGCTTGTCATCAAAGAGAGCAGTATGGTGTCGAGGCGGTAGTAGATGACACCCAGGACGCCATAGGTAAGAAAAGGAATGCTAGAGCGTAATAGCTCCAACATCGAACTTCGCTCGATATGCAGGTGCATCCCAACACGACGAAAAAACCATAGCCCTTGCCACAGCGCGTTAACCAGAGACCCACCCAGAAGCACCAGTGCCATAACTTCAACACTTGCTCCAAACTTCAGCAGGACAAATCCGAGTGCCGCCGAGAGGCCCTTCTCAAGAATTGTGCCAACCACAGGAAAAATAACGCTCTCAAACGCATTATGCAGTGATCCGAAGGTGTTAGCAATCGAGCCACTGAGTAGTGTAATGCCACATATGACTACGAGTATCTGCACTTCGGATGTGTAATTCAGCAGACACGTTAGCAAGAGGACGCACCCATAGAGTCCACACCAGAGCACTCCCTTGATAACCAGTGTATTCGAGAGATAGGTGAGCGCTTTCTCTGGCTGTTGCGCGATATCACGCGTAAGCTGCTGGTTGAAGCCACTTTCGACAGGAAAGCCAACCAGCATAACGAAAGTAAGTGCGAAGTAAAGTTCTCCAAACTTGGCATCACCGAGAAAGCGTCCATATGCTATTGTAAGGATTAGCGTTGAACTCCATGTTACCGTTTGCCCTACGAGCGAGATAACAGTATTGCTTACAACTCTGCGCAGCTTACTTGTGCCTGCCATGTAGATGGAGCCTCCTATACGCCATTTTAAGAAATCGAGAACCCGTTACTGCAAGATCTCCAAATACAGGAAATGGATCATGCCAGTCAAAGACCGAGAAGGTTGTGCGGCCAAATAGCGAGCACCAATAAGCTAACGGAGTGATGATACCTGCACGGATCTCCTGAATGCCTGCCGGAATATCGGTGATGAATCGTCGCCAACGGATACCATAACGAGGTTTAACGTGCATAAGCTTATGCTGCGGTTGATCGAGAATGTCACAATACTGGATATAGGGCAGATCAAGCCCACAGGCTATACACAGCGTATGCCATCCCCACGGGCGCACATTGATGTCTAGCAACTTATACTTTTTGTCGCGTTCGTCGTATTTAAACTCGACTTCTACCATTCCTGTGATGCCCATCACGCACAGCAATTTCTCTGCCAGGCCACGTATATGCGGCACCTCTACAGCCTCGACAAAACTGCTTCCCAATCCATAATCAATAGGGTATTGCCGTGTCCTGCGTGCAGTCATGCTCAGAAGTACCTGCCCTTGCTTACAGAAGGCACCAACCGAATATTGTGTTTCTCCATGACCTGGAATAATTTCCTGTATCAGAATCTCCTGTGGTGAAATAATAGTGCTGATGAAGCGATAGTGCTTCAGTAGTTCATCCATCGTGTTCGCAGGAAGTGCCTTCACGCGTAAAGCATGCTGCAAGTGAATAGATAGTGCAGGTTTGAGAATGACAGGGAAGCGAATATCAAGCTGCTGTAATTCAGCAATGTTAGCAGGATGCCATGTCTGAGGATAGGGGACATCCACCTCTTGAGCCATGCGGTAGGTGAGTCGTTTATCACTTGCCCAGCGCACAATATTCCAGTCAGGCGTGGCTAGCCGGTAATGTACCGCAAGCTGCGCCGCGTTGCGCGCCACGCTCTCTACCGTGTCATCCTGCGTTGGAAAAAGGATCCAACCGTCTAGATGATACTTTTTCTGAATTTCCTGGAGAAATAAAGGGAATTTCTCGCTTGCAAAGGTGTCATTCCACTTGAAACGTCGCGTGATGTAGCGGGAAAACCAGGCCGAGCGTGGGAGCGTATCAACAAGAATACACGGAATTGCACGCCTTCCCAGGCTACGTACAATTCCGAGGGCCTTGAAGTCGCTTCCAAGCACGATAACACCTGGTCGGTCACTTTGTTGAGGCATAGTCTTGCCCCTCGTTCTTTCTAGTTGCTGCTAGCGGCGCGAGCAACCTGCTGAGCGGAAGCTTTTGCTCCCGAAACAAAGCGACAAATGGGGCCAAAAGAATCACCAGCCAGTGCTCCAATAAAGTGAAGTTTGGGTACAGAAGACTCAAAGAAACTATTCAATACGGGATGTCCATGACGTACCTGGATCTGTTTTGTAAGCTGTACATCTAAAAATGGCAACTTATCGACACTCGCCCGATAACCGGTTCCAAGAATTAAGTGATCAACCTCGCGTGTTGTACCATCACTTAATGTGAGATGGAGGACATTTCCTTTTGCCTGGGCGCTTGTAATCTCTGTATATTCGGTTGTTCTAACCACGTTCTCAACACGATTCCGCAACCACTGTGCACCGGATGGGCGAATAGCACGTCGATGTACTTTCTCTCGGAAGTCGTCAGAGAAACATCTGTATAACTGTGGAAAGGCAATCAGCCAGTTAATTCCTGGAGGACCAACATCGCTGGGAGGGTAGAAGAGATGTTTGATCGGACCAACGTGACGATAGAGCTTGCGATTGATCCAGATCACCGATTTGCGCACAATCAGCTCGGTCTCGGCACCAACCTCGTTGAGAAATGCTGCCGTTTGCAAGCCGCTCTGCCCACCTCCGATAACTACAACACGACGCCCTTGAAACTCCGAAAAATCTTTATGATCCTGTGTATGAGAGACGAGCTGAATAGGGAGGGTGAGCGCAAAATCTGGCAGATAGGCAAAGTTTGCAATACCCGGAGAGACAATGACACGCCCTGCCTTGATCATTCGTCCATTCTCTAACTCAACGCTGAATCCCTTGCTATCGGGTACTACTGATCTTACCAGTGTTGGATCAACATCGGGAACAACATTCTGTTGAAACCACAGGCCATATTGAATAAAAACAGGAAGTGGTACTGGTTCTTGCTGAGCTGTATTTGTCGCCTTAAAGAAGTTATAAATTGTATATTTTCCTGTTGGGTCAGAGAGCGAAGATGCACTTAAAACTGATTTTAAATACATTCCATCTGGCATATCGCTCCAGAAGCTCATAGGTTTGCCAAAGATCAGCGTTGGAATACCACGTGCACGAAGATGGGCGGCTGCTGAAAGTCCATATGGCCCGGCCCCAATCACGACAGTAGGTGTTTCTTGCAACATATTTGGTCCTCACTTATCGCAGTTAGCGAAGAAACTTATATCACTAATCTTTATATCATTGGACTGTCACAACAAAATTGTTGTACTGGTAAAGAATTTGTCATGTTCGGTAGGGCTGGTAGATAAAAAGAATAGGGTGAAGACTATAGTGCCAGTGCTATGACATCTCTTTCCAATGTCACTTTCCCTGTCTGGTTTCGGAGCAAAGTCTCTACAACCTGAATGCTCGTACCATTGAGCCAGGGGTAATGGTCAGTGCATCCATTTAAGAAATCGTATCGTACTACAAAGGAAGCCAGAGATGAGCAGGAAAATAAGCAATTGTAGAGGGGGTTCATCTCATAAGAGCATCTTATTCTTGGAGATACCTGTCGTTTAGATACAAGTGAAAGGGACGTGTAGTATGTTTGATCCGAATAATCAACAAATGTATCAGCAGCATGCAAATGCCTGGGATCAAGGAACGTATGACCAGATTCCTGAGCAGCAGGCGTATCAAAGTTACAATCAGTTTGCACAGAATGCATCTCCAGATGCATTTCAGCGGGTACATGAGCAGTACTATCAACAGATGCCACAGGAACAACGCGGTGGCTTACTCCAGGGATTGATGGGCGCGTTAAGTCAACGTGGTATTGATCCTCGTCAGGCAGGTATTCAGAACACTGATCCGTATAGCATGTCACCTCAAGATGCAGCTCGGCTTACTGGCTACGCTCAGCAACAGCAACCCGATGTTCTGCATCAGATCATGGGTCCTGGTGGTCCTCTCGGAAGCACGGGCGCGAAGTTAGCTGTAGCTGGCCTTGCTGCTCTTGCTGCCAAACATTTTCTGAGTGGAGATGGTAGTGGTGGTGGCTCTCTTGGCGGCGGCGGTGGTTTACTCTAAACTTTGTAGAGTTTGGTCTAACTGAAAAAAGCGTTTGTGTAGAGCGTGCCCGGTTTTAGCCGGGCATGTTTCTTGAGGAGAGAGCAATGGCTACTCGTAAGCAAGATG
Source organism: Ktedonobacteraceae bacterium (assembly GCA_034431765.1). Taxonomy (GTDB): domain Bacteria; phylum Chloroflexota; class Ktedonobacteria; order Ktedonobacterales; family Ktedonobacteraceae; genus DASYAN01. Next base: position 47,514 of record DAOUDD010000187.1, on the reverse strand, counting down.
CACCTCAAAACGAGCAAAAGACTCAGCAGAAAAATCCTATCGAGCAATCAATGCAAGCGCTCAAGTCATCCGAGACTGCACAACAGCTTGAGAATTCACCCGTTGTGCAGAAGGGAATCAACCCGATCCGTGAATTCTTTACCAAGTTCTCTAACGATTGGACAATGAACTTGCAGGCGGGAGCACTGGCGTACAGTTTCTTGATGGCAATGTTACCTATCGCAGTCGCTCTGTTATCCATCTTTGGTCTGGTTTTGGGCGGCCTGGGTGAGGCAAGTCGCACTGCTTTGATTAATGGATTGAAGGGTGCCCTGCCAGGTCAGCAACAGGTTTCAAATGAGGTCATTCAAGCCATTTTTCAGCGTTTAGCAAATGTATCTGGCCCCTTAGGAATTATCGCTATTGTTCTGGCTATAGTTGCTGGCTCGCGTCTTTTTGTTATGATGGAGAACTGTTTCGATCTGATTTATCATCGACCACCTCGCAAGTTCCTGCAACAGAATATCATGGCAATCGGCATGATTGTCTTGTTTGCAGTCCTTATACCGTTAATTGTTGCAGCATCAAGTTTACCGGCTGTTCTTTTCTCATTCCTTAATAAAGGCTTTTTACAGAATATTCCAGGTGGAGGGGTCCTTGTATCTGTGTTAGGCATACTCGGTAGCCTGTTAGTAGCAGTGCTTATGTTCCTGGCAATCTACATTATCGTGCCCAACCAAAAAATATCGTTTCGCAGTAGTTGGCTTGGTTCCGTAATTGGAGCTGTTGCCTTGCTGGTCTACCTGACGCTCTTCCCGCTGTATGCAACTCATTTTCTAGGTGGTTACGTTGGGCAAGTAGGCTTCGCGATTATTCTGATCGCGTTTTTCTACTACTTCGCCGTCATTCTACTCCTGGGCGCAGAAGTCAATGCGTTCTTCGGGCAAGGTATTCGTAAAACGCCTGATAATCTTGCCGCCATGGTACATAAAGAGACCAGCCTGGATGAAAAGCCACCAGAGGAGCAGCGCGAACAGGCAGTACCGGAGCATAAGGATGATATGGATCGTCGAGAGAATCAAAAGGGTCAGGAGCGTTCTCGATAAGATGATTTAAGCATGTAAACACCGCATCCACGTAGGAGGCATATAAGCGCTGCTAGTGCTTATATGCCTCCTAATCGCTCTAAAAGTACCTCAATGCGATTATATACTACTCATTCACTAATTGCCCCAGTCGTTTTACCCCTTCTTCTATCTGCTCCTGGGTAAGTGCGCAAAAGGGAAGTCGCACAAAGCGTTCACCGAGATGAGTTTTTTCATTTGTGGCCAGGGGATCAGCAAAAAAGTCGCGTCCATCAGTGAGCGCGAGTCCCACCTCTTTAGCACGTGCCAGTATATTCTCCGTGTGCCCATTTTCTGGCAGCGTTACGCTGACAAAGAAGCCACCTTCCGGTTCGGCAAATGGAACATCCGGTAACTGGGTCTTGAGTGCATGCACAATTGCTTGCAGCCGTGGAGCGTATAACTGTTTCAAGCGCTCAAGATTCGATGCGAAGTAGCCACGTCTATGAAACTCTACGACCGCTGCTTGTGTAGGCAAGACAGGTGCCAGGATTGTCTCTTCAGCTAATTTCGTCAATGACTTTACTAAATCTTGTGGGCCAACAAGATAGCCAACGCGAAGAGCCGGGCTGATCAACTTGCTGTACGAACTGATGGTAATAGTTCGCTCTGTGTTGAGATCACGCAAAAGTGGTAACGACTCGCCCTTGTAGCGCAGGGTGCGATAGGGAATGTCCTCCACCAGCCAGAAGTTATAATGGGTAGCAAGATCCACTAGCGCCTGACGTTTTGCGGCAGAAGTTGTCACACCAGCGGGATTCTGAAAGTCAGGAATCACATACATAAAGGCTGGTGTTTGCTGCTTCAGCGCTTTTTCCAGCGCGTTCAAGTCTACGCCATCACTCTCCAGAGGAATGCCCAGCACTTTGGCTCCACGTCTACGAAAGGTCTTGATTGCGCGATCATAGCTTGGTTGCTCAACGAAAACAGCATCACCGGCTTTGACCAGCAAGGCTGCAAGCAGATCCTGTAAGTGCAACGATCCGTTGCCAACGAGTACCTGTTCTACCGCAACTCCATATTGCTCACGTAACATCTGGCGCAAAGGCAGGTAGCCACCATTATGACCATATTGCAGAATAGTTTTTCCATCAGCTCCCTCTAACACCGCCTGCATACACTCGCTCAGCAGTGTATTAGGCAGCGCTTCGACCGCTGGAACCCCACGTGTAAATAAAATTTGCTCACTCTTCACCGAACTCTGCATGCGTGCTCATTCTCCTTTGCGAAGTACCTATGGAGGTATGCTTGACTATAAGGACAATCTTACTGCTCGTGTGCTTTTACTCTCTTGCAACCAGAAATACATCGTCGGTTTCTGCTTCCATATGTTATTTGTGCACAAGCACAATTTTTCCTTGAGGTTCCCCGCCCTCAAGCTGGCGATGGGCTTCCGCTGCTTGCTCAACTGGTAGTGTACGGGCGATCAATGGTGTCAGGGCTTTTTCAGCGATCAGGCGTAACACCTGTTCCTCATTAGCAACCGCTGTTTGTAACTGACCACCGCCGATGACCTGGACCCGTTTGAGACGCCAGGCCTGTGTATCGACGGTTGACTCTTTGCCGCCAAGGTTGCCAACCAGAATGATACGTGCCTCCTGTGCACAGGCCTCCAGGCTGCTCTGTAAGCTCGAACCTACCAGCTCGACAACCAGGTTCACGCCGCCGTTTTCCTGAAGCGTTTTGCCAACATTCTGCGTCTTATGGTCAATGACCAAGTCCGCTCCCAGCTTACGTAGCGTTTCAGATCGCTCGGCAGAACTGGCAGTTGTAGCAACCCATGCACCCCTATGCTTCGCCAGTTGAATCGCAGTTGTGCCTACGCCACTGGAACCCGCCCAGATCAAAACACGTTCTCCCGCTTGCAAACGTCCAAGATCAAATAGGCTAGCCCAGGCTGTCGAAGCCGCCAGACCAGCGGCAACTGCCTCTTCAAAGCTCACACCTTCAGGAATCCGTGCCAAGTCGCTTGCTGGAACTGCGATGGCACTGGCATAACCACCCCCGCCTTTGGCTCCAACAGCTCGTGTTGTCAACACACGTTCTCCAGCTCGGAAGCCGTTGCTGTCCTGTAGCACCTCTCCTGCTGCCTCCAATCCTGGCGTAAAGGGCAGTGCGTTAACGGGTCGGCTCCCGTTGCGCTGAAAGATATCGAGCCGATTGACCGTGGTAGCTTTGACCGCTATAAGCACGTCATTCGGCCCCGGTGTCGGGTCCGCAACCTGTTGAACCTGCAAAACGTCTGGGTCGCCATGTCGGGCAAATTGTACTGCCTTCATGATATTATCCTCATCCTCAAATTCTCTATATGCGAAACGAACATATTTCCCCGCTCACAGTATTCTACATCTCATCAGAGCGCTATCACAAATAAGATTAGATAGCGCTCTAAATTGTGAACGGGAGCTTTTCTATAGAGAGAGCGTGACTGAGTAGTCTTTGAGCCAGGTATTCATTTGAATCATGTGTTCCAGGGGAAAAAGCGTTACTTCTAATGGAAGACTACTGCTCTTTTCTGCCATCAATATTCCTGTTAATCTCCGTACACCCTCGGGCTTGAGCAATGGCTGAAGGGGCGCATTCGCGTCTTGCAGAATATGTAATGCCAGGTCACAGATAGCGCGCTTATAGGTAGGATTCCCTGTAGTTGGGTATGCGCTCTTCTTGCGAGTACGTACATCGTCCGGTAACACTGAGGCGAATGCACGACGTAAGATACCTTTTTCAATGTTATCGACCGTTTTCATCTCCCACGGAATGTTCCAGACGTACTGGACTAGCCGATAATCGCAAAACGGGACGCGTACCTCGAAGCCACTTGCCATACTCATACGGTCCTTACGGTCTAATAGCAATGGCAAGAAGTAGGTCAGGTTGAGATAGAAAATCTCGCGCATCCGTGCGTTTTTCGTGTCTTCTCCTGCTAATTTGGGGCTTTCGGCGATAGCCTGCCGATACTGGTGCTCCATGTGTGCACCTCTGTTAATCTTTTGCTCTATATTTGGAGAGAGCCAGGAGAGAGCAGCTAATTGATCTCGTCTTGCTTGCCGCATTCCTGCAAACCAGGGAAAGGTTGGTGCTTGAATAGCCTGCTCGTCGTGGAACCAGGGATAGCCACCAAATACTTCGTCGGCAGATTCGCCGGAGAGGGCAACGGTAGCATCTTGTTTCATCGCCTTAAACAACAGGTAGAGCGAGGTCTCTAGCTGACCCATCGTGGGAAAATCATGCGCGTGCAGCGGAACGAAGAGGTTCTCGATCAGCTCAGGTGTATCGATTGTGATCGTGTGGTGCTCCGTCTGTGCATAATCAGCGACCCTCTGCACCCACGGCGCATCTAGTGATGGACGTATTGCCGTTCCTTGAAAATGCTGTGCACTGTCCACAAAATCAATCGAGTACGTGTGAAGCTGCTTCCCCTCTCTTCTAAAATCGCGTGCGGCTAGAGCTGTGAGTCCACTTGAATCAAGCCCACCCGATAACATTGTTACCAGGGGGACATCGGCAATAAGTTGACGTGTAACAGTATCTTCCAGCAGTGCTCGAATATGTTCTACTGTCGTTGCAAGATCATCAGTGTGAGGCTCACTTTGCAAGGACCAGTATTGTTGAATAGAGAGACCATTTCGATTGTAAATAGCGAGATGACCCGGTCGTAACTCATGCACATCGCGATATATGCCATTGCCAGGAGAGCGTCTGAAGGAAAAGAGTTCTGCCATTCCTTGCGCATCAATCTCGGCTTTGACAAGTGGGTGAGCTAGCAATACTTTCAGTTCTGAGCCAAACAGAAGGGCACTTCCTCGTATCGCATAAAAGAGCGGCTTGACACCCATGTGGTCACGTGCGAGGAGCAGTTGTTGCTTCTGCTCGTCCCACAAGCCAAAGGCGAAGATGCCATTTAAGTGGTGTACACATTCCTCTCCCCATTGGACGTATGCGTGCAAAAGAACCTCTGTATCGGATGCGGTATGGAAAGCATGACCTCGTGTCTTTAACTCACTGCGCAATTCGCAGAAGTTATAAATCTCGCCGTTGTACGTCACGGCGTAGAGATTGTTGCCAACAGTATAGGTCATCGGTTGCCCGCCGCTATATGGATCTATAACCTTCAGCCGACGATGCGCTAAAGCTGCGTGTGAAGAAAGCCACTCGCCCTGTGCATCTGGTCCTCGATGGCACAACGTATCTGCCATACGTTGCAGCATTGCCTTTTGACTTGTCAGCTCTACCTGCCAGTCAATCCATCCTGCAATACCACACATGTGTTCTTTCCTTTCAACATTTCTTCTCTTTTGAAGAATTTGATACAGCTTACAAATACATCACTTGTTCTATGGTATCACATCAGTCATATACAAAGGTTTCGATGGTGCCAGTTTCTAGCTGGGTGCTTCAGAGGTCCATTCAGATGATAGATCCGCTGATCTCGTTTTTCCGCTTCCTACTTGATAATTGGGCGTTGTGCTAATGTGTGTGCATCCAACTGGTAGTGCCAGATGGGAATGTCTCGCCACTCCCATGGTCTACGTACAATCTCTTCAAGCAGAGCATTCCCAGACCAGTACAGAAGGCCATATTTCGTTGCTTTATGTCCAATCACTACAATTGTTTGTCCATCGTACTTCTGCACGACTTCGCGCAAAAAATCTCCTACACGTTGCACGACCATTTGCACGCTCTCCCCGCCTGGAAACGGATCTGTAACACGCCGAGGAAACTCTTCATCTATCTGTTCGACTGGCTGCTGCGTCATCTGCCCATAATCACACTCACGAAGTCGAGCATCGGGCACAATCGGTAGACCTCGCCATGAGAAAGCAATCTCAGCAGTAACTACTGCGCGCTGGAGATCTGAGGGGAAGACAACGTCAATTGTTTCCTTTGCATAGTGTTGCCCAAGTTCTTGCGCCTGCTGTCGCCCTCGTTCAGAAAGGGGAACATCCGCGTATCCAGAGGCGCGTCTCGCTTCGTTATCAATGCTTGTCGAATGAGGGGAGTAGAAAAGTGTAAGCATATATTTTCTCCTGGCTTAAGTGCTTAAATTAATTTGCAGGTATTTGAAGAAAAGAGAGTATATCGCGATAATATGCTGCCCAGTTTCCTTCGTTGCAAATTTTCAGTTTGGGTAGCTCAAGTTGTGTGAATATACTATCACAAATTGCACGATATACTGTATAAAGATAAACAAGTCCATCGAATCCTTGCAAGGAGCGTTGTACTCCGTAAGGGCTGAGAACTTTCCAGTTTATCTGGTACGTTTCCCACTGTATTCCACGCTCGTTACATACATTACGTATAGCTTGAGCAATGTCTGTGTGATAAAAATAAATAAGAATCGGCTTAAGTGCACGAAGACTCTCAATGATCTGAGCTATGTAGCCACGTAGTAGTGATTGTTCCGCATTGAATTTGGTGAGAAAAAAGGGTGAGAAAACTTGCAATTAGAACAAATGTTTTATATAATATGAGAGCGCCGAAAAGAATAAGGTAGTAGAGAGAAATTGTCGTAGTGTTTTCCTCGTATCGGTACAGATAGAAGGACTTCGTTTTCATGAAACTCATCTCAAGACACGCGCTCATCTCCATTTTTGTGCAGAATCAAGAAGAGGCGCTCTCCTTTTACACTTCAATGCTAGGCTTAGAGAAGCGAACAGATATAACCTTTGGCCCTGGTCTCCGTCTTCTCACGGTTGCTTCACAAGGTCAACAAAAACCAGAGATTGCTCTTGCTATTCCTCATCAGCAATGTAATGCAACTGTTCAGGAAGAGACCTCGCACGAGGAGCGTAGAAAGCCGTGGATTTTTACGACCGACAATTGTCATCAGGACTATGAGCGGCTACGAGCCCACGGTGTGACATTTGTACACACACCCGCAAAGCAACTCTACGGCGTTGAAGCAACCTTTGTCGATCCCTATGGCAACACATTTGTGTTACTGGAAACTACTCCAGAAGTACTTACTTTTCTCGATCCCTTTAACATTAGCAGTGCCGCCTGAGCTTGCTGAGTATGTATACCCAGAGATCAATACATTTCATATAAGACGAGAGCTTTGAAGAGGGCAACGCCAGTGGATGCGTGAGGAAGAGTTTGGCCTCGCTTCTAGTTCGCTTTCTTGAAACCTTTGCTCTTATGTGAAATGTATTAGCTTCCCTCGCTCCTGGGTAGATCTCTTGAAGTTTTTGGTGCTTAAACGAAATATATTGTGTGCAAGAAATTGGCTCTTCTCCAGATCCTCTGTCCGAAACAGAAATCTTCCCCTCCCGATAGTCCTAGAGCTCCATTTTAGTATATCTTTTTGGCTTTCTCCGGCGTTCTATAAGGTGAATGTATTTGTATCTGGGGAGGGCTATAGAAGAAAAATATGGGATTGCTAATCCTGCGTTACATTCAAAGAGGCCCGTTCGTCTGTCACATAGACTAGATTCTATAACGTTCCCTATATGTAGAAACTGGAGAATCACAGGTATTCATGAAACAATCAATTGTACAGCGTGATATGGATGAAGTCCTGGAGCCATTAGCAGGAGCAGCAGGTACTGCTGCCAGCACACGTCAGCCAAGTTATCGTCCTACATCCTGGAAATTCGTCAACCATATTCTTGATATCGTAGATAACTTGTCAGGCGGCCGCGCGGGCTTAGCGCAAAAATTCTTCTCGTTTGCCTTTATTGGTGGTTTTGCGGCACTTGTGAATCTGGCGGTTTTCGCCATAATGCTCTACAAAGTCCTGCCCGCTAAAGAGGGCGTCTACTACGCTATTGCGTTTCTCGTAGCCTTTGAAATCTCTGTCCTGGCAAATTTTATCCCTAACGACTACTTCACTTTTCGTCACCTTCATAATGGTCAAAGGAGTTGGCTCGTACGCTGTTTCCGTTTTCAACTGACAGCCCTGACTGGTGGTGCTCTTACTTTTGTTCTCTCATTTGCCTTTGCGCACTTATTAAATCTTCCTCCTATTATTAGTCAGGCGGCAGCAACGCTTATTGTGCTGTTCTATAATTTCGCCTTCCATCACCTTTTTACTTATCGTCACAAGAAAGTGGACGTGCCCGAAGAGTTTGCGGTGGTTGAGGAGTCAGAACGGCTGGTTCAGAAGGTTACTGAGCAACTGTCAGTCGATGTGGATACGTTGAAAATGGCGGTTGCCGAGCCAACTGTATAATTCGTACAAGGTACGACAAATGGAGCAGCCCCTCGTTTACGCGAACGCGGGGCTGCTTTTTTTAGAGAAAACTAGGCCCAGCGAATCAAGCCCAGCTCGTATTTTTCGGTGAGTTCAGGGTGGCAAGGGATAACTCGTATGTTATATGCGAAGCTGCCTGTCTCCTCTGGACGAAATTGTGCGTCATAGCGATAAGAGCCGTCCTGTTCGCGCTTGGTGTAGTTCATACGCTGGCTATGCTGGGAGAGCGCAAGTTCGTCTTTCGTTTCACCGTAGACCAGCTCGACACAGAGATCGTCGGGGCTGAGTCCTTCCGCTCGCACCCAGGCGTGCACCTCAATGTATTCGCCCAGGCTCAACTGTCCATCACGCCGACCATCCACGTATAATTCTAACCGGTTCCAGTTTTGCGCAATCCGTTCTTTCCATGCCGCAAGCTTACGTACACGGGCAAACGAGTCTTGCTCAACAACGCTGCCCTGACGAATCTCTGGCACATAATAACGCGTAGTGTATTCCTTTACCATGCGTCGCATACTAAATTGTGGTGCACAGGTGCGAATTGCACCTTTCATATAGTCCACCCATTTAGTAGGTACACCACTCGAATCTGTGTCGAAGAAGGCCGGAACAATCTCTTCCTCTAATAAGCGGTAGAGGGAGATGCTATCAGCTTCGGCCTGTGCTTCCGTGTCATAGTACTCACGCTCTTCTCCAATCGCCCAGCCATTCGTTCCGTCATACGCTTCAGCCCACCAGCCGTCAAGAATACTACAGTTAGGTTGGCCGTTGAGCGCTGCTTTCTGTCCACTTGTGCCACTGGCTTCGTAGGGGCGAATCGGGGTGTTGAGCCAGAGATCAGTGCCAGAGACCAGGTAGCGTGCCATCTCCATATCATAGTTTTCCAGGAAGATGATCTTACCCCTGAACTCATCACTGCGTGAGAACTGGTAGATCTGACGTATCAACGCTTTGCCTGGATCATCGGCGGGATGTGCTTTACCTGCGAAGATAATCTGCACTGGTCGTTCGGAATTATGCAGTAAGCGGCGCAGACGATCCAGGTTGCGGAAGAGCAAGGTGGCTCGCTTATATGTGGCGAAGCGTCGTGCAAAGCCGATCAAGAGCGCATCAGCTTGCAACATAGAGTCAAACTCGATCATCTGTACAGTGCTTTCGCCAAGTCGTAAGTGCTGCTGTTTGAGGCGTTGTCGTGCATACGCAATCAGCGCTTCTTTCCGCTTGCGATGTGTCTGCCAGAGTTCTACGTCGGGGAGCTGAGGCATCCGGACATCCCAGAATTCCTGGTCGTCCACATAGCGTCCCCAGTTCTTATCTAGATAGCGCCCATAGAGCTGATTGATTTCAGGGGCAATCCAGGAAAAGGTGTGGACACCGTTGGTAATAGAGCCGATGGGAACCTCGTCCTCGTCAATACCAGGCCAGAGGAACTGCCACATGCGACGCGAAACTGTGCCGTGCAATGCACTGACACCGTTGTGATGTCCCGTAAGTTTGAGGGCCAGGATCGTCATACCATAATTTGCTCCCCAATCATGATCCTCGCGTGCGACATCCATAAACTGATTGCGCGTTAGCTTAAGCTGACCCCAGTAGGAGTTAAAATATTTATCAATCAGTTCGTAGCTGAAGCTATCGTTGCCCGCTGGCACCGGTGTGTGTGTTGTGAAGAGTGAGTTTGTGGCAACAACCTCACGTGCCTCAGTAAAGGTTAAGCCAGAGGCGACCAACTCACGGCAACGTTCCAGGCTCAAAAATGCGGCATGTCCCTCATTCAGATGCCAGGCAGCAGGCGCGATGCCTAGCGCACGTAGGGCGCGTACTCCTCCAATGCCCAGAACGATCTCCTGTGAGATACGCATCTCGCGATCTCCTCCGTAGAGACGCGCTGATAGTTCACGGTCTGCCGGGGTATTTGGCGCGACATCAGTATCCATCAGGTAGAGAGGAATGCGCCCAACCATCAGCTTCCACACTTTGGCATACAGACGGCGACCCGGCAGGTCAACGCTGATAACAACCTCGTTCCCATCTGGTCCTACGGCAGGTATCGCGGGCACTTCGGAAAAGTGTAGCTTGTCATAGGACGCTTCCTGCATACCGTCACGTGTCACTCGCTGATGAAAGTAACCCTGAGGATAGAGAAAACCAACGGCCACAAATGGCAAGCCAAGATCACTTGCCTCTTTACAATGATCACCAGAAAGAATACCCAGACCTCCTGAGTAGATGGGCAAGGATTCATGCAGGCCAAACTCTGCCGAAAAATATGCGATAGTCTTTCCCTCTAGCTCTGGATACGTCTGTAAAAACCAAGTTTCGTCAGGGTGAGGGTGCATGTAGGAGTCAAAGTCCTGCATAACGCTATCATAGTGCGCGAGATAGCGCTCATCGCCTGTCGCTTCTTCCAATATATGCGGTTCTATAGTGCTGAGGAAGCGTACTGGATTGTGTCCTACCTTCTCCCATAGATCGGGATTGAGTGAGCTATAGAGTGCCTGTGCTTCTGGATGCCAGCTCCACCATAAGTTATACGCCAGCTCATAAAGCCGATTAATCCGTGCCGGCATGATGGGAAAGACTGTGATGCGACCATACACTTTCACGAGATGGGATGTCCTTTCTTTCGTATCCGTTCTTAAAAACGCGCTTCTCTATATTTGTGCTGACCGAAAGGCGAGTCTATTGTTGCATCCTTGTTCACAATCGCATTGCCCATTATCAGTATAGCACCCTGCGTAGGAACTCGGCTGTCTTATGAGTCTGATATATCTTTATCGAACGAAAGCGCAATTATCACACTCCCATAAGCCCTATATGTTGTGTGTTTTGTAGCTGCACAATTTCTTATTCCATTATCAAACGGAACTCTATTTTGCTGAGGAGGACATAAGCACAGTGAAGGGTCACCTGATACTTTATGCAGAAAGTGGAGATTGCGTTCTTGACCAGTGTGCTCATTTAAGCATGAAGAAATACAAGATCCTCTTGTCCTTGACAAGGAATCGGCAGTGGGCGTATACGGGCAGTTTCTCTACTTGCGGAGCATCCCTCATCGAACAAAGAGACTAAACTTCTTCGATCTCTTCATTACCATTGACAACATCGGCGAATGAATAGACCCGATGTTGTCAATGTCATGGAGAAAGCGCAGGAATTAGCCTTCTTGCATCTTGATCCAGCCACGGCTAAGTGCATGCACAACAGCAGCAGTACGGTCATTAACAGAAAGTTTTTTCAGAATTGATGTAATATGATTCTTTACAGTCTGGTCACTGATCTTCAAGGACTTCGCAATTTCTTTGTTGCTATTTCCACGTGCAATGTAGTCGAGGATTTCAATCTCACGGCTGGAAAGCGGAGAGTAAAGATCTTTCTGGCTATCTTCCTCTTCTTCGACCATCACCTCGCGGAATGACTTGAGCACACGACTTGCCAGTTGGGGTTTGGCGAGCACATCATCGCGAATAAGGTATTCGCCCTGGCTGACCCTACGTACCGTCTCGACCAATTCCTCCTTTGTAATGTTGCGCGAAGTATAAGCAGCAGCTCCAACTTTAATTGACTGAAATAAACGTTCTTCGTCCTCAGATGGTGTAAGAATGATGATAGCCATGCGAGGAACCATGTGACGCATCTGTCGCGCGATCTCAAGCGGGTCTGAAGTGGTTAAGCCGGCGTCGATGAGGGCTACATCTGGGTTGTACGTACGCGCGATCTCAAGGACATCAACAGCATCAGTTGGTTCACCAATTACCTCGCAGCTCCCCATTTGTTCCAGCGTTGCGCGGATACCCTCACGAAATAAGGGCTGCTCATCAATAATGATGACACGTATCGTTTCCATGTAATCCCTTCAAGAAGAATAGACATCGAACAGAAAGTGGTCTCACTCCCCCTCCTCTTCCTCATTTCCGTCTATTCTTTGCACTGTATGTATAAATTGAACACCTAAGACAGATCTTTTCCTGCCTTCACAGGAAAACCGTACGTTGATGATTGTTGCACCATTATACACGCTAATGCTATTGGCGTCCATAAGGTACAAGCTAGTTTTATCTTCGATGTAGTGCCTTGATACGCTATTCACGTGAGCTTTCTGATATTTTGAATATGGCTTTTATTTCTTATTTGCTGGCATTGTCCTTTATGAGTTTCGTTTCTTTCTCTCATTTGCTAGACCTTTTGCTCACTCCACGCGGCAATAGAAACGGCCAGCTCTTTATTTCTCGGCGCATCTTGTTATTCTAGAGGATGAAACATGTGCAATGCTTATGGCAGGAGACTTACAAGAGCAAAAAGCTGTCAGGAGCCTCCCATGAGTGTCAATAGATGAGAAGACTTTCCGACAGCGTGCTTATTTTTCTCTATGTGCTCTATTACCAGGGGAGACAGCGAAAATATATCAAGTGATGTGTGCTTTTACCGTGACTCTTTCATAAGGATGAGGTACCAAAGTACTAGACGCGTTCGAGCTTGCGCAGCGTCGAGTTGATGCCGACTCTCAAGCTCTCGATGACGCCCTTTCCTGTCACTGCGACTGCCTCAAAGCTGGGAACACGATATGGGTTAAGATATTTTTCCAGTACGGAGACTGGTAGTGTATCCTGGAGGTCACGCTTATTCCACTGCATCACGAGCGGAAAATCCGCAGTATCTTTGTTCATACGCCGGAGCTGCTCTTGCAGTTCATTCCAGCTCTCAATATTTTCTTGTAACTTACTGGCCTGTGAGTCTGCTACAAAAATAACACAATCCGCGCCTTTGAGAACAGATATGCGTGTTTGCTGATAAAGAATCTGGCCGGGGACGGTGTAGAGTTGAAAACGAATCTGAAAGCCGTGCACCTTGCCCAACTCTAACGGAAGCAGGTCGAAATAGAGAGTGCGCTCCGTTTCCGTATCAATCGAGACCATATCGCCTACATCTTGCGGATTCACCGCCTTGTGAATATAATGCAAGTTTGTGGTTTTTCCGCATAGACCAATACCGTAATAGACGACTTTACAATTAATCTCTCGTTTTGCCATGTTAATAAGAGACATAACTCATACGCTCCTGCCCGCTGTTTCGCGCCGCTACATGCGCGTTTCGGATGTGTTTGTCGTTAACTGGATGCTGTCACGTGTATCGGGGACAGTATACATTATTCCATAGTCACCTGCAACAGCTTATTATGAGGACGAAGTGGATCAGCTTTTCTCTTATAAAATTCTGCTGTGTGTTTTCGCTATTACAGCTCTAAACTGTTTGACTTATGTTGATGCATTTCTGTCTCTGACAGAGCCGTTCAAATTCCTACCATTACTGGCACGAATGTATATTTCTAAACGGTTGACTTCGTGAATTTTGCGTGACAACGAATAGCCCATATTTCCTATATATCCTGATAGTCAGGGAAAAACTCTTCTTTGCAAGGAGGAAATGGAGGGAGGGCGACTGGAGGATAAAAACCATTGACGGATAGCACGAAAAGGGCTAGACTACCAGTAAAGACTGAATAAAGAGTAGAAGTGAGACTGTGAGATGACGACAACGACATATACACCGATTGATACAGAATTTGAAGTGGTGATTGGCCTGGAGGTGCACTCGCAGCTCCTGACGAAAAGCAAGATGTTCTGTGCCTGTAGCACGGGATATGCGAACGCTGCTCCTAATACATATGTCTGCCCAATCTGTATGGGCATGCCAGGTGTGCTGCCGGTGATCAACGACGCGGCCGTCACCTATACAATTATGACCGCTCTTGCACTTCACTGCTCCATTCCCCAATTTGCCAAATTTGATCGCAAAAGCTATCACTATCCCGACTTGATGAAGGGCTACCAGATTTCACAGTATGATATTCCCTTGAGCAGCAACGGCTATCTCGACATTTCGTTAGGGGGGGAGCAGCGCCGCATCGGTATTACACGCGTTCATCTGGAGGAGGATACGGCACGTTCCTACCATCGTGAGGGCTATAGCTTGATCGATGTGAACCGTGCGGGCACACCATTGATGGAGATTGTTAGCGAGCCAGATATGCGCAATCCCGAAGAAGCCAGCCTCTATATGCAAAAGTTGCGCGAAATTCTGGTCTACCTCGGTGTCTCTTCTGGTCGTATGGAAGAGGGGAGCCTTCGCTGTGACGCAAATGTGTCAGTTCGTCCTCGTGGACAAGAGAAGCTCGGTGTGAAGACCGAGATCAAAAATATGAATAGCTTTCGCGCAGTCGAGCGCGCGCTTGAATATGAGGCAAAGCGTCAGATTGCGCTCATCCGCGACGGCGGCAGGGTGCGCCAGGAGACACGCGGCTGGATTGACAACAAAGGCATCACAGTTCTGCAGCGTGTGAAAGAATTTGCCGATGATTACCGTTACTTTCCTGAGCCAGATCTCCCACCCCTGCTCATCAGCTCAGAGCGTGTTGAGGAGATTCGCAATAGCCTCCAAGAACTGCCTGACGCTCGGCGTGCTCGTTACCAGTCCGAGTATGCTCTTTCCGCACAGGATGCAAACGTGCTGACAGAAGATAAGGCGCTAGGTGACTACTTCGAGCAGGTGATTGCAGTCTCAGCCGTCACAGACCGTAAAGCGCGTGCACGTAGTGCAAGCAACTGGATTCTCAGCGAAGTGGTGCGCTTGCTCAACTCACATGCTGTCCCGGTACAGCAGTCACCTATCTCAGCCAAAGCTGTTGCAAATCTGCTTGATCTGCTCGACAAAGAGCGCATCACGGGGAAGCAAGCAAAAGAAATTCTCGATGAAGCATTTTCTTCTGGCGAACTACCGGAAGAGATTGTGACACGCAAGGGAATCAAACCGCCTATCAGCGATACTGCAACCCTGGAGCGTATTATTAGTGAAGTTCTTGCTAATAATCCAAAGGCAGTTGCCGACTATCGGAAGGGCAAGACGAATGCATTGCAAGCTCTGGTTGGCCAGGTGATGAAACAGACACGTGGTCAGGCCAAGGCCGATATTGTTCAACCAATGTTGCGGGCGAAACTGGACGAGATCCAGGACTGATCCTTTCAGCCCAAGGAAACTCACCTTGTTCTGCCTGTAGAGCGCGAACCCTGACAACGCCGTGGGGTTCTGGAGAAGGTGGAATGTATGCACGACGAAGTGAACGCATTTAATCCGTATGCTATGGCGGTTCAGCAATTTGAACTGGCCGCCGACAAACTTGGTCTCTCTGAAGATATGCGCGAGATTTTGCGCAAACCGAAGCGTGAACTCACGGTCAATTTTCCGGTACGTCTGGATAATGGGCGTATCAAAACATTTACCGGCCATCGTGTTCAGCACAATGTCAATCGTGGACCGGCAAAGGGGGGTATTCGTTATAGTCCACTCGTCACCCTCGACGAGGTTCGCGCGTTGGCAATGTGGATGACCTGGAAGTGCGCTGTGGTAGGTATACCATACGGTGGAGCGAAGGGAGGCGTCATCTGCGATCCCAAACAGATGACACCCAGCGAACTCGAACGTATGACCCGCCGCTACACCACAGAGATCTCCCTCATTATCGGCCCTCACAGCGATATTCCTGCCCCCGATGTGAATACTAATCCTCAGGTGATGGCCTGGATGATGGATACCTATTCAATGCACGAAGGTTTCTCTATTCCTGCTGTCGTAACGGGAAAACCTCTTTCAATCGGTGGCAGTGAGGGTCGCAACGATGCAACTGCAACAGGCGCTCTCTTCGTTACTCGGCGCGCTGCTCAGCATATCGGTCTGCCTCTCCCTGGAGCGCGTGTTAGTATTCAAGGCTTTGGCAATGCCGGAAGCGTCGCTGCTCGTCTCTTCCATGCGGAAGGCTGTAAAGTTGTTGCGCTCAGTGATACACACGGCTGCATCTATAACGAACGCGGTCTTGATCCTGCCGCTGTCCTGCGTCACAAGCAGGAACGCGGCACGGTAATGGGCTTTCCTTCAGCTCAATCATTGCAAGGGGCTGCTGTATTAGAAGTACCTTGTGACATTCTGTTACCCGCCGCTACTGAAGGCGTGATCACTACCGAAAATGTCGAGCGCATTGGGGCGCGCATTATAACCGAGGCGGCGAACGGTCCAACCACTCCCGAAGCGGATGTCTATCTCTTCAAAAAGGGACGGCTGGTGGTACCCGATATTCTGGCAAATGCCGGAGGCGTAACTGTTAGCTACTTCGAGTGGGTGCAAGACCTGCAAAGCTTCTTCTGGGGCACCGATGCAATAACGGAACGTCTGGAGGTTATCATGAACCGTGCTTTTGATGCGGTGATAGAACTGGCGGATCGCTATCGCTGCGATATGCGTCTGGCTGCCAATATGCTTGCCATCTCTCGCGTCGCTGAGGCAACACAAATTCGCGGCATTTACCCATAATAGAACTCATCTGAAAGATCATGTATGAGGGAAAGACAGCTAGTATCTCATAGCTGCCTTTCCCTCATTAATAGACGCTGCTAATAGCTGCGACGTGAATCTCGCTTTGGTGCGCGCTTCGTAACTGGCTTCGTGGGTCGTGTCGGCTTCGCCTTTTTGCGACCTCGTCCCCAATTTGTGTCGTCGTCCTCTTCCTCCTCCTCCTCAGAAAAGTCGTCCTCATCCTCGTCGAACTCCGGCTCCTCTTCTCCCAGATCCATGTCAGGAATGTCACTATCCTCGATGGGCGCATCTGTATAGTTCTCATCTTCCTGATCAAAGGAACTC
The DNA here is from genome assembly GCA_034431765.1 of Ktedonobacteraceae bacterium. Classification (GTDB taxonomy): domain Bacteria; phylum Chloroflexota; class Ktedonobacteria; order Ktedonobacterales; family Ktedonobacteraceae; genus DASYAN01. Next base: position 30,531 of record DAOUDD010000187.1, on the reverse strand, counting down.
TCATCTGCCACAGGCGCTTCTTCCTCAGGGCTGCTCGCACTATACGCACCTGCTGCAAGCGACTCGGAGACAGGATGGATTTCCTCCTCATAAACGTGATCATCTGTGCGACTACTGCTAAAAGAGCTGTCTTCGCTGCTTCTCCCACCCCTTCGTACAGCGGGAGAAACTGGCTCTGTTACTTCGTGTTCGCTCTCAGTTTCCGCAAAGTCGCCATCTTCATTCGGTTTGGGTGCTCCAATAATTCTTCGTCCCGCCGCGACGTCCAGCCAGAACTGAGAATAATAATGTGGTCGCTCTGCGTCTTTCTCGCTCTCTTTTCTTGTCATGATCTGTGCGGCCCCTCTCCGTCCAGCGGAGAGTAACCACTCCTACCTTCCTTTGTTCTTCTGTTGTTTTTCGTTCTTCACAAACGTTTTACATATATTGGTACTCCCAGGAAAAACTCATGGGACTCTATGCCGATGATAAACAGAATGTTCAGGGCTGTCAAGAGACATGTGATGCTAGCTGAGAGAGCTTGTAGAGCCGTTGGATTCCCTGTCAAGACCCTATGTGCATGAATTTTCTTGATCAGGCGTTTGCGATGTGGAAACAACAGCCCTATAATACTTGGAAGGTAGCAATCTATACACCCTTTATCTTGTTCTCAAGCATCGTTATGACAGTAGTATACAGCGCTGTACATCATAGAACTGCTTACATGGTCCTAATAGATACTCTGGGAAACTGATCCCGATGCAATTGCTTAACCTTTTCGAGGTACTTGGAGACACTGACGCGGCTGGAGCGGTAGGCGAGTCTAGCTGCTGTGCGACTCCAAACTGTGTATCGTTCGATCCGGTTTGAGGATACTGCATTAGTAATTGGAGGAAATCGTTGACGAGAATTCTTGATAGTATGGATGGTCCAGAGCAGTTGCGTGCCCTGACCGTTCCAGAGATGGAACAACTGGCAAAGGAGATTCGGCGCGAGATCATCGAAAAAGTCTCTGTGAGAGGAGGTCATCTGGCACCCAATCTTGGTGTCGTCGAGTTAACGATGGCATTGCACTTTGCCTTCAATACTCCCGAAGATCTCCTTGTCTGGGACATCGGTCACCAGGCGTACGTACATAAACTCCTGACCGGGCGACGCGAGCGCTTTCACACTATTCGCCAGTTTGGTGGTCTATCCGGCTATCTCCGCCGTGACGAGAGCATCTATGATACCTTTGGTGCCAGTCATGCAAGCACGTCTATCTCCGCCGCACTTGGAATGGCGGTGGCGCGCGATTTGAAGGGAAAACAGTCCAAGGTCGTCGCCATTATTGGCGATGGTGCGCTTACTGGCGGTATGGCTCTTGAGGCTATCAATAATGCAGGTAGCTTGAAGAAAAACTTGATTATTATTCTCAACGACAACGACAAGTCGATCTCTGATAATGTCGGCGCACTCTCTCAATACCTTGGGCAGGCGCGTAAAATGCAGACATCGCCCAGTTACCAGCGTCTCCGTGAACTGGCAAAAGAGTCGATAGAACGTTTGCCTGTGGTTGGCGATAAAGCACGCGAGGCCGCAGGTCGTGCTGAAACAAGTTTCAAGAACTTCGTTATGCACAGCAAAAGTGGAGCTATCTTTGAAGAACTCGGCTTGAAATTCTTTGGACCCTTCGATGGCCATAACCTCTCCCTGCTTCTGGATGTTTTTGAGAACGTGAAAAAGGTGGAAGGCCCGGTCATGGTGCAGGTGGTTACCAAAAAGGGTAAGGGATGGGATATCGCTGAAGGCGATTCAACCAAGTGGCATGGTCCCGGTGCGTACGATTACACAACAGGCGTCATCAAGAAAAACACAGGTGATCCCCCGACGTATACAGAAGTCTTTGCGAATACACTGGTGACAATCGCTGAACAGGACGAGTCCGTGGTTGGCATCACGGCCGCCATGGAGGAGGGGACAGGGTTAAAGAAGTTGCACCAGCGCTTCCCCGAACGCTACTTTGATGTCGGGATTGCTGAGCAACATGCAGTGACATTCGCGGGTGGTCTGGCAACGGGTGGTCTGTGTCCGGTAGTTGCCATCTACTCCACTTTTATGCAGCGTGCCTTTGATCAGATCATGCACGATATCTGTGTACAAAATCTGCACGTTGTCTTTGCTATGGATCGTGCCGGCATCGTGGGTGAGGATGGTCAGACACAGCATGGCGTCTTCGATATCGCCTTTACGCGCATCTTGCCAAATATGAAGGTCATGGCTCCTAAAGACGAGGAAGAACTGTGCCATATGCTCTATACCGCTGTTATGCTGGATGGTCCCGTCGCTCTCCGTTACCCACGTGGGAAAGCTCTGGGCGTGCCACTCTCAGGTGAACTGCGCAGACTAGAGGTTGGGAAAGCGGAACTGCTCTCCCCTGGGACTCTGGAAGAGGCAGAGCGTGCTGATGTAGCAATCCTGGCCTATGGATCAACCGTATCACAGGCAGAATTGGCTGCTCGTGAGCTGATGGATGAAGGTATTCGTGTCGCTGTGGTGAACGCACGCTGGGCAAAGCCGCTCGACGAAACGCTGTTCCTCCACCTCGCGAAACACGTTGGCCGCCTTGTCACTATCGAGGATCATGTGCTTGCTGGCGGCTTTGGCAGTGCCGTTCTGGAGCTTTTGGAGAGCCGGGGCATGCGTGATGTTCCGGTACATGTGATTGCGCTCCCCGATAAATTTGTTGAGCATGGTGCACCCGCCATCTTGAAAGAGCTCTACGGCCTCTCCTCTGCTCACATTAAAGAGGTCATTCGTGAGCAACTTGGCATGGAGCGTCACTCGCTGGCCTGATACTTGCACCAAATGACGCGGAGGGAGCAGCTTGCCTGCTCCCTCTCATCTCTCCATAATACCTGTTTCCTGCTCCACAACTTTGCCATCGCGCATGCGAATGATGCGATCAGTGCGATGGCCAACCTCAAGAGCATGCGTGACAATAACAAATGTTTGCCCATGCTCTTTGTTCAAATTGCTTAGAAGATCCATGATTTCCAATGCTGTGTCGCTATCCAGGTTGCCTGTAGGTTCATCAGCCCAGACGATAGCAGGCTCGTTCGTCAGCGCACGTGCAATAGTAACGCGCTGTCTCTGACCACCAGATAGCTCAGCAGGCCGATGTCGTGCACGCTCTTGCAACCCGACAAGCTCCAGCATTTCCAACGCTCGCTTGCGTGCTTTGCGGCTGGGCACTTTGGAAACAAGCATTGGCAGCTCTACGTTCTCTAATGCAGTGAGAACCGGAAGCAGGTTGAAATCCTGGAAGATAAAACCCATGTTTTTCGCACGATAGGCTGTCCGTTCACTATCACTGAGATCACGTAGATTCGCCCCACGAATAAGAATGTCTCCTTCATCAATGCTATCTAATCCCGAAAGACAGTTCAGCAGCGTCGTTTTGCCACAACCACTTGGTCCCATGATGGCTACCATCTCTCCCGCAGCTACTTCAAGAGAAACTCCGCTCAATGCTTCTACACGTAACTGTCCACTGCGATACCATTTCTTAACATTCTGTGCCTGAATCATTCTATACTATTCTTTCCTATACATGCTACTTTTTCCACCTGCTTCCACCAGGTTTTGTAGCAGCTCTGGAGCACTAATTGAGATATACTTACGTCCTAATTTAATTGCGCCTAGCTCTTTGAGATCTCGGAGAGCCGCGCTGACTGTCTCGCGGTAGACACCAAGGTGGTCCGCAAGTTCTTCGTGGCTTAGTCCATCCACGACCAGTGTCTTTCTATCCCCGTCTGATAAGCTCGAAAGGTCTAACAGCAACTGTGCTAGACGAGCTGTCGAGCTCTTGAAAGCCGTGTCAACAAGTTGCGCTTCTACTATGGCGAAGCGCTCTCCTGAGTAGCGGAGCAGGTCATAGGCAAACGCAGGCTGTTGCGCCAGAATATGCTCAATGTCCGCCTTACTCACAAGAGAGATTAGTGCTTCTTCTCGCGTCTCTGCAAAACTTGATTGAGTGTGTGTGTCAAAAAGTGGTAATTCACCAAAGCACATGTCAGCTTTTATGTCAAAGGTGATCAGCTTGCGCCCATCGGTTGAAAGATGATACACCTGCACACGCCCACTTCTAAGCAAGAAGACCCCTGTGCTTGTCTCTCCTGGGCGATAAAGTATATGTCCGGGAAGGCAGGACATTGTAGGAAGTGTGCGCTCCAACTCGGAAAGAAGAGCTGGTTGGAGAGAGCGAAAGAGAACAGTTTGTGCCAGAAAGGAAGCCGTAGGCGACTCCTGCTGTTCTCCTACGTACGGCACTTTCTGGCCCTGAGATCGTTGTTCTCGCACGTTCAATCTTTCTAAATCGTTGGCGAAAAATGAGCTTTCACTTTCGCTATTGTATCATACAAACCTCCCGCTAAGATACTGAAGGAACGTGAGAATGGAGTGCTTCGGTACAGAATCTCTATCTTTCCAGGTTCGATCCCTCGACAGTCGTAAAATAGATTGCCTCTGTTCGATTACGTGCGTGCAGTTTCTCAAAGATATTCTGTACATGCTTGTGAACAGTTGATTCTGCAATACCAAGATTTCCCGCGATTTCGCGATTTTTGCATCCTTTGCGCATCAAATCAAGAATCTGCCTCTCTCGATCAGTGAGAGGACGGGGAGCTGCCGACTCTGTTTGGGGTGTACCTTTCCCTTCCTCAGATACCGGTACTGAGCGCGCAACACGGCGTGGCGTTCGATAGCTGTAGGGGTGCGTCCGTGTAAATGTTGCTTGATGCTTCCATAAGGTACGGAGGGACGCAAGAATCTGGGTTGCAAACGCTCCTGGAATACAAAGATCATTGCGCACTGCACAATCGATGGCATGAATCAACGCATCAGGCTCAATATCTTTGGTGATATATCCCATCGCCCCCTTTTGAATCGCTTGAAAGAGGTAGTGATCCTGGTGGTGAGCTGTAAAAATGATAACACGTGAAGATGGTGAACTGGCGAGAATATGCTCAGTGACCTCGAAGCCATTACAATCTGGCATGTCTACATCCATCAACACAACATCCGGTTGTGTTTGCTCTGCTAGCATTTCAGCTTCCTGGCCAGTGCTGGCCTCGCCTATAACGGATAGATGTGCTTCTTGCTCAATTATTTCACGCACCGCTCTGCGCATAAGAGAGTGACTATCAACAATTAAAATAGTAGCCATATACTGGAGAATCCCTTTCTACTTCTACAACCCCTGTATGTAAGCGTAATCTGCTAATACATATCTGAAGACCACGCTGTCTTTGCTCTTTTCGGGAAGTTTCGCACACATTAGTACAGGACAGCCAGCCGCTCATAAACTCTTTTCGCATCAATTTTTTCGAGAGTAAATGGGTACACGCATATCCTTGAACATGCATATGAAGAGATGCTACACAAACATATCTTGAAAATGCTACTGCTTTTCTTTGCAAAAGCAATGCCTGTCTCTGAGCCTTTTTACGAGGCTAGCTAGAAATGTGTACACTTTATACTATACGAGAGTGTTCAAGAAGCGAACGGTAATTATCGCTTTTGTGGTTTTTGTCTCTCTGTTTAACTTCTGTAATACATTGCATTTCTATTACTGGCCTTTTGTGAGCGAAATGCTCGCAGGAATTCAACAACAGCAAGAGATAGTCTGCTCACTAGTTAAAAGATACGAGGAGGCAAGAAGGGGAACGCTATGAACATAAGGACATAAGCGGCTTTCTTGCGTCTATGAAAGCTCTGTGCTATACTTCACTCTCGAAGTCGAGGGGAAATGTTCGTACATTCTTCCTCTCGACGCAGTTTAACGAAACCCTTATACGGGAACTCCACAACGCGTGCTTCGCGCACCGGTTCCCGCATAGGTAGTAAGTACACACGCTCTCAGTTTCGTGCCGACCCTGGGTTCCAGACAGCACGCTTAATGGTGAATGCATTGAGAACACCTTGGGGGACCCTGGCACCTTTTAGAAGAATGAGAGCGGAGGATCAAGGGAGGTCCACTTTTGGCTAATATCATTTCAATGAAACAACTCTTAGAGGCTGGCGTCCACTTTGGGCACCAGACGCGACGTTGGAACCCCAAAATGCAGCAGTTCATCTTTATGGACCGCAATGGCGTCCATATTATTGACCTGCAGCAGACAGTGACACGCCTCAATGAGGCCTACAAGTTTGTGGAGCAATTGGTTGCAGGTGGTGGCACGCTGCTCTTCGTTGGCACAAAGAAGCAAGCACAGGAAGCAATTGCCGAAGAGGCGAAACGGTGTGGCATGTACTACGTGAATCAACGTTGGCTCGGTGGTATGCTCACCAACTTCAAAACAATCCAACTGCGCATCAATTACTTGAAAGATCTAGAAGCGCGGCGTGATCGCGGCGATTTTGAGCGCTTGCCTAAGAAAGAAGCTCTGCATCTGCAAGATGACATTGCACGCCTGGAGCGCATCCTGGGTGGTATTAAAGATATGCGCCGCTTGCCCTCTGCGATCTTTATTGTTGACACTCGCAAAGAACGCACGGCTGTGCTTGAGGCACGGCGGTTGGAAATTCCCATCGTGGCGCTCGCTGATACAAACTGCGATCCCGATGAGATGGATTATCCTATTCCTGCTAACGATGATGCGATTCGCGCCGTTCGCTTGCTCTGCGCCAAAATGGCCGATGCCGCCGTTGAGGGCCGCCGCCAGCTTGAGGCGCAACAGAAGGATGCCGAACCCACGGCAGAGCAAGATGTCTTTGAGCTTGGTACGCTACCTGAACTTCCTGCGCCCACGTCCGCATCTGCTCCCACGCCTGAGGCTTCCGAGGCACCAGCACCATCCGAGACGGCAATCTCAGCTGAGGTTGATGCTCCCTCCGCCGCAGCACCGGCTGAACCAGAGCTTGTCGCAGAAGAGGCTCGCTAACTTCAATACGACACTTCATACGGTGGGAGAGAAGGAGGCGCTTGCCTCTTGCCTCCCGCCTTTTCATGTGCACGCAACTCTTGCTATACTACCTTTTTTGCGCTGCCTCAAGAGAAAGCAGCACAATACATATATGTCAAGCACTCAGAGACCAGAAAAGATGGACAGAGGTTGTTGCCCCTTCCATTGTTCCTGAGTATCATACAATTAGAGATTGAGGAGAAGTTCCAGATGGATTATACCGCTGCCGATGTGAAAAAGTTGCGTGAGCAGACGAGCGCAACGTTCGCGGATTGTAAAAACGCGTTGGCTGATGCCAAAGTCTGGGATGACGCAGTCAAGTATCTTGAAGCCCGTAGCGATAAAAAAGCTGAAAAGATGATCTCCGCTGGTCGTGAGACAAAAGAGGGTGGTGTCTTTTCATATGTTCACCATAACCATCGTGTCGGCGTTCTGCTTGAACTTAATTGCAGCACCGACTTCGTGGCTCGCAGTGAAGCCTTCCAGAACCTTGCTAGCGAACTGGCTCTGCAGATCGTCGGTATGAATCCAAAGTATGTCTCGTATGAGGATGTGCCGGCTGATGTGCTTGCCGAAGAGCAAAAGAAGATCGCCGAAGATCCTTCCATGGAGCGTGTGGCAGAGAGCCGCCGAGAAGAAGTACTGAACAATAAACTCAAGAAAACTCTGGGCGCTCAAGTGCTGCTGATGCAGCCATGGGTGAAGGACGAGGCGCAGACCGTGAGCGATCTTGTGCGCAAAGTCATTTCCGAGACAGGTGAGAACATCGTGGTGCGACGATTCAGTCGCTTTGCTGTGGGAGAGTAGCGAAAGCTACTCTCCCGGCCCCTGCACAGCCAGTCTGTGCAGATGTTCAATGTGGACGTTGTTGTCTATGCGTGAAAAGACTTTTCGATTGCGTACTAAGGAGAAGAGGTAATGGTGGGCGAGCTGAAGTATCGGCGTATTCTTCTCAAGCTAAGTGGAGAGGCGCTGGGACCTCAAGGTACTGGCATTGATGCTGAAACTGTGCAACGCATCGCTGGCGAAGTGAAGCGTGTGCAGCATCTCGGTGTCGAAATTGCAATGGTGATCGGTGGAGGAAATCTCTGGCGTGGTGCTGACGCAGCGGCAACCGGTGTTGACCGTGGTACCGCCGACTACGTTGGTATGCTGGCAACAGTGATGAACTCTCTTGTCATGCAGGATGCAATGGAAAAGCTCGGTATGGTTACTCGTGTGCAAACCGCCATTGAAATGCCTCCCGTAGCAGAACCATTCATTCGTCGGCGTGCTCTTCGTCATCTGGAAAAGGGCCGCGTGGTAATTCTGGCAGCCGGCAGCGGCAATCCTTTTTTTACAACGGATACCGCTGCAGCATTGCGCTCCGTGGAACTGAATGCTCAGATATTGCTCAAAGCTACGAAGGTGGATGGCATCTACGACGAAGATCCCTTGCGCAATCCGCATGCACGCAAGTTTGCTGAACTAAGTTACATGCAGGCATTGAACATGGGGCTAAAGGTGATGGATAGTACCGCACTCTCTCTCTGTAAGGATAATGGTATGCCAATTGTGGTCTTCAACCTTCATCAGCAAGGCGCTCTTGAAGCTATTATCCGTGGAGAAAAGTGTGGTACACTTGTGACATCTGACGCGCAAGAGGCCCTTTAAATGCTGTCCGCTTCTGGACATGCAGGTAGGTATGGTGTTCTTGCCGCACCCTGAGTGCTGACTATACACCATCTATACGGCTTATGTCTTCTGTCTTATGCTTAGAGCAAAAGGGAGTATGCTATGACTGCGGATTTATTTGGGGATGCGGAACGACGCATGCAGAAAGCAATAGATGCCTTGAAGCAAGATCTCGGTAGTATTCGTGCTGGTCGCGCGAATGCAAGCCTGGTTGACCGCATCACTGTTGACTACTACGATACGCCGACCCCTATTAATCAGGTTGCCTCCATCTCTGTTCCAGAAGCACGTCTCCTCGTGATTCAGCCCTGGGATCGAAAATTGCTGACCGATATCGAGAAGGCAATTCAGAAATCCGATTTGGGCATTAACCCATCGAATGATGGGCAAGTGATTCGTCTGTCTATTCCTCCGATGAGTGAAGAGCGTCGTCGTGATCTGGTGAAGTCGTTGCATAAGAAGCTCGACGAACACAAGGTGGCGGTGCGCAACGTCCGTCGTGATGTGCAAGATAAGTTACGTGATCGTGAGAAGAAAAAAGAAGTTTCCGAGGATGAGCTGAAGCGTAGTACTGAAAAGCTGCAGAAGCTCACCGACCGCTTCATTGAAGAGATGGATAAGGTCGGCAAAGCCAAGGAACAGGAGATCCTGGAGGTCTGATCTTGACCAAGATGCCGAATCTCTTCTCCTCCGCAAAGGCGAAAGAGAAGAACGTAATGCAAACACACTGTGTCGCAACAGAACAAGCAACGCAACCAGAACACCCGGTACGTCACATTGCCATTATTATGGATGGCAATGGACGCTGGGCTACAAAGCGCCATCTACCACGGCTCGCCGGGCATAAAGCTGGTGTTAACGCCTTACGACGAGTTGTTGAGTGCGCAGCAGACGAACAGATTGAGATGCTGAGTGTGTATGCCTTTTCAACAGAAAATTGGGGGCGGCCACGGCAGGAGGTTGATGGGTTGATGCGTCTCTTCTGGGAGACAATCCGCTCGGATCTGGAGAAACTTCGTCGCGATGGAGTACGCTTGCGGCATCTTGGTCGTCTCTATGACCTCTCGCCTGATATCCAACGTGCTGTTCATGAATCTATGGAGTTGACTAAAGAGAATACGCGTGTGGCTCTCAATGTCTGCTTCAATTATGGTGGTCGTGCCGAACTGGTGGATGCCGTTCGCCAGATTATTGCCGATGGCCGCTGTCCTGATTCAATCACAGAAGAGCTTATTAGCTCGTATTTATACACTCGTGATCTACCCGATCCAGATCTGGTGATTCGCACTGCTGGCGAGATGCGTGTCAGTAACTTCTTACTCTGGCAATCAGCCTATAGTGAGTATTATGCAACCCCTACCCTCTGGCCCGATTTTGGACGTGAGGACTTGCTGGCTGCTCTCGACAGTTATCAACAACGAAACCGACGCTTCGGACGTGTGAACGTGCCCTCTTCCTAAAGCTTCTGGCTCCGCTGCTCCTTTTTACCAGGCCAGATGAGAGCGCAAGGTGCGAGGAAGACTCTGTTTTCTATCTGTGACATCGTAAGGGGGAATGAATTGTTTGCAAGGTGCTAGTGAACATAATGTACAGGTAGACCTCTCTGAACCACAGAAGAAGAAACAACCTTCGTCTGTTACCTTGCGCTGGCTGACTGCTGTGGTTGCGATTCCCATCGTGCTCGTTTTTGTCTGGTTTGGCGGATGGGCTGCCTTTGCTGCAACTGTACTTGTAGTTGTTATTGCCACGCTTGAATTACATACAATGCTTCTCAATGCCGGGTATCGACCACTTCTCTGGATCAGTCTCGGCCTGAGTATTCTTTTTCTCGTTGCTGCAATGCTTCCTCAACAGCGCTTGCTCATTCTTGAGATTGGTCTGGGAGCTTCACTGCTGCTATCCTTTCCCTCTTTTTTCTTTCGACGCAAACTAGAGGGAGCGCTCGTTGATTGGGCTTTGACCCTGGTTATCTCCTTGTATATCGGCTGGCCTATAAGTCTCTTACTCCTCCTCCGCAAGTGGGAGCCAGGTGTGCTTTTCCCGGCTAGCGGCGGGTGGCTCTTTTTGCCATCAGGCATCTGGTGGCTACTCGCAACACTTCTAAGCGTCTGGTCATTTGATGGAGGCGCTTTTTTTGCTGGACGCTATTTGGGCCGCCATAAACTCGCTCCACATATTAGCCCTGCCAAAACATGGGAGGGCGTGTTTGGTGGCCTGATCGTCTGTATAGTTTCCTGTCTGATTATAGTCGTGATTCCTCTTGGCGTTCCCTGGTATCTTGCACTGGTACTGGCTCTTTTGATTAGCTGTGCCGCAACACTAGGCGACCTTGCCGAATCATTAATAAAGCGCCAGACGCATGTCAAAGATAGTGGTCAAATTATGCCAGGGCACGGGGGAATGTTGGATCGTATGGATAGTGTGCTCTTTGTGGCGGTGGTGGTGTATATCTTTGCTCAACTGCTTGGGAAATGAAACGTATAGGATTATAATAGGAATCTGCTTCCTCCTGATAGCAAAAATTTGTATATACGAGGAAGTTGTGTTGAGGAATGGTTTACAGGTGCTATAATCTGAAAAGAAGAGGGTACTCAAGGTGAAACGCCTGAGCATCTTAAAAAAACAGAAGTAACTTTTAGCGAAAAATGTCTATAGGTTAACATAGTATGACCAATTTCCCGAAGCGCATAGCTCTCCTGGGCAGTACTGGCTCGATCGGTCAGCAAACATTGGACGTTGTGCGGCGCTTCCCGGAGCAGTTTAGAGTCGTTGCCCTGGCTGCCCGGAGCAATGTAAAACTGCTCACTCAGCAGGTGCAGGAATTTCGTCCTGCACTGGTAACTTGTTTCGCGGACACATCGGAGGTAGAAGAGCGTGCACGAACTCTGCTGCCAGAGGCTGTACTTGGTGAACAGGGGCTACTGGCAGTAGCAACTTATCCTGATGCCGATGTGGTCGTGGCTGCTACCTCTGGATTGGTCGGCCTCAAGCCAACTCTGGCCGCTATTGGAGCGGGTAAGACAATTGCGCTGGCAAACAAAGAGACGCTGGTGATGGCCGGACACCTGGTGATGCAGGCGGCGCAACGTGCCGGCGTCTCTATTCTTCCAGTTGATAGCGAACACAGTGCGATCTGGCAATGTCTGCGCGGTGAGTCTCAACGTGAGATTGCTCGCTTGATCCTCACTGCTTCGGGTGGACCATTTCGTACCGCAACATATGAACAGCTTCAGGCGGTTACTGTAACGCAGGCTCTTGCTCACCCCACCTGGCGTATGGGTCCCAAGATTACTATTGATTGTGCGACTCTGATGAACAAAGCGCTGGAGGTGATCGAGTCTCACTGGCTCTTCAATGTGCCATACGACTGTATAGATGTCGTTGTGCATTGGGAGAGTGTGGTGCACTCAATGGTCGAGTTTATCGATGGCTCAATCAAGATGCAGGCCAGCTTGCCCAGTATGCACCTGCCTATTATGAATGCCCTGGCTTACCCCTTCCGCCTTGACAATCAACACCTGGGGAGAGCAGGATTGATAAAGGAATTACGCTGGCCCGAAATTGCTACGCTGCACTTTGACGCGCTCGACAAAGAACGTTTTCCTGCTTTCCAATTGGCAATCGAGGCCGGGCGGCGTGGTGGAACCTATCCCAGTGCTCTTGTTGGGGCAGACGAGGAGGCTGTTGAACTCTTCCTCGCTGGCAAAATAGGCTTTCTGCAGATCGCCGAACTGATCGAGTCTGTGCTGGAACGTCATCAATCAGTCGAACTGCCTGATGTGACGACAACGCTTGAAGCGTGTGCGTGGGCGCGACGAACTGTGCGCGAATTATGGAAGAAGCGCGCATGACGTTCTATCTTGGTCTTGCCATCTGTGTCTCTGTCTGCGATGGTGCTACCTACAAGGATGTTTCCTTCTGGCGAGAAGAGAGATGAGAAAAGGATTACGAGGATGAGCTGGTATATACTCGCGATTATTCCAGTCTTAGGACTACTGGTTCTTGTGCACGAGTTCGGCCACTTTATTACTGCGAAGTGGGCTGGCATCCGTGTCGAAGAATTCGCTCTGGGTTTCCCTCCTGCGCTGGTGAGCATTCGTAAACGTGACCGAGGTGGTTGGGAGGTGATGTGGTTTGGTCGCGGTCGTGATGCTGACACAGCACATACACAGAATCCCCTCACCGGTGTGAGTGGGGGAGTAAGCCAGCGAAATACTCTACGCACGACGAACTCGGCAGGGGTTATCGAAGCCAGTGAGATTGAAGGCGGTACCTACGAGAGCGAAACACATCATACTATCTACTCTTTAAATCTACTGCCGATCGGTGGCTTCGTTCGCATGCCAGGCGAATCAGGCGATGTTCTGGACGAGAATGGCAACTACGATCCCGGCAGCTTCGCTGCAAAGTCAGCAGGCAAACGCATGATCGTTCTCTGCGCTGGTGTAGTCATGAATCTGCTGCTGGCTATGGTTCTCTTCGCTATTTCGTATGGCGTTGGTAATCCAATTCCCTCGGATGATCCTGTTCTCGGAACTATCACTGCTAATTCGCCCGCATCTGCTGCCGATCTGCGCACAGGAGATCGTATTCTCTCCGTCTCTGTGGATAATCAGCCTGCAGTTGCGATAAAAAGCTTTTCTCAGATGCATGATGTTATCACAAATGCATCCGCCAAAGTGAGTAAAGATCAGAGTACCCTGCCTGTAACGCTGGAGATTCAGCGAAATGGTGAGAAGCTGACAAAACAAATTCAGGCTCGTGCTCATCCCGGACAGAATCAGGGAGCGTTAGGTGTAAGTGCCAGTGTCACGCTGGAAAGAACACCTATCTGGCAAGCTCCTTTTAAAGGCATTGCCCAGACGGTTAGTGCAATTCGTATCTTCTTTACTGCTATTGGACAGATGATTACAGGAGCGTTGCAGCCCCAGTTTTCCGGTCCCGTTGGCATTGCTCGTATCACTGGCGAGACTGCTCAACTTACCCCCACGCTCGGCTGGGCACCCATTCTCAACCTGACTGCTCTCCTGAGCCTGAACCTGGCAATCTTTAACATTCTGCCCTTCCCCGCTCTGGATGGTGGGCGCGTCGTACTTATATTGGTGGAGCTTCTCCGTGGTGGCAAACGGCTCAAACCAGAGCGCGAAGGGCTTATTAATTTCGTTGGTATTGCAGTATTATTGCTCCTCATGGTCGCTGTTACAGTCAGCGATGTTATTCATTGGGGGGGCTAAGCGGAGTACAGACTCGTTATGCGAAGAAAAACACGACAGATTTCTGTTGGAAACGTAGCGATAGGCGGTGATGCACCTATTGCAGTGCAATCTATGACAACCACCTACACTCGCGATGTCGAATCCACAGTTGCACAGATCTCTCGCCTTCAAGATGTCGGCTGTGAGATTGTACGTGTGGCTGTGCCAGAGATGGAAGACGCACTGGTGCTGGGTGAAATCAAGAAGCGCATCTCCATTCCGCTCGTTGCCGACATTCATTATAACCCTGCCCTTGCGCTTGAGGCGATCAAACAGGGGGTCGATAAGGTTCGTATCAATCCCGGCAACTTGCTCAATGGCCGTAAATCCCTGGAGCAGATTGTGCTGGCTGCCAAAGAGCGCGGTATCGCGATGCGTATCGGTGTCAACTCCGGTTCAATCGATGCGCTTGACAAGACTGCACAGATGCAGCGTGTCCAGGTGCGCCTGCGCGACGATGGCACGCTCGAACGCAGCGATCCAGCCGAAGCACGGCGCAAGGAGCGTGAGCACCTGGCGGAGCGCATGGTAACGCGTGCTCTGGAATATATTAGCTGGTGCGAGGAACTCGACTACCATAACATAGCAGTCTCGCTCAAATCCTCTGCTGTGCTGACGGCAATTGAAGCCTACCGCCGCTTCTCGCAGCGCTCAGATTATCCCATTCACCTGGGTATTACTGAGGCGGGAACGCTCGTCTCAGGCTCGGTGAAGTCCGCTGTCGGTCTGGGCATCCTGCTCGCCGAAGGGATCGGCGACACGGTTCGCGTCAGCCTGAGCGCGGAGCCAGAGGAAGAGATTCCCGTGGCCTTCGAGATCCTGCGTGCTCTTGAACTGCGCAATCGCGGTGTCACGTTCGTCTCCTGCCCCTCCTGCGGACGCGTGGAGATCGATGTGATCGGCGTGGCGAACGAGGTGGAGAAACGCCTGACAAAAGTACAGACCCCCATCCATGTAGCCGTGATGGGCTGTGTCGTCAACGGCCCCGGCGAATCGCGCGACGCCGATGTTGGCCTAGCCGGTGGCAAGGGCAAAGGCGTGATCTTCCGCAAAGGCGAGGTCATCAAAACTGTTCCCGAAGATCAATTCCTCGACGCTGTGCTCAAAGAAGTTGCCAAACTCCTCCCAGAGCATGAGGCGCGGCTCGTCTACCCCGAAGGTGGTATCCGCGAGGTTGCAGGCACCCATCGTACCCGTGATGAAGGCATGAACCTGCCCATTTTGCCACGTGCATAACTTTGACATGCTGCGCCCTCAAGGTGAGTAGCTCATTAAGCCCTACAAGAAAAGATAGACCACCACATGGTTCGTGATGGTCTATCTTCGTATGAAAGAAAATAGTCTTTGAGAGACAAAAAAAGCCACCATGTCGGTGACTTCATGATGGGCGATACAGGACTCGAACCTGTGACCTTTTGCGTGTCATGCAAACGCTCTAACCACCTGAGCTAATCGCCCTCGGAACGTTTCCAATAATAGCATTCCTCCATCCCCTTGTCAAGCGTTTTTCTCGCGAGTTTTCCAAAAGCTGAACAGTCCATCGTTCTCTCGCTTGCCTGTTCCGTTCTGTCTCCTCTGTATCTATTGCTGAACATCTCTATGTCACTGTGAACTAGCTGTTCCTTATCTTTCGTTTCGACGGGCATATGTAAAAGATCTGTAAAACAGCCTAAAAACACTCGGAGAAACTTGCTGTAAAATAGCACCAATGTTATACTTGGAAATGTGCCCAGGTATGAATATTTGGGTTGGAAACCTGGAACTATTTTGTTACATTGCTCGTCAACTTACTAGGCGCTTTTTCAATTGCTCAGTATTTTTAAGGAAGGTGTAGCTTTTTATGCTGTCTTCAGCTTCACGTTGGCTGGTGGGGGGTAAACACATACTCCAAAAAGGTCGAAGTAGAAGTGCTCGGATCAGAATATGTGGTGTTTTTCTGCTTCTGCTCGTAACACTTATCGAGTTTACACCTTTCTTCTCAGGTAATGCAAGCGCTCACCATACCATGTCTACAGTAGATCCTTCTTGTCAACAGGTTTCCTTTTCATCCGATGGCAATCCATTTCCCCTTTGCCCAGGTGTACCTGCGCAAGGCGGAGGTGGTAACTGCACCTGGTGGTCCTGGGAACAGTGGCATCTGCTCGACTACGATCTACCTCCAAACTGGGGCAATGCCGCTGATTGGATTGTCGATGCTGCCCGTGCTGGTTTGCCAATAGGAAGATCTCCTCGCGTCGGTGCTATCGCTGTCTTCCCTCGCGCTGATGGCCTGTGGGCATATGGCGTTGAAGGGCATGTTGCGTTTGTGACTTCTGTGAGTAAGGATGGCTCAACCTTTGATGTAACCTATCAGAACTATGGCGATCCAAACTTCATGTACATAGGTACAAACTACAACGTGTCTGTTATCAATCAGCCTCGTTTCCAGAATGGGCAGTTGCGCTTCATCTATTTCCCACACTCCATTGATATCCATCTGTTCGCGAAACTACCCGGCATCACAGGCGGAAATCCTATTGCTGCGGTAAAACAGGCGAATAAAGACCTGGCACACAACTACAGCCATGGAAGTAATAATTCCGGCGCAAGTGGAAACTCTAATGCGAGCAACGGGAATGGTGCAAGTTCTGACGCTCCCACCTATACCAATGACCGCGTCGCACTTGGCGGTATACCTGGCGCAAGTGAACAGGAGTATAATGCCGATTTTACCGGCCAGGGAGTCAGCGATCTCTTGCTCTATAATCGTCAGCAGGGAAGCATTGATATCGTTGCCTTGCACGACCAGCAAGCCGTAAGCGATCCTGTTGCTGATACCAATCAGGCAAGTACATCCATAGCCAGGAGTAGCAGTGTAAAAGCCGGTCCAACTGTGCAACGCGTCGCACTTGGAGATTCTACAACTCCTGCTGGCAAGTGGGGTTCAGATCTAGATGTGCATGTAGGCGATTTCCTGGGCGATGGTAAGTCTGATATTCTCCTCTATGATCGCACGACCGGTAGTATGCATCTGCTCAGTCTCAATCCAGATCTCACCGTCAATAAACATGTGAAGACGGATATCGGAACTGATTGGGAGATCTATGTTGGTCGCTTCGATGGACGGCGTAGCAGCGTCTTCCTCTATAAGCGTTTCGCCTTTGCCGATCCCTTTGCTATAGAGACTCCCACGCCTGATTCCAATCAGTCGTCAGGTATCTCCGGTGATTCAGGTACATCTGACAATGGAAACTCTACGAATAATGGTGATACAGTAGATACTGGCGGCTCGGCAGATTGGTCAGAGGAGCCTGCACCAACTCAACGTGCTACTAATCCTACTGCTGCCCCTAATCCAACGCATGCGCCGCCTACTAGCACGCCAGTACCACCACCGACAGCGCTACCAACGAAAACACCAACGCCGACAGCTACAAAAACACCAACCCCAACGGTAACGCCAACAGCAACAGCAACGCCGACGAAAACACCAACAGCAACGCCGACGAAAACACCAACGCCAACAGCGACAGCAACGGTAACGCCGAGTCCTTCGCCGACTGCGACGGCTACACCTGTACCGTCTCCGACTGCAACATCGGTGGCTAGCCCCACCCCAACAGCAACGTCTACAGCAACACCGACGCCGACAGTGAGTGCGACACCAACGTCTACAGCAACACCGACGCCGACAGTGAGTGCGACACCAACAACAGTGCCAACACCTGTACCAAGTCCCTCGCCAAAACCAACGCCGGTAGCCAGTCCAACTGCTACACCGCCGGCTAGCCCAACTCCGACGCCTAAGGCAACAGGCACGCCAGATCCGACACCGGTTGTTTCACCAACGGCAACGCCGAAAGCGACTTCAACACCGACGGCTTCAGCGACGCCAACAAAAACGGGTTTGCAGTATGAGTCTGCTGCACTATCAAGCTTTATTAGCTTTGACCGTCTCAGTGGCGGTCCCACTCCGACTGCAACAGCTACGGCTGGGAGCAATGATCTCAGCGGCTCCCCTCTCCAGGAGTGGGAGAAGCGCGGCAGAACCGCCAATATCCAACTGCTTGATTTTGATCAAGATTTCAACATTCATCACTCTCCGCAATATACGCTCTGGCATGCAAACTGGGAGGTCTATATCGGTCGCTATGTTAATGATCACCAGGATGGCCTATTCCTCTATGATCGCAATAGTGGCGAAGGTCGTCTCATGGACTTCGATGATAACCTGCTGGTGAAGGATTACCAGGAGATGCATAGTATCAACGGCAACTGGCTCATTTCCAGTGGCGATTTCGCTAATACGGGCCGTTCACAGATCTTGCTTTATGATCCCAGCGCTAGCAAGGGACAGATCCTCGGCTTTGACGAGCATCTCAATCCGAAAAATCAGAAGTCTTACGACAACCTGGGCACAAATCTAGTTCCCTACGTCGGCCATTTTGGTCTGCCAAATTTGAGTGTCATGCTCTACGATCCGCAGAATGCGCAGAGCACCTTCCTGGCTTTTGATTCGTCATTGGAAATCGTTCACCAGTATCTCGCGAAGAGTTGGGATCAAAATCAGCAGATCCTTGTGGGTGCTTTCCTGGATCAATCGCGCTGCGCTGCAAATACAAATTGTGCAAAGAACGATGCTATCCTTGTGCTTGATAGGCAGAGTGGGCAGATCTCTCAATACACCTTCGAGTTTGGGCGCACCTTCCAGATCTATGATAATCGTGCTCAGGGCTTTGTACGCCAGGGTGTGACAACAGATCGGCGTGTGAATACCATCGATACAACAACGTTCCGCCTGGTAAATAAGCTGAGTACCACGATTAAAAACGAGGAACTCTACTAGCATCGTGTCGTGGTACAATAGGGCATGCAACATGTATTTCTCATAGGACTATCAGGTAGTGGCAAAAGTACGGTTGGCCGCTTACTTACTTCGCGCCTGGGCAAGCCTTTGCTTGATGTTGATGCGCTCATTGAAGAGGAGTATGGGGAGCGCATTCCTGCGATTTTCGCTCGACATGGCGAGGACTACTTTCGTGCCCTTGAAAGCCGTATCTTCGCGCAGGTCGTACAGTGTAGTGAGAGTGCCATTATTGTGACCGGTGGCGGCATTGTTGTGCGCCCTGAAAATCGTGCACTGATGGCTCAACAAGGCGTGCGCGTCTTTCTGCAAGTGGAACCTGAACAAGCGTTGCAACGCCTTCAGGCTCAATATGCAAGAGAGCAAGTAGACGGTCATACACCTGAACTGCGTCCGCTGCTTTCCGGCTCCGACCCTCTCGGCACTCTTCGACATCTGCTCGCAACTCGTCTGCCTTATTATCAAGAAGCTGAGATGACCTGTTCAACGACTTCAAAGAGCGTAGCGCAGGTTGTCCAGGAGATCGTCGTTATGTTAACAAGTTCTGGAAATCTCACTGGCCTTCCTCCGTTGCGTCGCTCGATTGCATTGGAGCAGAGTTACGATGCAATTGTAGATTGGGGTGGCCTTGGTCGTCTACCAGACTACCTCAAGGAACTCCAACTCCCGGCTCGTGTCTTTCTGGTTACAGACTCCCACCTAAACATACTCTATACGTCTGCACTGCAAGAAAATCTGCGAAAAGCAGGCTTTGAGCCGCTTGTGTATACTGTTCCCGCAGGCGAGGCCAGCAAGTCACAGGAACAGGTGAACGCTCTCTATGACTGGCTGGTAGAGCAGCGTGCTGAGCGTCGTGAGGCTTTACTCGCCTTTGGTGGTGGTGTGATCGGTGACCTGGTTGGCTTTGTCGCAGCTACTTACTTACGTGGCGTTCCTCTTGTGCAGATCCCCACCTCCTTACTCGCTCAGGTTGATTCTGCGATTGGTGGTAAAACCGGTATTAACCATCTTCGCGGAAAAAATCTAATCGGCGCATTCTACCATCCACGCCTGGTTGTGGCTGATCCTGCCCTTCTTCTGACTCTACCACAACGCGCTCGTACTGAGGGATGGGCAGAAATTGTGAAGTATGGTATCATACTCGACGCCGACCTCTTCGCCTTATTGGAGGCGTCAGCGGAAAAACTGCGCCAGTTTGAGCATCCTTCGGCAGAGTTGTTATGCCGGATTATTGCTCGCTCTATCAGTCTAAAGGCGCAGGTTATCGAGAACGATGAGCGTGAACAGGGGCAGCGGGCTATTTTAAATTACGGTCACACGGTTGGGCATGCGCTAGAGAATATCTGCGGCTACGGCGAACTTTTGCATGGTGAGGCGGTTTCGATAGGTATGGAGGCGGTTTCGGCGTTAGCGCAAGAGGCAGGCATGTTCTCTGCCTCTGATGCAGCACGCCAGAGAGCACTTCTGACCGCTCTCGGCCTACCTGTCACATATGCAGGTTCTGTACAGCCTCAGCAGATCCTTGACGCGATTCAATTGGACAAAAAGGTGGTCGGGAAGCGGGTGCGCTGGATTATGCCCACAGGCATTGGCAACGTTGAAATTACAACCCTGCCTGATGATCTGGTCGAGCGCGTATTGACAGCTTTTTTTAAGGGGGAGAGAACGTAACGTATGCCGAAGTTCCTCGTTTTAAGTGGTCCAAATCTGAACATGTTGGGGACGCGTGAACCAGAGGTATATGGAACGGTGACCCTTGAGCAGATCCATGAGCGCTTACTGCAACGTGCCCGTGAGTCGAATGTCGAACTGGTCTGTTTGCAGTCAAATCACGAAGGTGCCTTGATTGATGCGATTCAGCAGCATGCCTCCGAAGTTGCGGGCATTATCCTGAACCCTGGTGCATTCACGCACTACTCAATTGCGCTACGTGATGCGCTCTCCACGGTCAAAATTCCCGCTGTCGAGGTTCATCTGAGCAATATTTATGCGCGCGAAGAGTTTCGTCACTCCTCTGTCATCGCACCTGTCTGTCGTGGACAGATAGCGGGCTTTGGCTGGCGTAGTTATCTACTGGCATTAGATGCCTTGGTTGAAGAAGTTCACAAGCAATAACTGCCTATCGGAAAACCTGAGTGCGTAACGCTGGCGCAGGAGCACGAGCCGCGATACTTCCTTGCGCACACCTGAGCGAAGCTTAGCTCTGAGAAGAGCGTTGGTGTGCGTCTAAAAAGAGAAGCGGCGTTGGTTTTTGTCTAAGATCTAAAAAAGGGAGCAGAAAATGAGCCAGGAACATGTAACTAACCTTCGTCACTGGATCTCTGAGCAAGGTATCGATGCCTTTTTTGTGTCTCAGCCGCACAACCGCTCCTACTTGTGTGGCTGGTTAGAGGACGATGAGGGAGCGGGATCGCTTTTGATTGGGCAAAACGTTCAGTTCTTGCTGACAAATGCTCTCTATAAGGAAGTTGCTGAACATAGTGCTCCTGACTGGAAAGTAATTGTTCCTCCTGCTCGTGAGTATGCTCAGTCAATTGCTTCGCTGGCTCAGGAACAAGGCTGGAAGACTATCGGTTTTGAATCCACAGCCGTCAGTTATGCACTGTATGAGAAGCTTCGTCAGGCTGGTGACCAGATCTTCACCCTGCGCGCGTTTGACGAGAGCTACATTGATACACTTCGCCAGGTCAAATCACCAGCCGAGATCGAGCTGTTGAAAAAAGCTATAGCCATTACCGATCAGACGTTCACGCATCTTTGTCAGTGGATTCAGCCAGGTATGACTGAGAAAGAGGTGGCCTGGGAGATCTCGCGCAAGATGCTTGAATTGGGAGCCGATGGCAACTCATTTGGCTCTATCGTCGCATCGGGACCAAACGGCTCCATGCCACACGCTATCCCTGGTGAGCGCGGTATTGGGCGTGGTGAACTGATCACGATTGATATGGGGGCACGCTACAAAGGCTACTGTGCCGATATGACTCGCACAATCTGCCTGGGCGAACCGGCAGAGCCTCGCATGCGTGAGGTCTACGAAACCGTCCTGCGTGCAATGAAGAATTGCGAACAGAAACTCCGTGCAGGTATGACAGGGATAGAAGGCGATGCACTGACACGTGACGTACTAAAAGAGGCTGGCCTTGATGAGTATTATGTCCATTCGACCGGCCACGGCGTTGGTTTGCAGGTGCATGAGGGACCAAATTTATCAAAACGTGCTGAGGGAATCTTGCCAGCAGGAAGCGTGGTTACTGTAGAACCCGGCGTCTACATTCCTGGCTGGACCGGCACCCGCGTAGAGGATTGCGTGCTTGTGAAGGAAGACGGTGTCGAAGTGCTGACACAGTCACCGACAGAACTGGTCATTGCACGTTAATTACACAGTAAAAGCTGATAAAAGTGTGAGGAGAGGCTATCTATGATTTCTACCGGTGATTTAAAAAGAGGGGTGACCATCGAATTTGAAGGTCAGCTCTGTAGTATTCTTGACTGGCAACACGTCAAGATAGGTCGCGGCGGTGCGATTGTGCGTATGAAGTTGCGCAACCTTCGTTCTGGTGCGACAATTGATCGAACGTGTGACGCTGGTGATAAATTCCGTCGCATCGACCTGGATCGTGCCACTGTAATCTATCAGTACCAGGATGGTAATCAGTATCACTTTATGGATACCAGTACATACAATGAGGTTGTACTGACGGAGAAACAGCTTGGCGATGCTAAAAACTACTTGATCGACAATATCGAGCTGGATATCGTGAGCTACAACAGTGAGCCGCTCTCAGTTGATCTGCCAGAAAAATTGGTACTTACTGTCACGTATACGGAACCCGGTTTCAAGGGCGATACAGCGACTGGAGGTACGAAACCCGCGACAACTGAGACAGGATTAGTTGTGCAGGTACCGCTCTTTATCGCTAATGGCGACAGAATCCGTGTCAATACAACCACTGGATCGTACGTAGAACGCGCCTGAAATTCAGTAAGTCTCACGCCAACGACGCGGTAGCGATTGCTTGCGAGATCGGCGAAGTAGTTAAGCCTTTGGAAGTCATTTATCAGCTTCGGTGTCTTCCACCGGGCCAGTATCAGCGGTTCAATGGGCCGCACAGCGAACATAAGTGCTGGGCACCAAAGAAGGTCAAGGGGTTCAAACTCTACGAAGTGGTCAAAGCAAAAGGGCACGTGGGCTACCTTGGAGGAAGGCGAGAGAAAGGAGCATTTGTTATCAAAGACTTCATCAGTAGGAAGAAGCTGTTGGAGGTCACACCGCGCAAATTGGGACGAGCAGCGCGTCCTACTCAAGGTTGGATCATGACTCGCCTGTCGGTTCAAGTAAGCATTGGAAAGGAGAGCGGTGCTTCCTCCCCCAGTTGAAACGTGGGAGTCCCGCATCACAGTTTTTATGGACGGGAATAGACAGTATCCCTTTGATCGAGAAACCGCTTTAGACAAAAAACAGCTTAGCCTGGCACAATTGCAGCAACTCGTGCACCTCTTAGACGCAAGTGACGTTTCTGAAGTTGAGGTACATCGTGCCAGCGAGGGCCTGCGCCTGGTTCTGCGCAAGGCAAAGGTACAGCAGCTTACTGAGACCGGTGCAGAACTGACCATTGTGCCGCCCATCGCTATGCAGAATGGCAAAAGTGCCGTCCAGGAAGAGCAGCCTGAGACAACGCGTACAGTCTCGGCTGGACTCGTCGGTATATTTCATGCATGGGCCAGGCCAAAGGGCAAGGCGCTAGTTGCCACTGGTGATCGCGTCAAGGTCGGTCAATTAGTTGGAACAATTCAATCGCTAAATGTTATCAATGAAGTTGAAGCTCCTGTCGCGGGGCGTGTGGTTGAGATTCTGGTGGAGGATGGACAGCCAGTCGAGTATGGACAGCCTCTCATGAAACTCGATAGTGTGGAGGAGGCATAAATACTCGTGCCCTTTCTGGATTCCTGGAATGAACCAGCGTTGCTCAGCGTTACTGCGCTCTCACTCTACTTACGTGAGCTGCTGGAGACGAATGATATTCTGCAAAATGTCTGGGTGCATGGTGAGGTCTCGAATTGTAAAACCTATCCCTCTGGACATTGTTATTTCACGCTGAAGGAAGGCGACGCGCAACTGCTCTGTGTCTTCTTCAAATCTTCCCGTCTGCGTTCTGCTGCGCCTGAGCTACGCAATGGTATGGCCCTCGCAGTCAATGGTAGGGTTTCGTTCTACGAGCGTGACGGCAAGCTGCAATTCTATGTAGAAGCTGTCAGGCCGCTGGGCGAGGGTGCGCTTTTCCAACGCTTCGAGCAATTAAAGATCAGGCTGGAGGCTGAGGGCCTGTTTGATGTTGAGCGGAAACGCTCTTTGCCTCCCCAACCAGCGGTTATTGGTATTGTTACCTCGCTTCAGGCGGCGGCGTTACGTGACATGTTGCGTACGCTGAGCAATCGCTACCCATTAGCTCGCGTTATCATTGCGCCCGCACAGGTGCAGGGCGTAGAGGCTCCCGAATCTATCGCGGCCGCGCTCGATCTTCTCAATGAGCATGGTGAGGCTGAGGTGATACTTGTTGGGCGTGGTGGTGGCTCCATCGAAGAATTGTGGGCCTTTAATGAAGAGGTCGTTGCTCGCGCAATTGCTCGCTCACGTATTCCAGTCGTCAGCGGTGTCGGACACGAAACCGATTTTACCATTGCCGATTTCGTTGCCGATGTCAGAGCCTCGACGCCCACGGCTGCCGCGACGACTGCTGTCCCTGACATTGAGGAGTGGCGTGGGGACCTTGCAGAAAAACAATTGCTGTTGCACGGTTTGATACAGGAGAGAGTACAGGACGCACACTATGGACTTGAGGGAGCACTACGCGATCTAAACCGTGCTAGCCCACAATCACTCATTGAACGACGTAGGCAGCAACTCGACGAAACAAGCGAACGGTTACGTATCCAGATGCAGCACTCTCTAATACTCCAGACTGAACGCTTGCGAGGGCTGGCTCTACAGCTTCATAACCTGAGTCCACTATTAACTATCGCACGCGGATATGCAATCGTGCGCAATACACAGAATCAACAAATTGTGACAAGCACAGCCCAGGTACAATCTGGAGATCAACTGACAATACGAGTACAGGACGGCACAATCCCTGTCAGCGTGCAATAAGGAGAGAGGGTCCAGGGGGACGGTTGTCTCACTTCACTCACTTTTCCTCTACTGCAGCAGCAGGCGGCAAAAAGAAAACCCGAAAGCCGTGGAGGACGAGGATATGGAAACATTGACATTTGAAGAAGCCTTTGCACAACTTGAAACAACCATCAACGCACTTCAGGATGGGAAGCTACCACTTGATCAGGCGCTTGAGCAGTATGAAAAAGGTATGAAGCTTGCCCAGCATTGTAACAACCTCTTACAGCAAGCAGAATTGACGGTTCAACAATTGAGCATAGATAGTGCAGGAACGCTCTCCGTTTCTTCTCTAGAGCTGTAAGGAAAAGAGATATATGCTCAATCAATCGCTCTTTGAAAACCACGTACTCATTGCCGCTTTTCTTGCCTGGGCAATTGCACAACTGAGCAAGATGGCGCTCGATCTATGGCGACACCGCAAACTGATGATCAGCCGTCTCGTCTCTTCGGGAGGAATGCCAAGCTCACATTCTGCCCTGGTTACAGGCTTAGCCACTGCTACCGGGCGTCAGGCCGGTATCACATCATCTGTCTTTGCTATCACTGTGGTGCTAGCTGCCATTGTTATGTACGACGCGGCGGGTGTACGACGAGCGGTAAGCATTCAAGCACGTATTCTCAATCAGATGATCGAAGAAGCCTTTCAGGGCAGTCCTATGGCGGAGAAACGTTTGCGTGAGTTGATAGGGCATACGCCCGTGCAGGTTTTCGTGGGCGGCTTGCTTGGTATTGGTGTCGGTTTCCTCGTGACGCTGTAGTTCCAACTGTGCAGTTCTAACTGCGTAGTTCTATTCTATGATCATGCACTGCTGAACTTCTCTCTCTTGCCGAATGGTTTTGTATAGACCATTGAAAGTGTAAACAGGGGAAGATTCGTGAAAATACTTGTCATTGACAGTGATCGTGACCTCGTGGAGATGTTGACGAGCTGGCTAAAATCACTTGGCTACGAGGTACGTCGCGCTTACAGCACTTCCCATGCGAAGGAAGAGTGGCTGGAGCATCTGCCTGATCTTGTAATCCTCGATATTGTGCAAAAGGATGGGGATCTGCTCTCCCTCTGTCGTGAGTTGCGTATGAAACACGATGCGCTCGTCCTGGTTGTAACAGACAGCAAGGATGTGCAGGATGAAGTGCGTTGTCTGGATGGCGGTGCGGATGACTACCTTCGCAAACCGTTTTTCCCTTCCCAACTGCTCGCACGTATTCGTGCAGTCAACCGACGCGCGCGTTCAACGCTAGAGAAACGTCCGTCTTCCGTTGTCACTGTTGGCCCACTTTGCGTCGATTCTTTGCACAATGAGGTGCGGATTGGCAACAAGGTTGCACGCCTGACTCCCACTGAGAGCAAATTGATACATCTGCTGGCAATCAATGCAAACGATGTCTGTACTGCGAGTCAGATCGTTATGCATGTCTGGGGGTACAATGGTGAAGGTGATGTCTCGCTTATCAAGGCACATATTCGCCATCTCCGTCAGAAAATCGAGCCGGAGCCGAGCAATCCCTATTATATCCTGACAGTTCCAGGTGTCGGCTATACGCTTATCCGCCGTCCAGTGGATGTGAAAGGACCCGATACGCCGGAAACGTTTCGTCCATTACATATGGCATTGGTCTGACTTCGTGAGAAAACTTTTATGAGCTGTAGCCTCTGGCTATCCGCTATCAACAAGTGGAATGCAATGCTGCAATCCCATACAGTATTTTTGTATCCAAAGCAGTGTGCAAATCTCTACCTTATTTTCTTTTTATAACCATATCTTCCATCTCCTTACTATTCGTTCTCAATACCTATCGAGTATCATGAGAAAAAGTGGCGAGAGTTAGCCTGCTCGCCTGCTATTTGATGGAGTTCTAACCCATTCTCCAACGAGGTTCGTTTACATAAGAGAAGACAAGCTGTATGAGTCTGTCGCTAACGATAGTCTATGGAGAAGGTATACATCTATTGCTACTCAGGTCCTTGCTCAAACTGTGATATTTCTTGTGCATGGAGGCGTTATGCAAAAGAAGAACCAGAAATTAGTACTACGAGACATCCAGGGAGAAGCTCTGCCACGTCTGCGTGTGCTATCACATGTTCCACTGCGCTATAGCCAGGTATTGCCCTTAGCTGTGATGAAGCGTTATCAGTGTGTGGTGATCGGAAGGTCACATGATGAGCTAACACTTGCTATCGCGTATAGACAGAGCATGACTGTTTTCGATACATTAAGCGCCTTAACAGGATGCAGAATCTTCCCCGTCCTCGTAAATCCTGTACATATGCAACTGGTTCTCAAACGCATTGAGCGTACCCAGAAAAGGCTGCAGCACCGACATCGGAAGAGGTCGGCACTTTCGCTTTACCCTATGTCAATGGATGTCCATGCTATGCTTCTTTGCCTACTCTCTCGTAAGGTCTCTTAAGGCGAGATAGAGGTGGAAGAGGCTCCTCAGGCTCCGCCTCGCGCAAAAAGCATAACCGGAACCGTCAGAAGGATCAATTTGATGTCTAGCCAGAGCGATTGTTGTTCTAGATAGGAAACGTCCATATCGATCATTTCCTGAAATGTGACGCGGGAACGCCCATACACCTGCCATGTCCCTGTTAATCCAGGTTTTCCTGCCAGGCGCAGCCATTCATATGGGCCGTAAAGTGCGACCTCATATGCGAGTGGTGGACGTGGCCCCACCAGTGACATTTGCCCACGTAAAACATTCCAGAATTGTGGAATTTCATCAAGGCTGGTTTTACGTATGAAACGACCAACTCGTGTGATACGCGAATCTCCAACATTCTTATAGGCTAATTTACCGCTTTGATCGTCAGAAAGTTTGTGTCCATTCATATAGAGAAGAATTTTTTCATGATGAGCTTTTTGATCGCTATCTACATACATAGAGCGAAATTTAAGCATCTCGAACTCAACTCCATTCTGGCCCAGCCGCTTTTGCCGGAAGAAGATGGGACCTTTGGAATCGAGCTTGATGCATAGAGCAACTATCAAACCAACCAGAAGCAAAAATGGAGCAAGTAAGAGTGTAAAAGTAATATCAATACCTCTCTTAGCGCGCAAGTAGTTCGCGTTGATATGAATTGTCCTGATTGGTGCAGACTGAACAACCATTATACCCTCCCCTGTTTGCTGGCATAAGACAAACTCTTCTGCAGCATCTTTCTTTCGTTTGTCTTATCCTCAGAGTAGCCCATCCTGGTATATAACCGGTGCGAATTTTTATGGAAATGTGGTAAAGAGAGCATAAATAAGTGCAAATGCGTAAGCGCTTTTCTCCTCTTGTGGATAAGCTTGCTGGTTGTAGCATTCTTTACGAACAGCGTGTACTTAAACCTGTCTTACACCTCAGTTGGCATTGAACAATCACTTCTGTGAACT
The DNA here is from genome assembly GCA_034431765.1 of Ktedonobacteraceae bacterium. GTDB lineage: Bacteria > Chloroflexota > Ktedonobacteria > Ktedonobacterales > Ktedonobacteraceae > DASYAN01. Next base: position 2,284 of record DAOUDD010000187.1, on the reverse strand, counting down.
ATCATTCTATCAGTTCTTGATTGCAAGCCGAAATCTTACATTGTTTAAAACAAGTAGCAGAAGGGATGTAGCCGTGTCACCACTCCGTATTCCACTGGTCGATCTACGCGCACAATATCTAACACTAAAGCCAGAGATTCTGTCTGTCTTTGAAGATGTGCTCGATAGCATGCAGCTCTTCCTGGGACCACGTCAACAGGCATTTGAGCAGCAGTTCGCACAATATTGTACTTGCTCGTATGCTGTGGGTGTTTCCTCTGGCACCGATGCTCTTGCCCTTGCCCTACGCGCCTGCGAGATTGGTCCAGGTGATGAAGTTATCACTGTGTCCAATACCTTTATTGGAACGGTCGAAGCTATCGCAATGGTTGGTGCTACTCCAGTTTTTGTTGATATTGATCCCGAAACGTATCTGCTCGATTGGCTGCAGCTCGAACAGGTGCTCTCACCGCGAACGCGCGCCGTTCTGCCCGTTCACCTCTATGGACACCCTGCCGAGATGGGTCCAATCCTCGACTTCGCTCGTGTTCACGGGCTGCGTGTAATCGAGGATGCATCGCAGGCGCACGGTGCAAGCTATGAGGGGAAGCGAGTAGGCAGCCTGGGAGACGTCGCGTGCTTCAGCCTCTACTTCAGCAAAAATCTTGGGGCCGTGGGTGAGGCTGGCGTCTGTACAACAAATGACAGTGAACTTGCTGAGAAGATGCGCATGATTCGCGATCATGGCTCACGTGTACGCTATCTGCACGAGCGGATGGGCGTGAACGCACGTCTCGATGAACTGCAAGCTGCTGTTCTGTCTATCAAGCTTCCTCATCTGGACCGCTGGAATGCCGAGCGGCAGCAGCATGCACAGACATACACCGATCAATTGCGTGATGTAGTTGAGGCTGTGCCCCTGATTCGCTCCTGGGGAAGCCACGTCTTCTGCTATTATGTGGTGCAAGTCTCCGAACGCGATACCTTCCGCAAAGCCCTGGAGCAGGAAGGCATTGGAACCAATATCCACTATCCCACTCCAATCCATTTACAGCCTGCCTGCGCATCCTATGGCTATACACGTGGGCAATTGCCTGTGACGGAGGCAGTAGCTTCGCGTATTGTTTCGCTGCCTATGTACCCAGAATTGACGCAAGAACAAATTACATATGTGATTGACGCTGTTAAAAGGCATTGTATCTCACGTGTGGCACACTGAGTACATGCCTGCCTGTTCCGCTGTGCATATTCACACTCTCGCCCTATGAGACTGCCGGGAAGCAGAAGCGGGAATTAAAAATGAGAAAAGGAAGAGACTATGGCAGATGTACGTTTTGCTGTGATTGGTTGGGGATATTGGGGACCTAAAATTGCTCGTAATCTGGAGAGTTTATCAGAGGCTTCCGTAACGATGATTGCCGATGCTGATCTCCATCGCCTGGCTGCTATTGCTGCCAACCAACCGCACACACGTACTACAACCTGTGTTGAAGATGTCTTTCACGCTGCTGATGTTGATGCAGTGGTTATTGCAACACCGGTTCGCACACACTATCGTCTGGCAAAGGAGGCTCTGCTACATGGCAAACATGTACTGGTGGAAAAGCCGCTCACAGCAAACGTAGCAGAGGCGGAAGAACTGGTTGCGCTGGCAAAAGATCTTGGTCGTGTCTTAATGGTAGGTCATACCTTTGAATACAGTCCAGGTGTTAATGAGCTGCGCAAGCTGGTACAGAGTGGCGACCTTGGCAAGATTTACTGTGTAGAGGCTGAGCGTGTCAACCTGGGCCTTTTCCGCAACGATATCAATGTTATCTGGGATCTTGCTCCACATGATGTCTCGATTTTGCTTTACCTGTTCGGGCAGACTCCCCATCATGTGAAGGTTCAGGCTCATGCGCATCTGCAATCACGCATTGCCGATGTCGCCCACCTTGATCTGAACTTTCCTAGCGGGATGTCAGCGCATATTCACGTGAGCTGGCTGCATCCCTGCAAAATTCGTCGTGTCACTGTCATCGGCGATGCGCGTATGGTGGTGTACGACGATACCAATCCGGCTGAGATGATCAAGGTCTACAACAAGGGCGTGGATATCCATGCTGATCCAGTCGTTTCCTACCGCTACGGCGCGATCACTATTCCTCATATCGATTGGATTGAGCCGCTTCGCCTGGAGTGTGAGGATTTTGCCAATGCGATTCGCACTGGCACACAACCTCGCGCCAATGGCGAGGTCGGTCTCGCCGTCGTACGCGTGCTCGCCGCCGCTCAGGAAGCGCTCGAACGGCAGGAACGTGGCGAG
>DAOUDD010000186.1:0-25928 GCA_034431765.1 Ktedonobacteraceae bacterium | reverse complement strand
AAGAGGAAATATTGCTATATGCTATACAAGGTATAACACATAGCTATTGCCGTGTCAAGTTTTGAGATATCCTACGAGAGGCTTTGATAAAACGCGATGCTGCCACAATGCTGTGCGGATGGTGAAAAGCTAGAAGAGCCTGTTCAAAGGGAGAACAGGCTCTTACGTTTCTGAAAAAGCTGTATTTTTGCAGAAGAAATATCTGCTGAAGGCAGGAATGTGATCCTAATTCATCCATTCCTCTGGCGCACCAGTGCGTACATGGATAGAGTGCGCCTGATTTTTCAGTACTTTACCATCGGCTGCGATGCGTCCTGGCAATTCTTGCAGATTGATGCGATGCCAGTATGCCGCCGGAAATAGACCCAGACCAATTGCTAATGCGGCTGCAATCTCTGCTCGGTTTATCGGGAGTCGCGGTGGCAATGGATAGGGAATTTGTGACTGCTTGATGACATCGAGAAAGAAGAGCAAAGCAAAGACGAAGACCAACAATTCAAAAACGCACGCAAGGTAATAGGTCACTACCTCTTTTCTGCTCCGTTGACGAAAGTAGAGAGCCAGAGCAATGTTCAAGAGACAGAGAAACCCGGTAATCCAGAGTGTGATCGACATAATCAACTTAGGACTGACGGTTCCTGTCAACGGGTTAGCGAAAGACGTTGCCAGCGCGACCTGTGGTGTAAAGATGTGCATTGACCGGTATCTCCCCCAGACTAGAGATGTGTACAACAGTTAGGAACAAAAAAGGCAAGCTGTGTGCTATCAATTGTGGGTAACAATCAGGTTGGAAAAGGCAACCTCGGTATCTTTGAGATTCACCAACATGCCAATCTCTCCATTTTTTAATGAGCCATCATTTGCCGAGCCGACTTCCTTATCGTTCACTTTAAAGGTGAATTTGTCTCCATCCACCGTTACTTTGATTGTATTGTTATTGTCTTTGCCGTGTCCGAGATGGTACTCATCTCCTATATTTCCATTCCATAACTGATGCCACGGATCATCCTGGCTGCCATCAGTTAAATCGTATTTACGAAAGACGTACTGCCCATTCTTGGTAGTATGGTTTACAAGAAAAGTGTAGAACATGGTACGATTTTTACCATCGTTCGTTGTCGTTTGATAACGTAACATCAAGCCAATCAAGTTCACTTTGTTCGCGTCAGTGCTGTCATCGGTACCATTCACCTCATTGAATGTGAGGCTATAGACAAACTTATCCGGCAGGGGTACGTCTGGAAGCAGAGCGACGGCAGGATGATCACCACTTTTTGCTGTGATGTGGTAGGCTCCATCCTTATATTCATATTTTGCCTGATCATTATCACCAATGGGCCAGCTATGCACACTGAATGTCAGCGGGTCCTGTACGATAAGGTTTGATTGAGCCTCTGCATTGGCCTTAGCTGTACCCCCCTTCTGCACAACCTGTGTTGATTGCTTGGTCTGTGTCTGTTGTGTTGTTTTGCCGGGCGAACGCGTTAGAAAGTAACTGAGTGAACTGGCGATGATAACGAAAATGGTTAGTACAACAAGCAGTAGTTTTAAGTTTTTCTTCGTGCCCTTTTTAAGAGTTGTCTCGCCAGTAGAAGATGTATCTGTGCCGGAGGGTAAGAGTGGGAGGAGCCCTGTGACATATTGACCTGGTTGACCTGCTACAGGCACTTTGACCACCCTTGCTGCTTGTGTCAGCTTGAGCATCCCGGTCTGTCCGGTACTCTCATTGGGTGGAATAACCATGAGCGCTCCTGTGCTATTGCCTGGTGACGTTAAAGAGCCGGTCAATGCACCTGTTTGTGTGCCTGATACCCCTGATACCCCCGGCATGCTTTGCATCCCTGCCTGGGGCGGATATGTAAAGCCACTATACGATCCTGTTGTTGTACTATTCTGAGCCAGGAAAGGAGGAACATTTCCCGCTTGTGATTGTGCAGAGTCCCCTTGCAGAGATCCCGTAACAGATCTTTGCGGAGTGAAGCCCGGAACGGGTGCTGGCATTCCGTAGATGCCAGAGGGGGATGAATTATTTGGGAGGGGGAATGCCGTTCCTGAAAATGCTGCCTGAGCCGAATTATCAGGAAATGGTTGTTGGCTTCCTGAAATGGAAGTGCTTTGTTGCTGCTGTTGTGACGTGTTGTTTGAAAGCCGATTCAGTCGTGGTGTTCGACCCAGTAGACCTGTACCCTCTGTTCCATTGGACGTAGTCGAAGAGACAGAAGGCTGAGGTTGTACGGAAGAGCCTCCGTTCATTTCAGGCATCTGTGATTGGGAACCTGGCTTGTCCCCAAGAAAATTTGTCTTCCGTCCAATGCGCAAACGGTTAGGTGCTAGCTGAGAGGTGTTCTCACCTGCTGAACCCCCTGTCGGTCTATCTGCCGGCGACGGTGAAAACTGTCCATTGAGTGGAAATGCATTATTCTCTGGTAAATTTTTCATAGTATTTACTGCTGGTAGGGGTGTATGTTTCGTCGGAATTGCTGGAGATTGCTCCAGAAGCGACGAGGTAGGACGATGTGTCGGTGCTAGAAAACCTGAAAGCGAAGGAAAGGTCAAACTCGTTTGAGCAACAATTCCTTTTTGAACCTTGTTAGACACTGCTGTGGAGAAGCGCCTTGGCTGTTCCTGTACAGTTGAAGCAACGCTTTCGGTGGGAACTCTAGCTGGAACCTCTTCAGGAAGTGCTGTTGTGGCAGACAACTTTTGCTTGTTAAGATATGCTGTGACCGTCGCATGAAAGGTCTGGTCCAGAGGCACCCCTGCGGCTTCTAGAGCCAGGCGGAATGCGTTTGTAAAGTCACGAGCGTATTCATAGCGATCTTCGGGCCTTTTTGCCAGTGCACGCAGCATCACTTGCTCGGCGGCAACCGGTAAATCTGGTCGCAGTGTGCGAGGAGATGGTGGCGGTATGCGTAAGTGTTGAAAGGCAACCTGCATAGGCATCTCGCCCTTGAATGGTAGCACTCCCGTAACCATCTGATAGAGAATAACTCCTAGCGAATAGATATCGGCTCTGCCATCAATGTGTTGACCTACGACCTGCTCTGGAGCCATATAATCGGGTGTTCCCATTGGCATCCCGGCTTGCGAGAGAGGGTTGGAGTTCTGTGCCTCATGCTCACCACCAAGAATTTTGACCAGACCGAAGTCCGTGAGCAAGGCTCGCTTTTCGGGAGTCAGTAGAATGTTCGCTGGTTTGACATCGCGATGGATGACTCCGCGTTCGTGTGCAAAGTCAAGCGCCGCTGCTATCTGCTCCAGGTAACTCATGGTAGCTGAGAACGGAAGTTGCTGCCCTTTTTCCATCTCATCACGCAGTGTTCCACCGCCGATGTAGGGCATGACCAGGTAGGCCAGACCATCGCTTTCGCCATACTCATGGACGGGGACGATATTGGGGTGTTCCAGAGAGGCGGCGGCATCTGTCTCGCGCCGGAAGCGTTCCAGGAACGCAGCGAGCTTTTGTGAACTGAGTGGTGTGATGGGAAGAAGTACCTTAACGGCAACCTGTCGTCGTGGTCGAACCTGTTGCGCCAGAAATACTGCGCCCATTCCACCACGGCCAATTACCTGTTGCAGTGTACATGTCCCCAACACTTTTCCATTCAATGCTTCTGTGTTCATGTAATCCTTCCTCTTGTAAGCAAGACCAGTTACAAGCTAAGATTCAGTTCTTTGTCAAAACGAGATTCTTGAAGGCAACCTCTGTACCTTTCAGGTTCACTAGCATCCCAATAGAGCCTTTTGTGAGTGAGCCATCTTGAAACGTTTTCGGGAGCGTCTTTCCATTCACCGTAACCGTGAATTGGTCGCCTTTCATGGAAATCTTGATGGTATTGACTGCCTGAGGTCCATGTCCTTTATGAAACTCATCACCGATAGGCAGCATTCCATCTTTGACAGGAACCCATGCCGTAGCAGCATCTGTAATATTGTCGTATTTCCAGAGCTGGTACTGACCATTGGGGTAATTTTGCACTTCAAAGCTATAGAAGGTAGCAATAGGATCACCATTCTTATTCTTCTTGTCGTTTTGCTCAGTGAAACGGAAGATCATGCCAAAAGAATTAAACTCTTTGTTATCATCACCGGTGATTTCCTGCATTGTAAGTGTATAGCTTAGTGGACCCTCGAAAGAACTTTTACCAAGGATAGAAGCATTACCAGTAGCGTCATCTGTTGCAGTAATATGATATGCACCGTTTTTAAAGGAAAATGCATTGGGTGGATCGGTACGCCAGTTGTGAATATTGTGGTCAAGGGGGTCACTGAGAATGACGTTGGCTCCAGCTCCATTTGTTGTGCCAGAGTTCGGCTTATTCACTGCTGTATTTGCAGGGGTGGTAGCCTGGTTTGTTGAATGGCTGCGCACAAACCAGACAATACCAACGATACTGGCAAGAACAACCAGCAGAGCGAGAGCGAGGAAGGCAATTTTTTGCCATGGCTTGACTGCGAAAGCTTTTCTTGTAGAGGCTGATGTAGCTTCCCCGCTATCCGATGTTCGCGAAGCCGTTGGCAGTAAGCCAGTGACAAACTGACCTGGCTGACCTGCAACGGGCATTTTAACCACTTTCATTGAGTTGTTTAATTTGAAGGTAGTGCCCGTTTCCTGTGCTTCTGGGAGAGCTTCTCTGTTAGGGGAAATCAGTGCACCAGTATTTCGTTTTTCGGAAAGCTCATTGGGCAGTTGTACGGCTTGTCTTGCTGTTAGATCCAAACCAATTTGAGGGAATTTACCAGTCCGTGAAAGCAAGCCACCTCCTGTTCCATTAGCAGGGGCAACATCAGCTTTTGTTTTGGTAGCGGTTAAGGTACTTGTATCGGTTCCTACTCTGGGAAATTTCCCTGTGCGCGAGAGGAGCCCACCCTCTCCTGCAACGGTTGTGGAAGGGATTGCAGCCATTACACCTGTGCCGACAAGCGGAAACTTGCCCGTTCGGGAGAGCAAGCCACCAGTTGGGGAAAGTCCTCCTGAATTGACAGGTGCCGTTGGTGCTATGTAAGTATCAGGTATCTGAGGAGATTGTGCGCTTTGAGCGAGAGTTCCTGGGTCGCTCTCTTGCTGTGTGAATGATTGACGCATCGCATCGATTTGGCTACGAGGTATTTTCAGGCGTGCAGATGTGCTTGTGCCTGAGTAGAGGCTATCAAGCTGGATACCGGAGCTAATCATGGCCGAGACAAAGGCATTGGCGAGATCTTGAGCGTGCATATAGCGATCATTTGGGCGTTTCGCTAGCGCACGTTGTATGACCTGCTCAACGGCAATAGGGAGATCTGGTCGTAACATCTGGGCTGAAGGTGGTGGAATTTGCAGATGCTGAGCCGCGATCTGCATCGGTGTCTCGCCATGAAAAGGTGTTGTACCCGTAACCATTTGATAAAGAATGACTCCAAGTGAGTAGAGGTCGGCACGCGCGTCAATCTCTTCGCCAATAACCTGTTCAGGGGCCATATAATCGGGTGTACCGACGGGGGCTCCTGCTCCAGTTAAGCGTACCTGAGGTGCCTGACCCTCCGCTACAATTTTCACCAGCCCGAAATCTCCGAGGAGCAACCGTCCTTCAGGAGTGATCATGATATTGGCGGGTTTGATGTCACGATGAATGACACCATGCTCGTGTGCGAAGTCGAGCGCCATAGCAAGCTGCTCCAGGTAGTTGGCAACCTTGGATAATGGCAACTGGCCGTCTCGTTCCAACTCATCGCGTAGCGTGCCACCGCTGATATAGGGCATGACCAGATAGGCCAGGCCATCGCGCTCACCGTACTCGTGGACGGGGACGATGTTAGGATGCTCTAAAGAAGCTGCCGCATCCGTCTCACGGCGAAAGCGCTCTAGAAAGGCAGCAAGCTGGTGAGGACTAAGGGGTGTCATGGGAAGAAGCACCTTGACGGCAACCTGTCGCCGTGGACGTGATTGCTGTGCTAGAAATACCGCACCCATTCCACCCTGCCCTATTAGCTTTTGAAGGGTACAGGTACCTAGAACTGTTCCGATCAGTGCTTCTGCGTTCATCAAATCTCTACCCCTAATTTATAAGAATTGCCAAAGTGCGCTGCTGTTACCTGTCAGATGCTAGAGAAACGTACATTTCTTCTCTTGCCTCATTTGCTATATCCCGGTCTCGTGAAGATGCCGCTCCTCTTCCTCTGCATGCATATATGTATTAAAGAGCGAGCAAGCTCTACTCGCTTACTATGAAAAAGTCTTTTTCGTAAAGCACGCTTCAGAAAGAGGACAGAATTTTAACTATACCTCTGTACATATTAGTCAACTTCCATCTTGCTGACAACGTTCAGGCTATTGGAGTATGACCAAAGTAATGTGTATCCAGGATTTTTGTGAAGGTCATGAACGAAAAACTTACTATGTCTGAGTTGATCATCTTTCATCACCGTTTCACAATTTGGGTCAGGGAGTGCTCTGAGTACGGGGCACAAGCCGTCCTTAAGCGGCGTTAGTTTTCGCTTAAAATCAAAGCCAGGGCTTTAGGGAAGTTCTGACTCTATCCCTGAGTATACTTCCACTGTTGTGCCGTTACTAGTAATGAACGATGCAGATAGCACTTATGAACAGATTAGGTAGAAAAGGCTAGAGGAATTTTCTGCTGTGTTGTGCTTCATCGTGCAAGTGAGATGAGGACGTGCTAAAGATCGGCGGCAAAGGTGTTGGCATCGTGCAAGTCCTGACCGTCGCGGTCTTCTTCGGCATCGAGTGGAACGCTTTCCGCTTCTGTGTTTGCAACCATAGAAGGAACGGTTCGGCTCTGCACAATAATGCCATGGAGCAGGGAGGCCGATGCCTGCGCGAAGAGTGGCCGTAAGCGTTCCAGCCGTTCGCGCTGTTGCTGTAACTGGTCGATGCGACTCTTGCTGCGTGCCAGGGCCGAACGTTCGTTAGAAAAACCATCGGTGAGAAGAGGAGAGACGTTCTCCCAGATATCACGAGCGTCGAGCACCTGCCCGATAGCTGCCTGAACCTGCTGAATCAGATCAATGCTCTGGTTGAGAAGCATCAGAATATCGCCTTCCGCCAGGTCGATACGGCGCAACAGACCATTCAAGGACATGCCACGCGACCACGAGAGCGCCAGACTATGAAATTCTGGGACGATACCTGGTGTGACGTTGATACCGGCGCGCTCTTCGATTCCACGCACGTGTTGGGTGATGCGCCACAATTCGCGCCGCGCCTGGGCCAGACGTTGTTGTAGTACGTTGCGATTGTTGAGACGGCGATCATTATCATAGGTGAACCAGCTACAGACTTCTGCAATTTCGGAAGCTGACAATTCGTCAAAGATGCCCTGCGTGAGCATTTCGACGAGCATGATGCCGGCAGGATGAAAAATGTTGCGCAACAAACGGCCCTTCAACGTGAGTTGGTCGTCCTGTCCGATAGAGCCAAGCGCTCGTAGCGCGAAGATTGTGCCATCCAGTTCTGCTGCTCCAGCTCTGCTGAGTGGGAATGAGCCAATGCGTTCGCGACGTTTCTCCAGTGCTTGCTCCGCTTCACGAGAGGCCGCGCCCTTCTTTCGTTTGCCTTTTTTGGCCTTCTGATAGCGTTTCTCCAGGCGGGCGAGTTCGCTGATTTCCCAGTGGAGATAGCGTTGAAATTCGCGCAAGCTGGAGGCGCAGATGCGGCGCAGGTAGTTCACATCACCTGGACGCCACAGGTTCAGGACCGAGTTGTAACGGATGACAAATGAACTGGTGACGGGCTGCAGTTCGTCTGTGATGCGTTGGAAGGACGGCTCGAATTGTTCCCAGGGCGAGTATGGGATGATAGCGGCTCCGTGCATATCCATGCCACGTCGCCCCGCACGGCCTGTAAGCTGGCGGTACTCGTTTGGCGTAAGCAGACGCATCTCCTGGCCGTCAAACTTGCTCAGGCTGCCAACGATGACACTACGTGCAGGCATGTTGATGCCGAGGGCTAGCGTATCGGTTGCGAAAACTGCGCGCAAGTGGCCTCTTGAGAAGAGCGTCTCGACCAGTACTTTCAGGCCGGGCAACAGGCCTGCATGGTGAAAGGCGATACCGCGTGGCAATAGATTGAGCAGGCCATGTACCTGTTGCAGATTGCGATCCTCTTTGGGAAGGTGCTCCAGCCAGAGGTTGATCTCTTCACGAATCAGCGCCTCCTCTTCAGGATCTGTGAATTGGTGGCGGGCCGCACTCATGGCTGCATCTTCGACAACACGACGTCCGGGCAGGAAGTAGAGACATGGTAGCATGTCAGCTTCGCGCAGGACGGTCAGAATCTCGCCCGGTTCCGGCGTTTTGTGTTCCTGAAAGCGTTTTGGTTTCTTCTTCAGCTCTTGCTGAGCCTTATCAGAAACAGTTTGTGCTGCGAACGAAGCTTGCTGCTCTCCATCTTCTGGCGTAACTGCGATAGTTGTACCTGTTTCACCGCTTGTCTCCTGCTCTCCAGCAGAAGAGTGAACATGTTTTTCTTGTCGGTGAACAGGGCGGAACTGCTTTGCGCCGCGATCTTTGCGACTGCGCAACTGCATCATTGGAGCGGAGACATCTGCTTCCTCTTCATCGTCAAAAGGTAAGACGCGGCTGCGACCAGCCAGTTGTGCAAGCTTAGCTTCACCACCGATATTAGGGAAGTGCGCAACACGGTTGCCATCAGCGTCCTGGACGAGGTGCAATTTGCCATCCACAAAATAGTAGTGCTCTAGAGGGACCGCACGTTGCTCGTGAGTGACAAGTGCAATCGAGCGATGCACACGGCTGATCCAATCGGCCAGATCCTCGGCATTGCTCATTGTTGCTGATAGGCCAACCAGTTGTACATGGGGAGGAGAACAGATGATAGCTTCTTCCCAGACAGGGCCACGTCCGATGTCACTAAGGTAATGCAGCTCATCAAAGACGACGAAGCCGATATCTTGCAATGACGTTGAGAGGTTCTGGGTATCGTTCGCTGTGTAGCCCTCGTCGAGCAGCATATTGCGGTAAACCTCTGTTGTCATGATAACAATAGAGGCTCTGCTATGTTCGACGATATCCCCGGTGACAAGTCCTACTGCCTCGTCACCGTAGAGAGTGCGCAGGTCGCGATATTTCTGATTTGAAAGCGCCTTTAAGGGTGTTGTATAGATAACACGCTGTTTACGTTGTTGGGCTTGCCAGATCGCGTACTCGGCAACAAGCGTCTTTCCTGTACCGGTCGGTGCAGTAACGAGAACCGACTGTCCATCCGCAAGGATGCGCATCGCTTCAAGCTGAAATGTATCAATAGGAAAGGGGTAGCGCGCAGCAAACGTTTGAATATCGCTCTGGTTCTCGTACCCTGTAACCACTTCTTCGTCCATTATGTTTCTTTATTTTTACTGTCTATTCAATGTTTCCCTGTCATTGTAACATCTCTTGCCTATATCGACAAGCGGTTATGATAGCTGTTACTTTACAATAACAGTTAGATTCATCCCCGGATGAACCGTGCAATAGAGCTTGAATGTGCCTGCTGTTGTGAATGGACCGACAGACTGAGCGACTCCACCGTCGATATTGAAATCAACGTTTGGTGCACCAGATTCAGTTCTGGGCCGAGCGTTTCCCTGGTTGTCCCAGGTGCCATTCTCAATAATATGCACCGATGCAACGTCATTAACCAGGGTGATTCTTTCCCCTTTATGAATGGTTATAGACGATTGTGTAAATTGTGTCTCATTCATATGAACCTGGTTTGGTCCAGTGGCAGGTTCAGAGCCTACACTACAGGCCGTGACGGTTAAACAAAGGAATGCGAGTAGGCTCAGAAAGATGTACACGCTAAAATGCTTCTTCATAAAATGCTGATGCTCCAGAAAAAGATAAGCGAATTGGCAGCATAACGATAGAAATCCTTATGTATTATAACGCTAGCTTTCTCCCAATACTACCTGATAATTGAATCAGAAAGCACCTGATCTTGTGAAGAGAAAGAAGGCGTATATACCCTTGCTACTCATAATTGTTGTGCTAGAAATGCTTGACACCATGCAAGTGATAGTGTATGCTGTGCTTCATTAGCATACAAAGTAGCGTAAACGCACTGATCAGGATTAGTAGACGCGAGTATTGTCGAGTAGCGAGCCGAGAGAGTGCAAGTCGGTAGGCCAACGCCGCGTTGAACCCACCTGGGAGCGTCAGGAGAACCTGGCCGGGTACCTTCGCCGTTATTAGAGGGAGCGGTTCATAAAGGACCGTATAAAGTGGAACGCTACATGTCAGCGGCGTTCAAAAAAGGTGGTACCACGGGTAACTCTGCTCGTCCTTGTCGAGGACGAGTTTTTTTATGCACGTTTTTATAGATTATTGACTACTAAGGAAGGGACAAGGAAACAGGTTATGGTCAACGAAGAGAAGTATGTGGAGGAGATTGTCGATCAAGACGATAACTTCTCTCAATGGTACAACCAGATCGTGCGCAAGGCTGAGCTCGCCGATTACGCTCCAGTACGGGGCTGTATGATCATTCGCCCGTATGGATACGCGATCTGGGAGAACCTGCAGCGACAGCTTGATGCGCGCTTCAAAGAAACTGGCGTGGAGAATGCCTACTTCCCGCTGCTTATCCCGCGCAGCTTCCTGGAACGTGAGGCGGAGCATGTCGAGGGCTTTGCGCCAGAGGTGGCCTGGGTTACTCGCGGCGGTGGTGAAGAACTGGAGGAGCCGCTGGCAATCCGTCCGACCAGCGAAACTATCATCGGTCATAGCTTCTCCAAGTGGATTCAGAGCTATCGTGACTTGCCGCTTGTCATCAATCAATGGAACAACGTAATGCGCTGGGAGAAACGCACCACTCTGTTCCTACGTACCTCCGAGTTCCTCTGGCAAGAGGGGCATACTGCACATCGCACACTTGATGAGGCCGAAGAGCGTACGCGCCAGATGCTGGAGGTCTATCGTACATTTGCAGAAGAGGAAGCCGCCATCCCAGTTATAACCGGCCGTAAGAGCGAAAATGAGAAGTTTGCAGGTGCACTCCGCACCTACTCGATTGAGGCGATGATGGGTGATGGTAAGGCGTTGCAAGCTGGAACTAGCCATAATCTTGGACATAATTTCGCGCAGGGATTCGATATTCAATTTCTTGATGCCGATGGGCAGCGCAAATACTGCGCAACCACGAGCTGGGGTATGAGCACGCGGATGATCGGTGGCATTATTATGGTGCACGGCGATAAATCAGGGCTGATGTTGCCGCCGCGCCTGGCCCCGTATCAGGTGGTGATCGTGCCAATCTGGCGCAAAGAGCAGGAGAAGACGGCGGTGAATGAGCTGGTGGAGCGCGTTGAGAAGCTGCTCAAGGGCAAGGTGCGCGTTAAAGTGGATCGTAGTGAGAACACTCCTGGCTGGAAATATAGTGAGTGGGAGATGCGTGGCGTGCCGGTGCGTATGGAGATTGGGCCGCGCGACGTGCAGAATAACAGTGTCATGCTCGTGCGCCGCGACAATCGTGTCAAAGAACCGGTCTCGGTAGAAGCCCTGGAGACGCGCCTGCCGGAACTGCTCGATGAGGTGCAGCAGGCGATGTATGCGCGTGCACTTCAGTTCCGCGAAGAGAATACATATAGGACGGATAGTTACAACGAGTTCAAGCAGATCATTGCTGAAAAACGTGGCTTTGTGCGTGTCAAATGGGCTGAAGATAGTGCCGCTGAAACCGCTATTAAGGAAGAGACCAAGGCAACTCTGCGTGTGATTCCGTTTGATCAGCCTGAGGGTGGTGTTCAGGGCAAGTGCATCTACACCGGCAAGCCGGCGACCTGTGAAGCCATTTTCGCCCGTGCGTATTAGTAGCATGTGTCGAGCTTCGAGTAACACTGCTCTTCCAGCGTGAGGAGGAAGAAACGCATGAGGTTACAACTTGACGGCGGTCATGTTGCAGAGCAAAATGTGTTAATAGTATAGTTAGAAGGAAGAAGAGTGCAAACAGAAATTCCCATTCGGAACGCGCGCTTAGAGGATAGCGTTGATATCGCAGCTATCCTGCGCGCTCTAGGCTGGTCTGAGCACCTGCAAAAAGAAACACCTGCACAGACGCAGGCCCATGTCGCCGAGCGACTCGCGCGATGTCAGAGCGAGGGGACACACACGGTCCTTGTTGCGGAACGTCGCTACGGCAACAATAGTGGGAATGAGCATGTGAAACGAGTCGTGGGCTATATCTCAGTGCACTGGTTCCCCAACCTGATGCGTGGCTACGATGGCTACGTTTCAGAGTTGTTTGTCTCACCGGAAGAAACTGGTCACGGCATTGGTAGTCGGCTATTGGAGGCGGTCCGGGCGCATGCTGTTGAGCGCGATTGTACACGTCTTTTGTTGATGAATCGACGTATCCGCGAGTCATACAAGCGACATTTCTACGAGAAATGTGGTTGGCAAGAGCTACCCGATGCCGCCTTTTTCTCGCTTACAATGCCTGTGAACAGTGAGGCAAGCTGATGAAGAGCCAGAGATGCTTCGCTTCGGATAAAGAAATGCTGCCGTTCCTCCCGAAGTACTTTCTCCCAACAGGACAAAAGGCTGTCTTTACAAGGATATGTGCCTTATCTGCAAGAAAAGAGGACTGAGATATGCATACACACATATCACTTCCATACACACCGCGCGGTTTCCGTTCGTGCGCAAAAAACATCGGTATTCGTGACGATTCGCTCGATTTCACTGTCATTGCCTCGGATGTGCCTGCCAGTGCGGCAGCAATGTTCACGCAGAGCCGTTTTTGTGGTGCCACTATCATAGTGGGGCGAGAGCAGGTCGCGAATGGGCAGTTGCAGGCATTCGTTATCAATAGCAAAAATTCCAATGTCGCTACTGGTGAACAGGGATTGGCGAACACACGCGAGATTGTGCGCCGAGTCGCCGATGAGCTGGATATTGCGGCTGAAAACGTTCTTCCCTCTTCAACAGGGGTTATCGGCTGGCAATTGCCGATGGAGAAGCTGCGTGCAGGTATTCGCGGTATTCGTGCCGAGATGCGCGGAGGGCAACTGGAGCAAGCAGCACGCGCGATTATGACAACCGACACGTATCCGAAGATGCGCTCTTGCAAAATCGGTGATGCTGTCCTGGTAGGTATTGCCAAGGGCGTTGGCATGATAGAGCCGAATATGGCAACCATGCTAAGCTACTTTGTCACCGATGCGCGCATTGATGCCGATCAGTTACGGTATTGTCTGCGCGAAGCGGTCAATCTCTCATTCAACATGGTCAGCGTCGATACCGATACCAGCACGAGCGATACAGTTGCGATTATGGCGAACGGGTTGGCAGGCGAGGTGGACCTGGACGAGTTCCGTTCCGCACTGACCGCGATGGCAATCGAGCTGGCAAAAGAGCTGGCGCGCGACGGCGAAGGTGCAACAAAGCTGCTGGAGGTAACAGTCGAGCAGGCAGAATCCTTCGCGCAGGCGAAACGCGTCGCGAAGTCGATAGTCAACTCCCCACTCGTCAAAACCGCCATTTTTGGTGTTGATCCCAACTGGGGCCGCGTCGCAATGGCGATCGGCAAGTGCGAGGAACAGATGAACATCGTGCCTGAAAAGATCTCGATTGCTTTCGGCGACCTGCTCGTCTATCAGGGGCGTGCGCTAGGAGAGGAGCAGCTCCCACAGTTGCAAACCTACCTGCGGCAACCAGAGGTGGCTATTCGTGTCTCGCTTGGACTGGGGAGCGAACGGGCAACCGTATGGGGCTGCGACCTGTCGTACGAATACGTGCGCATCAATGGAGAGTACACTACCTAATTTCTTCCTCGTTTGGGACGTCTCGGCTTTCTCTCCTCCGGCTCTCTGCATAAAAGAGATTAGGCAGAGTAATCTCGTTGCTAACTGCTTACTACACGAAGCATGCAAGAAAGGCGTTTCTCAACGAGAAGAAAACGCCTTTCTTACGTATACGTGCTCGACGCTACGAGTAAGACTGTTAGTGTAAATTATCGACAAGGCGACGAGCGGTGGTGAGCCACTGTTCGGGTGCGTCGTCAGGAATCGAGCAGCCGTTAGCAAGAATGAGCCGATGGCCTTTAGTCTGCGTGACGGCAGCCATGATCTCGTTTTCGAGTTCGGTCTCACTGCCATGCGTGAGGGGGCCACGCTCGGAAAGGCCTCCCATCAGACACCTATCGGTCATGGTGAGAGCCTCTGTGAGGCTTGGGCCAGTCAAGCGATCACTCCAGCTCAGAACCGAGACCGGATAGTCGCTGAAAAGGTTGAAGTAGATCTGGTCGTTCGTCTGGCTGGGATCGGCGTGGACATGCACAATATTGAGCCAGCCTCCAGCCGCGCCATGCAAGGCCATCAGATCGTAGGGGCGACCAAAGGTATCGTACTCCTCGTGTGTGAAGTCAGCCGTCGTTGCCCCCATGCAGGAGAAGAAGATACCACTTGCACCAGCATCAATCGCAGCCTCCATTAATCTGCGCAAGTTGGCTGCGATAGTGCCCAGCCCTTCCTGAAAAGGCTCAGGGTTTTTGCGTGCCTCGGCAAGTGCTTTTTGCTTGCCCATAAACTGAAGCGCATAGGTCAATGGGCTAAAGAGCGTCAGAATGAGCGGATAATCACTGCCTAACTGCGAGCGGAGGGTGCGAATACAGAGAAGCTGCTCGCGGAAACTCGGCGTTTCTAGCTCTAGACGTGGGAGGAAACGCATCTGTTCCGCCTCGACAATCTGCTCAGCAGGGCGCGGGTAGGGGAGGTCAGGCATAATCTTGACGATGTCTAACCCAAACTTCTGCACGAAAAATTCCAGTGTCAACTGTGCCAGCCGTTTCCCTGATCCTTCTGGCTGAAAATGGTGCCAGAAGCAGAAAGGGACGCGATCTACCGCCTCTCCCTTTACAGCCGCATGTACACGTTCGCCGGGTGTCATCGCATTCGTCATTCTTTTGTTCTTCCTTATCCTTGCGGCTCATCTGGAATGGGTTCGATCACAACTGGGCCGAGTCCCTGCGCGTAACGAAGCTTGTCGTTGTCCAGGGGTTCTTCTATAGCAGGATGCAGCAATGTGTCAAGCCAGCGTGAGAGCAACGCGCCCACTATTGCTCCCCCTGCCAGCACTGCAACTTTGACCAATGTATTGCCAGAGTTATTCACAATCTTTCTCCTCATGGCTCTGCGAGCGTATGCACAAATATGAACACACTCTCGATGAATATACTACTCTTGTAGGTATTACACGGTCTCGAAGGCTTTGTCGAGACAGCTCTCGAAGAAAACACGTTTTTTTAGACGGCCTTTCTCTACCATTCGTCACAAGCATGCAGCACATCACAGCAAGTATGCAGCGCTCCTTTTCAGGAGAATAGATGCTCTGTTCTGGGCGTACAATGTGCTCTAACCCATAAGGGTTATGGGAAGGCGGGAATTGTGGAAACGACTGCTTCATGTGCTAGAATTTGCTACTAACTGCTTAGCGAAAGTTGATAGAGAGCTGCTGATCAGGGATTGATAGATGGAGACACCTTTACACTTGTATCTCCAAAAAGGTGAAACAGATGCTAGTAAAGCTTGTTGAATATCACTGGGCGGAGGACGTGGATGATGTTTTGCTGTTGCTCGGTCGTCTTGACGTGAAAACGGTCCCACTGGCAGGTGGAACGTATTTATTAGGGCTGCAAGATGACACAATAGAGGCCGTTGTTGATTTACGTGACCTGGGGTTATCCTATATTTCTGAAGATCAGCAGGGCGTCCATATCGGTGCGATGACAACTCTAGAGAATATGGCAACCTCTGCAGTGCTGCAAGAACTGGCCGGGGGGATAGTGGCGCAGGCTGCACACGCTTCGTCATCATCACATCTGATTCGCAACAGTGCTACACTTGGCGGAACGCTTGGATCTGGCATTGCTTCACAGGCTGATTTGTGGACAGCCCTGATCGCTATTGATGCGGAGGTCGTTGTACGCTCAGGTTCACAGACACAGGTAAATTTGAGCGGCGGCACACTCGATCGCCCTGGCTTACCACTTTCGGGCGTCATTTTTAAGGGGAAGCAGGAGCGGCGTATTCCCTGCCGCAATTTTCTGCTGGAGCGCCGTGCCAGTGAGCTGATATTAGAGGTGGTTATTCCCACTCTTGCTCCACATGCCTCTGCTGCTTTCCAGCGAGTGGCGCGCCTGCCCGGGGATGCAGCAGTGCTGAATGCTGCGGCATTGGTTGAGATCGAGAATGAGCGCTATCATCGTGTGCGGGTCGTGCTGGGAGGTGCAGCTTGTGAATCGGTTCGTTTGTTAGCGGCTGAGCGTCACCTTGAGGGCAAAGCAGTCGGACAACCGCTCGATACTCAGGTGATGTTTCATGCCGTACAACTGGGTATTGCCTCTTTTCGACCACCTCAGGACCTTCGTAGTAGTAGTGGGTATAGACGATTTGGCGGTATGCAGCTTGCATTTCGTGTTCTGGAAGAGGCAAGCAACACCGCATACTGGCGTAGCACAGTTTCGTCGGAAAGGGCTTTGTAATCATGGAGATTGAACTACGGATCAATGGCGTGATCGAAAGCCTGGATGCGGCTCCAAACGAGACGTTGCTCTCCCTGCTGCGGCGCGAGGGTTATTCTAGCGTCAAGCATGGCTGTGAGACGGGTGAATGCGGAGCCTGTACTGTCCTGGTTGATGGAGTACCGAGACCAGGCTGTGTGACGTTGGCCGCTCAAGTGGGGGGGTGCACGCTAACAACGGCGGATAGCGTGAATATGACAGACCTCTTGCAACCACTACAGAGCGCTTTTGTAGACGTCGGTGCAGTACAATGTGGCTTCTGTACACCTGGGATGATTCTCTCAGCCTCCGCTCTGCTCAAACGGACACTCGCGCCAACTGCTGATGAGGCACGCAATGCACTCTCTGGCAATCTCTGCCGCTGTACCGGTTATGAGAAGCCTGTGCAGGCTGTGCTGCGAGCGGCGGCTGTGCTGCGCGGAGAACAGGTTGCCGAACCTGAATATCTAACAAGTTCTGTCGCCGGAGATCAATTAGAGCCTGATGAGCAGTCAACGAGTGTATTGTCTGTAGTTTCTGCACATGTTACACGGGAGCAGGGAAGCTCTGGCACCGCTGTGAGTACAAAGAAGGGTAGCGAGGATACTACCTCACGTACAGAGGAGAACAAGGTACAGGGAAAGTCTATTCCTGTATTACAGGCTTCTAGCATGGTACAGGGAAAGACACTATTTACAGCCGATGTGCAGATGCGTGGTACGCTCTATGCACGTATACTAGGTAGTCCCCACGCGGCTGCTACGATTCGCTCGATAGATATTTCGCGTGCAAAAGCGCTGCCAGGTGTGCATGCAGTGTTGACGTATCGAGACGTTCCACGAATAGTCTTTTCAAGTGTGGAACAGATGGGTATGGAAACACCTGTAGAGGATCAGTACAGCCTGGACTATAGTGTACGTTACGCCGGTCAGCCAGTTGCTATTGTGGCGGCGGAAAGCGCGGAAGTTGCGGATCAAGCGCTGCAACTGATCGATGTGCATTACGAAGTGTTGTCCGCGATTAGTGACGTGCGTCAGGCGCTCAATCCCCAGGCTCCTCGTGTGCATACTGAAGGGGAGTCACGCGGAATATACGATGCGACAAGGAACATTGCGGCGCGCGTGCGCTCGGATGTTGGAGATGTCGAGGGAGGATTTGCTAGCACTGACCTGGTAATTGAGAATGAGTATGTCCTCGCACCAACACAGCCCGCACCTCTGGAGACGCATACCGTTCTGACCTATCTTGATGAGGACGAGCAATTAGTTGTACGTGCGACTAGCCAGATTCCACAGCATATCCAACGTACACTGGCGAAGGTATTGAACCTACCCGCTCGTCGTATTCACGTGATCACTCCGCACCTGGGTGGCAGCTTTGGTCTCAGACAAGAGCTATGTGGCGAAGACCTGTGTGCGCGTCTAACTCTGCTCACAAAGAGACCCGTCTTGCTTCACCTATCGCGTGCAGAAGAGTTTGGGCGGCGGGGGAGAACGCAGCACATTCTGCGCATCAAAAGTGGCGTAAAGGGGGATGGGACACTGGTCGCCAATCAGATTATTCTGCTGGCTGACACTGGAGCGTATGCAACACATGCACTCGTAACGCATCCCTTTTCACTCGCGCATGCGCTCTCGCTCTATCCCTGTGAGCATATGCGCTTTGTAGCCGAAGTACTCTACACAAATCTGCCGCCTGCCGCAGCCTTTGCCGAAAGTAGCCTGCTACAAGAGTTTTTTGCCCTGGAAAGCCATATGGACGAGATTGCGCGCCGTCTCAACATTAACGAGATGGAGCTACGCAGGAAGAACTGGATCTCAAGCGGTACGCCGTATCCATTCCCGACGTCTGTGGGTAGAGCGGAGTTCGCAGCGTTTGTGACGAACAACGCGTTGTCAGAGTGCACAAGAATTGTAATGGAACAGGTCTTCGACAAGCAGCAGCGGGAGCCGGAGCAAAAGGATAGAATACGGCACGGGCGCGGAACAGCTCTCGCGCTCTCCGGCTATCCCACATCTCAGCAAGTGAGCAGTAACACGGTGATCAAGCTGAATGAAGAGGGTTCGTTCGACATTTTTGTGGGGCTGCATGATGAAGGGCGTGGCTTTGCAACAATCATCGCACAGACTGCTGCGGACGTGCTTGGAGTTTCGCTTGACGAGGTGCGCTTGCATACCTCAGAGACGAATACTGTTCCCTCTTCCACTGGTGGGGAAAATGCACTTATGCACTCCGCGAGCACGAATGCGGTGGTTCGAGCGGCTGAGCGGATGCGTGAACAGATAGTAGAAACTGCCGCACGAATGCTCCGTATCTCGTCGGAAGACTTGCGGCTAGTGAATGGGGATGTTCAGACCTCTGATGGTCAAAAAGTCACGGTGGCACAGGTTGCGGCACATGCACTTTATAAAGAGCAGCATCAACTGCTGGCAACCGCTTCACAAAGAGTTCAATCACTACCAGCAGCCGTCGCTGCATCAGGTGCTGAAGTCGAGGTCGATATGGAGACAGGTGCAGTACGTGTGCTCAGGTTGGTCGTGGCGGCAGAGACGGGCAACCTGAGCAATCCTATGCTCACCGAAGGCTGGATCGAGGGAGGTGTAGCGCAGGGATTAGGGATTGCCCTTTCAGAAGAACTGCTCTATGACGCGAAAGGTATTCTTCAGACAACAAGTTTCCAGAACTATCACATCCCTGTCGCTGCCGACATCCCAGAGATACAGGTTCACCAGGTAGGCATGAATGAGAGAGGCGAATTGACACCTAAAGCGGCAGCAGTGGCGACAATGTATACAGTTGCACCTGCAATAGCCAATGCTGTTACTGACGCACTGGGTGCACGTGTGAAGCGTCTGCCGTTGACCCCAGAGCGTGTGCTTGGCGTGATACATGCCCAGGCGCAGGCCAAGTCGCAGCCTCAGACTCAGGTACAAGAGGTCAAAAACAAATAATAGTTTTATTTGTGCGCTTCGATAAATTATCGTAGGTATCGAGGAAGCTGTTAATAGCATCCCACCTATGCACACTTTTACCAGTAGTATGAAGACGAAAATGAAAAAGCGAGGCCGAGAATTTTCTCGGCCTCGCTTCACTATGAGCATGTAGTCTAGAGCTGTTACTCCATATGCCCTAGCTCATCGAGCAATCGCTAACCGCATTGCTGTATTCGGGCTGAATCAGGTAGGAATGCCCGTTGGCGCTAACGTCCCCACCATTGCTGTCGGTAGGTCCATAGGTGTGAGCACATGGATCACCGATCTCGCCCACCTGTGGATTGGACCAGCCAGAGCTTGGTAGCGCGTCAGACATTGCCTCCATCAGCTCGTGTGAACTGCTGTCGATAGAGCCATCAGCAGATATATCGTTATTTGGGCTGCCTGTAATACCACAGCCACGCTCGTCAGGAATACTACCATACAGGTATGTGGTTCCACTTCTGTTGAAGCCATCATGGTACGCACAGAACGAAGTATCGCTACAGCCGCTCTGAGAAGAATCAAAGCACACTATCTCATCAGCGGTGGTGTACACGAAGAAGATGCTGCTCAGGTTAGCTGACCAGCCTTTGGTTTGTGCTGCACGTACCGCTTCGTTCCGCAGATCTGCATCGGTGACAAAGCCACGTGATGGATAAGCACGTGTATCGGTCCATGTACCTCCTAAAGAAACGCTCTGCGGATTATTCCCCTGATTATCTTTATACTGGTGAATAATGTTGAAGACCGATGTCTGGCCAAAATCGTTGAAAAACCGTTGCAGTAAGCTCTTGTAGTTTTTTGAGAACGTTCTTCCCGCTGGCTGCCAGAAGATAGTGTAGACTTTGACAGCCCCGACCATCACAGGACCACCTCCATAGGTCATGTCAGTGCTGGAACTGAATTTTGAATGCACAACGGCATTCTTCAAATAGAAGTTCGGTTTCTGCGCTTTGCTGGTCTGAGCATATGTATGACCACTTTGAAAAAGGGTCAAGACTACTAATGTCAGCACTGCTAATCCACTGGCTAAGAGGGAGGATACAGAGTTTCTTTTCCGTCTAGTCATACTAGATGG
This sequence comes from Ktedonobacteraceae bacterium, assembly GCA_034431765.1. GTDB lineage: Bacteria > Chloroflexota > Ktedonobacteria > Ktedonobacterales > Ktedonobacteraceae > DASYAN01. Next base: position 5,386 of record DAOUDD010000186.1, on the reverse strand, counting down.
TTCCTTCCTGACATCTGTCAATAGAGGTGACTGAGTAAACAATGCTACGTTGATATGTTGTTTACTTCTACATTGCATAGTCAGTGTACCTTGTATCACTTCAGAAAGGATTTCATGGCGATTTAGAGAAAAGCTATTCTATACAGTTTGAAAAAGTAAGAAATTTTTCACGTTAAGAATATGGCAATACATCAGTTATGATCTACATATACTTCTGGGGAGGCTTGTTTACTCTCTCCTTATCCGAGTCTCTGACCTTATTCCTCATAAAGAAATTACATAAGATACGTAGGAGTCTTATAATGCAAAAGTCTTATAATAAAATTAGGGAGAAAATTCTTGTGCATATTGAGGGGAATATGGAGTTTGTGCAGGTACTGAGCGCTCTTATATTGCTGTGACAAGTGTTCCCGACGTGTTGTTCGATTGTACTCTCTTGTGCAGTACCATCTACTTCGCATACAATAAGAGCAGAATTATGAAGAGATGTCAGAGTGGTCTTCGGGGTAATGCCTTCTATGTAGCGAGACTGTCAGGCATTGAAGGAAACTTATCCTTTTCAATTCGGTTGCGAGGCAAATTCCACGCCGTTTTACGTAAGAGGTGATATCCTCAGGAAGTTCAGGTAGGAGCGAGGCCGCGCTTCCTCCACATCGTTCGTTTCTGTCTTTGGAGGTTGCTATGACGATTGATACAACGCATGGAGCGCATGGATCACCGCAATTTCCACGTGTAGGTGGCGCTACCTCCACACGAGAGGAGATGGATGAGGCGATTCGTGTGCTACAAGATCATAAGGATGCCTGGGTGCGCGTTTCTCCTCGCGAGCGTGTGGCGCTGATCGAGACGTTGATAGCTGATTTCTCAGCACTTGCCCCGCGTTGGGTGGAAGTGGCTGGCCACGCGAAGGGCTTCAGTTCAGGTTCGCCACTCGCAGGTGAAGAGTGGAGCGCTGGCGCATTACCTGTTCTCAGGAATCTTACTCAGCTTAAGAGATCTCTCCAGGATATTGCAAATGGGAGGAAGCCGCGCATTCCCGGCAAGGTGAGGATGCGCAAGAATGGACAGGTGGTGGCCGCGGTCTTTCCGCAGACGATGTATGATCGTATCTTCTTTCCTGGTGTTCGAGCTGAGGTGTGGATGGAGCCAGAGGTGACAAAAGAAACAGTGGTGCTGATGCAGGCGGGGATATATAGCAATGGGCAGCATGAGGGCAAGGTTGCACTGGTGCTGGGCGCTGGGAATGTAGCAAGTATCGGTCCAATGGATATTCTGTATAAATTATTTGTTGAAGATCAGGTGGTGCTGTTTAAAGCAAACCCTGTCAATGCTTATATCGGCCCGATGCTGGAGGAAGCTTTTCGCGTGCTGATCGAGGCTGGTTATCTGCGTATGGTGTATGGTGGAGTGGCCGAGGGTGAGTATTTGTGCAATGCGCCTGGCATCGACGAGATTCATATTACGGGTTCAGATAAAACATTTGATGCAATCGTTTTCGGTACGGGAGCGGCTGGGGCGGCACGGAAAGCCGCGCATCAGCCCCTCTTGCAGAAGCGAATCACAGGCGAGCTGGGGAACGTCAGCCCGGTGATCGTGGTGCCGGGTCCATGGAGCACGAGTGACAGGGCGTATCAGGCACAGCACGTTGTCTCCATGATGACAAACAACGCAGGTTTCAACTGCAATGCTACGCGAGTACTGATTCAGCATGCCGAGTGGGCGCAGCGCAAGCACCTGTTGCGCCACATACGCAAAGTACTCACTCACGTTCCAATGCGCAATGCATATTATCCAGGAGCGCAGCAGCGAGCGCAAGCTTTTGTTGATGCCCATCCCGACGCTGAGCTCTTTGGTAAGGCGAGCGAGGGGCGGCTTCCATGGACGTTAATCAGCGGCGTCGATCCAGAGAAAACGGACGATATCTGTTTCACGACCGAGGCATTTTGTGGCCTATTCGCTGAGACCGAACTGTCCGCCGCAAGCACTGTAGAATATATCGAACGGGCAGTAGATCTCTGTAATAATACTCTGTGGGGTTCGCTGAATGCGACAATAATTGTGCACCCGGAATCGCTCAAGGATCGGCAGATTGCAGCGGCGGTGAAGCAGGCGATAGCCGATCTGCGCTATGGAGCCATCGGAGTCAACTACTGGGCGGGAATCATCTTCGCAATTGGCACAACAACATGGGGAGCTTTCCCTGGTCACCAGATCTATGATATTCAATCTGGCAACGGGGTTGTGCACAACACATTGATGTTCTCGCATCCACAAAAGAGCGTGCTCTACGCCCCGTTTCGTAGCATCCCGATCCCGCCCTGGTTTGTCACGCGCGGCAATTCTGCGCTCAAAATCTTCCCTAACCTGGTCGAATTCGAGGCTGAGCCATCGCTGTGGAAGGCATTGGGAATTGTGAGGGATGCGATTTTGGGGTAAATTTCTTACGCTTTGCGAGGAAATAGGTGCGGGATGTGAATGTTCGAGTCGCAATGATGCATATGCTTTGCTGCAAAATCAGATGCAGCGAAATGGTCGCATCTGTATTACCGCCGATGAAAATCTAGAGCCGCTCGTGCTCGCACCCTCTTTCCACTGCAAAGAGTTGAGCACTGTCGGGTCGAGTGATGGTTGGGATTATCATATCCCAACGGAGTCACAAGCGCGCTTCCTACACGTTCAACGCTTTGTAGAAGTCCATTCGCAAAGACATGCTTATCGCGTTATTTAGAATTCCTAAAATAGGCTCAAGTACGGACTGTTTCCAGACCAGCTTCCCCTCTCGGTCGTAGAGTTCTGCACGCCTAATTGAGGTTTGGTCAAATCTGTAGTAGGATAGGGGGAAGGGTAAGTTGGGAGGTATGAGGCTAATTCCTCAAAGAATACCACGTGTGGTACAATCAACTCATCATTTGTATGGAAGAACTTTTCACTTTTGTCGGGCAGGAATGCATACTTCAACATGTTGATGAAGGAGACCTGGAATGGTGTCACAAGGATATGTGCGTTTTCCCACTCTGTATCAGAATTTTATTGTGTTTGTCTCTGAAGACGATCTGTGGCGAGTCGCGAGCGATGGAGGGCGGGCGGAGCGCCTGACAGCGGGTGTTGGCGAGGTGAAATATCCGCGTTTCTCACCAGACGGGAGCATGCTGGCGTTTGTTGGGCGAGAGGAGGGACCAAGCGAGGTCTATGTTATGCCTGCGCAGGGAGGACCTGCACAAAGATTAACCTTTCAATCAGGAACATGCCGTGTGCTCGGTTGGTCGCCGTCTGGAGAAGAGATTCTTTATGCGAGCAATTCAGGCCAGTTTGCGGCACGTTTCGAGGTGATATTCGCGGTCAAGCCAACAGGTGGGCTGCCACGCGAACTTCCCTATGGGATGGCGAATGCAATTTCTTATAGTACTGGCGGTGGCGTTGTCCTGGGACGTAATATCAATGTACGCGAGTTCTCGCATTGGAAACGCTACCGTGGTGGCACCGCTGGACATTTGTGGTGTGATCAGAATGGCGCTGGCACATTTCAGCGTTTGCTCCAGTTAAACGGGAATATCGCTGATCCATGCTGGGTAGGGGAGCGTATCTACTTCCTCTCAGATCATGATGGCGTTGGCAATATCTACTCATGCACTCCAGGTGGTGAGGATATCCAGCGGCATACGCACCACGAAGACTTTTATGCTCGACATCTCTCAACGGATGGGCAGCGCCTGGTGTACCATTCTGCCGCCGATCTCTACCTGTTCAATCCACAAACGAACGAGTCGCGTCATCTTGATGTGGAGTTGCCGAGCGTGCGTACGCAGCGTAATCGTAAATTTGTCTCGGCCGGTACGTATCTCGACACCTACGCGCTCCATCCACAGGGACACTCAGCCGCGTTGACGACGCGTGGCAAGGCGTTTACCATGGGCAATTGGGAGGGCCCCGTGTTACAACATGGGGAACCGGACGGTGTGCGCTATCGTTTTCTGGAGTGGACCAACGATGGGAAGCGGCTCATTGCTGTACAGGATAGTGCCGAACGTGAATCGCTCGTCGTTTTCCAGCCTGACAGCGCCGAAGAACCAAAAGTCTTTACCGATATAGATTTTGGTCGCGCTATTAATCTTGCTGTCTCTCCAACAAATGATATCGTCGCGATTGCCAATCACCGCAATGAACTGCTGCTTATGCACCTGGAACTGGGCGAAGCGCGTGTGCTGGACCGCAGTGATGCCGGTCGTATCCAGGGAATAGCCTGGTCACCGGATGGACATTGGATTGCCTACGGTTTTGCGCTTTCTTCGCATAAGACGGCGATCAAGCTATGCAGTCTGGAGACGGGCGAGGCGCACCAGGTGACGGAGCCAATTTTGCACGATACACAGCCGTCGTTTGATCCTGATGGCAAGTACCTCTACTTCCTGGGTCAGCGTATCTTCAATCCAGTCTACGACAACCTGCATTTTGATATGGGCTTTCCACGTGGAGTCAAGCCGTATGTGCTCCTGCTGCGCCGTGACTTGCGCTCGCCATTTATTGCGGAACCCAAAACAGCAGACGAGAAAGAGGACACGAGCAAGAAAGTAAGTGCCGATGAGGGGACAGAGACGCAGAATGGCAGACAGGAGGAGAGCGAGAAAAAAGACGAGAACGGGCGTGGAAGCACACCTGTAGGAATCGACCTGGATGGTATTCGCGAGCGTATACTACCTTTCCCTGTGCCTGAAGCTCGTTATGTTGATGTGCGCGGTATCAAGGGAAAAGTGCTTTTCATGTCGGTGCCTGCTGAGGGAACGATACACGAGACGCCTCCACCACACCATGATGCACGTGGTACTGTAGAGGCCTATGACTTCGATTCATACAAAAGCGAAAGAATTTTGGACAGCGTCAGTGACTTCGATGTCTCGCGCGACTCTAAATGGTTGATCTATCGCCAGCATCATCGCCTGCGCGTGGTGAAAGCGGGAGAGAAGCCGAAGCCAGAGAACGGTGAGCGCGCAGGTCGCGAGAGTGGCTGGCTGGACCTGCAGCGCGTCAAGGTCTCAGTCCAACCTGCCGCTGAGTGGAAGCAGATGTTTGCAGAAGCCTGGCGTTTGCAGCGAGAGCAGTTCTGGGATGAGCAGATGTCGGGTATTGACTGGCAGGCAGTTTACCAGCAATATGCGCCGCTGCTGGAGCGTGTCAGCTCACGTTCGGAACTCTCCGACCTGCTCTGGGAGCTACATGGTGAGCTTGGAACGTCTCATGCATATGAGATGGGTGGCGACATGCGGCATGGTCCATCTTATCGACAGGGACAGCTTGGCGTCGATTGGACTTTTGACGCGGATAACGAGCGCTATCGCATCGCACGCATCATCAAAGGTGATCCAGCGGAGAGTCGTGCTACGTCACCGTT
>DAOUDD010000185.1:0-11749 GCA_034431765.1 Ktedonobacteraceae bacterium | reverse complement strand
ACTGGCTCATGGCGTCGCTTCGCCGCCTCCAGCAGCACATTCAGGCGCTCTTTAATCTTCTCCTGCCCAATATATTCAGCCAGACGACGCGGACGCAAGCTACCTTCAACAATCTGTTCCTCTTCGCTCACGCTCGGCGAGACGAGACGGTCCGTCATAGCGACACTCCCACATGAAACTAGTGTTCTACTTTCGTCCCCTTCATTATAGCAGATTATCCCTGCGGATGCGACCCTTTACCTGCCTGGCCAGGGCATTCCCATTTGCGTTTGTCCCCTTACACCTGCGCGCTCACACTGGTTTTTGATGGGATTGTTTGTGTGCGGGAGCAACTAACTAAAAGATGATGGCTCGTAAACGAGCCAAAATGCAGACACGAGCGAGAATGAGAAAGCTTTGCCCTGGACGTTAGCCAGCAATGATGCTTTTTCGTGGAGAATAGCGTACACTATCATAGGAACATAATCTCGTATAAAGCTTTTGAGGGAGCAGGCGGTGATACAGCAACAAACCCAAAGTTCTGAAACAATCCAGCAGATAGTCAAACCTGTGTTGCGCGGCTGGTTTCACGCGGCAGCAGCGGTTGCTGTGACGGTAGTCACGATCCTTTTGTGTTGGGAGAGCAGGGCTGATCTCGCTCGCCTCTTCTCCATGCTCATCTTTGGTCTGAGCATGATCGAAATGTACACAATGAGCGCTGTCTATCACATTGGTCGCTGGTCTCCACCCACAAAACGTCTCCTGCGCGCTATCGATCACTCGAACATTTTTGTCCTGATCGCTGGCACCTACACACCGCTCTGCTTCAACGTCCTGCACGGTTGGGTGCGCATCGCGCTGCTCGTGGCGATCTGGGTGTTAGCTATCCTCGGCCTGAGCCTGACGCTCTTCCCCTTAACCCTGCGTCTACCGCGCTGGATTAACGCCGGGCTCTACATCCTGATGGGCTGGGTCGCGATCCTCGCCTGTCCCGCCTTCCTTGCCGTCTTGCCCTGGAACTTTGTCGCAATGCTCATCCTTGGAGGTGTACTCTACACTATCGGTGCGGTTATCTATGCCTTCAAGTGGCCCAATCCCTTCCCACGTGTCTTCGGCTTCCACGAAATCTTTCACCTCTTTGTGATTGCGGGCAGCGTTGCCTTCATCTCCTGTGTCTGGATCTGGGCACTGCACTTCCCTCGTGTATAAATTCAGATGCAAGAACAGCGCGTATATGGGCCGAACATATTCATGAATTTGCTCAACATCTAATTGCGCAGATACGCGCTCGTCAGCGATTGTCCGCAATCCAACAATTGCAGCGGCGTCCCCTCGAACATTACTCTACCGCCCTTGTTGCCACCTTCGGGACCCATGTCGATGATCCAGTCAGCGTTCTTGATAATCATCAGGTTATGCTCGATGATAATCACCGTATTTCCAGCATCCACCAGCCGATTGATGATAACGAGCAAATGGCTAATATCTGACATATGTAGGCCTGTCGTCGGTTCGTCCATTACATACACGCTGCCTTTTTTGTGCAGTTCGCTGGCAAGTTTGATGCGCTGGCATTCGCCTCCTGATAGCGTGCTTAACGGCTGACCAAGTGTCAGATAGTCAAGTCCAACGTCACTCAAGGCTTGCAACGTGCGCATAACCTCTTTCACTGTCTCTTTGCTATCAAAAAAATCCAGGGCTTCCCGCACAGACATATTCAAGACATCGGAGACTGATTTGTCGTGGAATTTGTAGGCCAGCACTTCTTCCTTGAAACGCTTGCCGCCACATATCTCGCATGGCATTTTGACTTCATCCATGTACGCCAGGTCGGTGTAGACAACGCCCAGTCCCTGACAATTTTCGCAGGCACCTTTCGAGTTGAAACTGAACAGGGAGGGGCTAACCTTGTTGACTCTGGCAAAGGTCTTGCGCACCTCGTCCATAATACCTGTATACGTGGCAGAATTCGAGCGGCTGGAAATGCCTACCGGCGACTGGTCAATCACAAACACGTCGGGATACTGCCGCAGAAAGCACTGATGGATGAGCGAACTCTTGCCTGATCCTGCTACACCTGTAACGACAGTCAAAATACCTGTTGGTATATCGACGCTGACATTTTGCAGGTTATTAGCCCTGGCGTTGGTAATAGACAGTTTGCCCTTTGCCGCTCGACAACTGGATTTGATAGGCATAGACTGTTTCATATGGCGACCCGTCAGGGTATCAGCGTTCAGCAGGTCCGCGAAACTGCCCTCGAAGACAATTGTCCCGCCACGAGTTCCAGCGAATGGTCCGACATCAACCACGTGGTCGGCGACTTTGATGACATCGGGATCATGTTCAACCACAATCACGGTGTTGCCTTTATCACGCAGTTTTTGCAGGAGTTCATTCAGGCGATGTACGTCGCGGGGATGCATCCCGATGCTGGGTTCGTCAAAGACGTAGAGCACATCCACAAGACTGCTGCCCAGGTGTTTGACCATCTTAATGCGCTGCGACTCGCCGCCCGACAACGTATCGGTTTCACGGCTCAGGCTGAGATATTCCAGGCCAATATCGATCATGTGCTGGAGCTGCTCGACCAAAGAGTTGACCATTGGTGCGGCGATGGGATCTTCGATCCCCCTGACGACCTCAATCAGTTCGTCAACTTCCAGCGCCGCCAGTTGCGCAATGTTGTAACCATTGATCTTGCAACCCAGCACAGCCTGACTGAGACGTGCACCTTTACACAGGGTACATGGCCCGTAAGTCATGTATGGCTCTACTGCTTTCTGCGTGCGCTCGGAGTAAGTTTTCACATCGCCTGTGATGTACTTACGGATAAACTTGTCAACAATGCCTTCAAAGGTCAGGTTAACAGGTTTAGCCACCTGCATCTTGACTTTGTAGGGTTTGCTGTGGAGGAGCAGATTCATCTCTTCTTCGCTATAGTCGTCCAGCTTTTTGTCATTATCGAACAGCCCCGACTGCGTCAGGATGCTCCATCCCCAGCTCTCTACAGCATATTCTGGGAACAAGATAGCACCATCGTTGAGAGATCTTGATTTGTCAAGAAACCTGTCGAGATCGACGCCTATCTTGCGGCCAAGGCCATTGCACTCTGGACACATGCCCTGCGGGTCGTTAAACGAAAATGCATTGGAATAACCCACGAACGGCTGCCCGACGCGCGAGTACAGCAAGCGTAACACTGAATAGATATCGGTAATCGTTCCCACAGTCGAGTGAGATCCACCGCCGAGATGTTTCTGATCGACGACAATCGCCATGCTCAAGTTTTCGATGGCGTCGGCTTCTGGTTGGGCATAGCGTGGCAGAAAGTTACGCACGAATGTGCTGAAAGTCTCGTTCAACTGACGGCGCGCTTCAGCGGCAATGGTATCAAAGACGATGGACGATTTACCCGACCCGGATACACCGGTAAAGATAGTGATCTTGCGCTTCGGTATGCGCAACGATACATTCTTCAGGTTGTTTTCACGTGCGCCACGTACCGTTATGTATTCCTGGGACACAATCCGCTCCTTACGATTCACGCGAAGAATAACGAGACAACTTCTCATTCTGCTGCTGCACGCGTGCCTTACGCTTCTCCGCATACGCGAGCAAACGTTCTTTCAGGGCGGGATCAGCAATGGCTAGCTCTTTCGCAGCGTGGATGGCTGCATTCACCGCTCCAGCCTCGCCAATAGCCATCACCGCAACAGGAGCGCCCTCCGGCATCTGCACCATTGAGAGGAGCGCGTCGATACCCTGTAGCGCACCCAGGTTACGTGGCACACCGATTACAGGTAGATCGGCACGCAGGTCCGCAATATTGCCAGGCAGGTGAGCAGCACCACCCGCACAGGCAATAATAACCTGAATCGATGAGGGCAAGGTATCAATATGCTGTACCACGCTGCGCAGGTCGCGGTGCACCGAGTTGATCTGTACCAGACAGCTCACGCCGAACTCGTGGCGCAGGGTATCTATCGCCTTCATCATCAATGGTAGATCAGAATCGCTGCCCATCGTTACCAGCACACGTGGTACGCCACGCGCTCCCTCCCCTACACCTTCGGGTGAGAACAGCACACCATGTTCGTTGGATAACGTCTCGTACTCCTCGTGCATAAGCTTTTTATCGCTAGACATAGCCTAAATCGAGAGGGCTGCTCTCGCCTCCTTCGCCTGAGAACGGACCAGTTCCAGGTCGTCACCAACCACGGTGATATGGCCCATCTTGCGGTCAACGCGTGTCTCATGTTTCCCATATATATGAACGAACACGCGCGAGGAATCGTACTCGGCTTTCCATTCCGGCTGGGCTGGACCATTGCGCGTACCCAGAATATTCTCCATTACTGCTGCTGGATACAGCATCTCCGTCGAGGTCAATGGCAGGTTCGTGATCGCGCGCAAGTGCTGTGTAAATTGCGATGTCTTACACGCCTCAATTGTGTAGTGGCCCAGATTGTGTGGGCGTGGCGCGATCTCATTTAGCCACAGCTTGCCCCCTGTATCAAGAAAGAACTCGACGCCAAAGATACCGATACCACTCAGATCTTCAATCGCGGCACACGCAATTCTCTGCGCCTCCTGTTGCAACGCGGATGAGATCGCGGCGGGAGCGAGTACGGTTTGACAGATATCGCGCTCATGAATCATCTCGACCACAGGATAGACCGCCGTCTCTCCGCGCTCGTTGCGTGCGATCATCAGCCCCAACTCTTTGTCCAGCTCAATCCTCTGCTCAACGTACAGCTCACGGTCTCCCAACTTTGCCAGCGCAGATTCAATATCCTGGGACCCGTCGATACGTGCGTTGCCGCGTCCATCATAGGCATCCTTGCGCGCCTTGAGCACGAGAGGATAGCCCCACTTCTGTACCGCTTGCTCGATATCAGCAGGAGACTCGATAGCCATATACGGCGCAACGGGTAGAGTGCTGCGCGTCAGAAACTCCTTCTGCTGATATTTGTTCTGAATAATCGCTAACAGATCTGGGTCCGGGTAGATTTTTACGTCCTTCGAGAGCAGATCGAGCAGGGCAGCAGTATTGATATGCTCGATCTCGTAGGTGAGAATATCAGCACGTTCTGCCAGTTGATGCAGCGCCGCAGAGTCTTTCAAACTGCCCACGATCTGCTCTGCTACAGCCGAGGCGGGACAGTCAGGCGTCGGATCAAGCACAGTGACAGCGGCATAACCCATAGCACGTGCCGCCTCACTCAGCATCAGTCCAAGCTGACCCCCACCAATAATACCGATTCTCGTTGATTGAATGATCTCTTCTTCCTGATCAATTTGTATTGTGTTCATAGTCCATCCCAATAGAAAACTTCTTTTTTACATTCTCCTCCATTTAAACATGAGCTACAATATGTGTCAATTCTTCCTCACTTGCTTACAGAGCTTTCCTATTCTCACTCGCTCGTGGATCTTAGCACTTGAAATATATGTAAACGACAGAAATTTCTTCTTCCATTGCTTCACGCCGAGGGATATCCAAAAACGCGCTGATCTCCTGCTTTTTTCGTGACAGAGCCAGGAGGATGAGTGTGAGTTGAAGTGAAGAACGACGAGAGGGAAGGCTGGATCTGCAAACATTGGTTACATTCCAGCTTTTCTCTTGTCACTCAGGCATGTGACAAGAGGTGCAGCTTTTCAATTTGACTTTCTTGCAGGTGAACGATATCCAGTTCTTTCATGCATTATGCTTGTTGGATGTTCCCGTTGCGACTCCCTCGAATTCCAGGAGATTGCCATCAGGATCACGTACGGTGACAACGCTTCCTTGCGCGCACACCCGATTTCTCCTAAAATAGAGAGGAAGACATACTACTAGAGAGGAATGCAGGAGGCTATGCCACGTATCCCGGCAGATGACTCTGTGCCATTGCCACACTTAGCCGGAGCCAGCGCAGCAACGATGGGTACGCTCTTTCGTACCATGGCGCAACGGCCACGCATTATGCAGGCAGCACTAGACCTGCTGGAAGCCGCGATGCGCGAGGGGACCGTTGAGCCTCGCCTCAAAGAACTGCTCGCCATCCGCGTCTCCCAGGTCAACGCATGCTTCTACTGAATGGCCGCGCACACTGCCTTGGCAAGGCAGCTAGCTGTCAGCGAAGAGCTACTCGACGCACTCTATCACATAGATCAGCATCGCCACCTGTTTAGCCCACGTGAACAGGTCGCCCTACACTATGCAGAGATCGTCACAACAAGCGCGCAGGAGGTGAGCGAAGAGCTATGGGACAGCCTACAGACACATTTCGACGATGGTGAGATTGTCGAACTGACAACTGTCATCGGCCTGTTCAACTTCTTTAACCGCTACGCCGACGCGCTCAAACTCGATAAATAAACGGCCATTGGGCGTGTAGGGAAGGGAAGGGAAGAGCCTTGTGTTCATCTGGGTCATGCATAACGAATCTTCAAAGAAGGCTGGAACGTTGAACGCGTAGAGAGTGCGCTTGCTTCGCTCATGATGCATCTTACACATATTCTTGTGCGTTTACACCTACCTGTATGGCACATCTCTACTTTCTTATAACATCCTATCTTCTCGAACATCCTTTTCAACTCGGAGAGTACAATATATGCCAAATAGCGAAGAAAAGTTGCAGGCGCTCCTGCGTGACCTGCACGAACTGAACACCTACCTGCATGGACGCGGCGACAAGACCCGTGCCCTTTCAATACAATTTGCGGAGAACGCGAAAAAAGACCCCGCCAACCGTGACTTTGATCTGAATCAGTCGCGCATGCTCGATTACCAACACCACTTGTGGAACGAGGTGGGAAACCTTGTGGAGAAGTTACTCAAGAAATACGAGTAACAGCTACACGGAAACCGGCGTTTATACACTCTCAAGTATTCTCATCACGTTTCAAATCTTGGAGCCCTCTAAGCTTCATTGGTACGCGCGCCGTTTTCTTCGCACTAATGGTGGGAGAGAAAATGAACGGCGCGGGATAGACGACGATGAATCTCGTTGAACAGGGTCCTGCGTATCTGGCACTTCCATGTCGTGCGTAGTGGGAGGCGTACGAGGAGAGCGAGACGTACGACGAGGAATAATGCGCCGACCAAATTTTCGTTCACGCGCTAATGATGCGGCGACAGATGAGATACGACGTGCGGCTTCACTCGGCGATTCCACCACTTCGGCCCGCCGCAACTCTTTGGAAGGGGTCGTCGGCAGGCGCGGCGATGTTATGGGGTGCTGAGAACGTGGCTCGACAGAGAATTCCTCTTCCGCCACCTGCGAGTTTAGCGCTTCCTGATACGCCTCCGATAACGCCTCGGCAGTGGAAAAGCGGTGCGCTGGATCTTTCTCCAGCGCCCGCAGGATGACGCGGTCTAGGGAGGCTGAGACCTCCGGGTTCAAGCAGGAAGGTGGGAGTGGCTCCTCGCGCACATGTTTCCAGAAGGTTGCGATGGATGTTGCAGCCTGAAAAGGCACAGAGCCAGTGACCATCTGGTAGAGCACGACACCGAGCGAGTAAATATCACTGCGCGCTGTTGCCGCGCCTTCAGCCAGGTCGGGGGCCATATATTCAGGGGTGCCCATTAGCAGCCCTGAGCGGGTCAGATCGGTGCCGTCTGAGAGCATTTTCGCCAGGCCAAAGTCGCCCAGGTACGTATAATGCCTGTTTTGCAGTAGAATGTTCGATGGCTTGATGTCACGATGCAGCACACCGTGGAGATGTGCATGATGTAGTGCGCCAGCAACCTGCGAGAGAATAATACCCGCCTCTTGCAGCGTCAAAGGTCCCTCTTGCAGGAGATCACGCAACGTTCCACCTGGTGCATAGTGCATGACAAGGTAGTGCCATGGCTCTTGATCATCGTAGTCCAAAGCTGGCAAAATATGCGGATGGCTCAATTTATCAATCGCTTCGGCCTCGCGGCGAAAGCGTTCCAGGTAGAGACCACTACTACCAGCCATCACCTTGATCGCTACGCTGCGCTCCATCCGCTCGTCATAGGCCAGATATACTTCCGACATACCTCCCCGCCCCAACAGATGCTGGAGATGGTATGGGCCAAAGCGTGTTCCTGCTAATTCGCTCATACGTCACACTATTCCTTTAGATAGTCAACGCCCAGCCCTTCCACTCTCTTCAGCACCCTCCTTATAATAAGACGCATCAATTCTGTGAAGGTAAAAAGGAGATCTCTTTCCCTCTTTCCCTATGCAAAAACTGGGAGAATATGTGGATGATGCAGCGATGCTATTGCTTTTCCTTCCTGGCGGAAACCGTCCACAATAGTTCCGCGCCTTCGTATGCACCATCTTTATTGTTACAGACTCACCTGTCTGAGTGTGTGTCGCAAGATAGATATCAGTCATCCCGCTGCGAGCCTGATGACCCTGAATCTGATGAGAACCTGTTATGCTGCCTACAAGTGCTTGCATAAAGTATTTCCTGATAATAGATATCCCAAATTATGGCACACAGATTTCGCTACACATATTTCCAGGCACAAAAAGTACTACTCTATATACGTAACTCTAAGACAAAAAGGTATGGATGAGTTTCTACTATAGAGTACACGGGCTGTTTGCTGGTTGTGATGAGCAGGCTGAAAAAAGAGTAAGGAGAAGCAAACTCATTATAGGGACCACAACTATTACCCACAAGCCCCTGATTACCTATTGAAATGCCTTGTAATGACAAATATACACTAAATAGAATTGGCTTCTTCCAAAATGTAATGAAGCAAGTCACAAAGTCAAAGTAACGCACATGGGACTAAACCATTCTGGCAGGAGAAGAAAGCATGCTGAAAATAGCCAAAGAGGAACAGCTACCCTCAAAACTAACACGGGAAATTACACTACTGACGACGAGTGTCGTTCTTATCGATTATCAACTTCCAATGGAGGAAGAGAGCGCAGAGTCCTGGTACCCGCTAGTGCATTGGCGCGTTGGAGATGGAACTAAACCACCTATTGATCTTACTTTGTACGCAGAAACAGGACGTTTACGCAGCCTGGAAATAATACTACAGGATGAAACTATCGAACGCAGAACAGTCCTCTCTACTGAACTGACAAGCATCGCTGAGCAGAGGGGAGTGCCTATCTTTGAACGGACCCTCTGGAAGGATGATGAAGAATTTGTTGATGGCGACTTTGTTTATGATAACTTTGTCGATGAGCAATTCTCTCCAGTGCTTAGTTGGACGGAACAGAACAATCTGCTTGTTGTCTGGCAAACGCCTCCTGTCCAAGTAGCAAAAACATGCTCCATAGACGAATCTCTGACACTGCTCTTCAATGAACAAGAGGAACTCGTCGGTTGCCAGGTTAATAAGATCACACGTGAAGAGAAAGCAATGCTGCGTCGAGCCCTGTTGCAAAATGCACCTGAACCCAGGGCCAGTTCTAATCAACCAAAGGGATTTGACAAGGAATAGCTCAAATATATCGGGATGTCTTGACTTCAGACGGGGGAGGATCTCGCATAGAGGAAGATTGCCCCAATACTTTTTACTCAAGGGAGAACTGAGCGCTGCGTAGGACTGGGCTTGCCTCGTCTTCGGATGAACATCGTGCTGGATGTAACCCTTACTCAGGTGAAATGTTAAAGCCTACCTAAAAGGGTTACTGCATCGGCGTATTCCTCTTCTGAAATTTCCTCGTATGCTAGAATGATTGCAGGATAGCGTTCTCGCAAGGATGTGCAGAGCGCGGATAGATTCGCCATTCTGGGCAGAAAGAACAACGTAATGCCCCAGGCGAAGTGGAAAGAGGAGAGCAGCATGGAATACGCAGTGCTTGGTGGTGGTGCACTCGGACTGATGACAGCCTACCGACTTGCCCTGACAGGGCAACAGGTGATGGTCTTTGAGCAGGAGGAGATCGCGGGCGGGCTGGCCTCAGGCTTTCGCATCGGCGATACCTGGCTTGAGAAATACTATCATCATATTTTTCGCTCTGATACAAGGATTATTGGAATTATCGAAGAGCTCGGCCTGGGCAATCGCCTGGAGTGGCTGCGTCCACGCACTGTCAGCCTGGTTGGGGGAAAAATTCACCAGCTCGACTCGCCGCTCTCGCTGTTACGCTTTCAGCCCTGGAACATCGTTGAACGCGTGCGCGTGGGCGCTGTAATGGCTTTTCTCAAGCTCGCGCCCCCAGAGTGGATGGAGGAGAAGACCGCTGACGCATGGCTACGCAAGTGGATGGGCACGCGGCCCTACTCGATGGTGTTCGAGTCGCTCTTCGTCGGCAAATTTGGCGAACTCTACGATCAGATTGCCCTTCCCTGGTTCTGGGCGCGTATCCATGACCGCTCCACACAACTTGGCTACCTGCGCGGCGGCTTCCAGCTCATCTACGAAGGACTGGTCGAGCGCATTCGGCAGCATGGCGGCAAAGTCCTGCTTGGCACACGCGTCGAACGTGTTGAGAGGCTAGAGCAGGAAGAACAGGACAAGGGACACTGGCAGATCTCCACCAGCGAGGGAAGCTGGACATTTGATCGCGTCGTCTCAACCTTCCCGACCCGCCTGAATAGCCGTCTCATCCCTGCCCTTCCCGAAGAGTATCGTGCTCGCTACGACTGGGGTCAGGCATACGGAGCGCACTGCCTCATCCTCGCCCTGGATCGTCCGCTGACCGATAGCTACTGGATCAACATCTGTGATCGCGGCTATCCCTTCACCGGACTCTTCGAGCACACCAACTTCCGCTCCCCCTCGGAATATGCCGGGCGACACCTTGTCTACCTCGGCAACTACCGTCCCATGAACGATCCGCTCTTCAAAAAAAGCAAAGAAGAGATCATGGCTGACTTCTTCCCAGCCTTACAGCGCATCGTCCCTGCCTTTAATGAATCCTGGGTACAGGAAAGCTGGTCCTTCTCCTCGCCCTATGCCCAACCCATCGTCACGACCGACTATCGCCAGCATATTCCACCCCTCCACACCCCGCTTGAGGGCCTCTGGACCGCCAACATGTTCCAGATCTACCCCCATGATCGCGGCCAGAACTACTCCTTCGAGCTTGCTGAACGGCTCATTGGAAGGCTCCAGGTAAACGGTGGGTAGGAAGCGCGCTTGCGGTATAATTCACGCAAGGTCACTACACGAGTGTTAGGAGAAAGCAGAGATGCTCAGGGTATATGGGGGCACGCCAAAAACGAAAAAGGGAGGAGCTTATCTCCTCCCTCGTACAAATTTCTATCTCTCACAAGGACCTGACTTCACCTGGTCATCTCATATGCTCCTATATCAATCTGCCCATTGATTATCCTTGGATTGCCATCATAACCAAATGAGCCAAGATTTTGTGCGGAAGCATCTCCTGCGTTGATAGCCGGTGAACTGGACTGTAAATGAAGATCGGGCGGTGAGCTTGTAATATCTTTGAATTGAGGATCGCCAGTTCAGGAGTGGCTATCCTGACCAGTTGCGGAAACGTAGTCCTGGAAAGAACTGTACATAAGCGTCAACCCAGGGTCCGAAGGCAAGGCAGGCATCAATGCAGTTGATAGCCAGATTGTTTCTCACGATATCGTTATGCGCATCTGTACCTTTCTTCTCCGAACCACTATAACCTATTGTCAAAGTTGGGGCGAGTGTGCTATACTACCAACGAGCAGAGTAAGTCCTGCCAGCGTCTGTCTGCTTTTTGACAGTGTTGCGGCTAGTGCAGGCCTGAACAAGCTCACGGATACGTGTAGAGTTCATTTACATGATGTTCATCGGGGTGTAGCGCAGTCGGCTAGCGCGCAGCGTTCGGGACGCTGAGGTCGG
>DAOUDD010000184.1:0-7568 GCA_034431765.1 Ktedonobacteraceae bacterium | reverse complement strand
CCGTTCGGATTCCCTCGTGTGGCGAAGTTTACCCAATAGGACATGATCGTGTCGGATAGAGCGCGATCAGCGTCTGCTGGCGGAGCTACACCACCGACAAGAAATTGTGGTGTCAGCGTTCCAAAGACGAATGAAACCTCTACCAGATGTGAGGCGATTGGGACATACGGCGATGTATAGGTGAACGTATACCCGTACACTGGCGCACGACCAGTACGCCGCTGAAGTTCCAGCCACAGCCACGTCTGCTCACTTATGATCAGATCGCCGGTCAGTGCTTCAGCTGACTCTGCTGCTTGGGCGTCACTCTCGGCTGGGTACAGCGAGAGGAACTCGGCAAGTCTGTGCTTTCCAAACATGTGTTCGGCGGCCTGACGGAAGTCCTGCACCGTCTGGTGTGGCAGGGCACGAGCGCGGAACGGCCAGTGTTCCACGTCATTCCAGCCAGCCAAGAGTGGGATAGCCAGTTGCTCTGCATGCAGGTAACGTGTGGCGGGCACCTCCGGCACCACGTAGCGGTCAATGTTCGGCGAGAAGGCCGCTAGTACGGGGTCCTCGGTAAAGTTCCACAGAGCCGCTGCGTTCACCTGTTCAGCGGGCATTGTACGCAGAGCCTCTATTGATGATGCGCCCATACGCTTAACGAATGCCTCACCACGCGCATGTGCCTCATCAAAGGTAGAGAGTGAACCATGGTCACTGTCCCAGAAGGCACCACTTTCTCCAATTGCTTTATGTATCAATCCTTTCGCGAGCGGCGAAGCCAGCAGAATGCCGACAGCATGTGCCCCCGCCGACTCACCGAAAACTGTGACATTGTCAGGGTCCCCTCCAAAGCGTGCTATGTTGGACTGAACCCAACGTAGTGCTGCAAGCTGGTCCTGCAGGCCATAGTTTCCTGAAGGTCCCTCCTGGTCTAGTTCCGGGTGAGCCATGAAGCCAAACACTCCCACTCGATAGTTGAAGCTCACGACCACGACGCCCTTCTCGGCAAGCCGTGACCCATCGGTGCTTGGATCAGCTGAGGCACCGAATTGAAAGCCACCACCGTGAATCCAGACCATAACCGGTCGCTTCTCCTCGGCTCGATGTGCTGCTGTCCAGATGTTGAGGCTCAAGCAATCCTCGCTCTGAGCAGGCCATGGCGTCGGATCATCCCCCCATGCTGACCAGCAGCGGGGACCGAACTGGGTTGCATCGCGCACGCCTGTCCACGTGCGTGGCGGCTGTGGTGCACGCCAGCGCAAGTCGTCGACAGGTGGAGCTGCATAGGGAATGCCCTTAAAGGCCAGTACTCCATGCTCATCGCGAGGAACTCCACGCACAATGCCTGTCTCGATATGCACTTCTGGCCCTAGCGCGTCGGTGCTCAGCAGCATGCCGTAGCCCATACGTGTTAGAAAGTCTTTCTGAAGTTCCCAAAGCAGGGCATTCGCTTCCTCCACACGACCCTCTGTGAAATCGATCACACTGCGAAACGGTCGTGTTCCAGCAGGTAGACCCACAATCCGCACAACCTCGTCGGCAACAGCCTGCGGGTGGGCATCCACGCCCGGTGTGAACAGGCCGTTCGTCGCTTCCTCGTAACGTGCTACCATAGCATCGAGCCGTTCATAACTTGCAGTAGTTGTTGCGTCGGCGGGACGTGTCGCATCAGGGAAGTGCTCTGTTCCTTGAGTGAATGCTCCAGGCATCACAATGCACGTTTCGATACCGAACTGGCTGACTTCGTAGGCCGTCGTTTGTGCTAGACCGTCCATCGCCATTTTAGAAGCCACATAGGGACCCAAGAACGGCGGGACCACAACGGTTGTGGTACTGCCTGTATAAAGTAATAGCCCTTCGCCTCGCTTACGCAGATGTGGTAGGACAGCTCGGTTGACGCGTACCACTCCGAGGGCATTGGTGCTGAATAGATGCTCGATTTCCTCTGCAGTGAACGCTTCCGCATAACCTACGACCAGATGCCCGGCATTATGCATGACTACATCAATATGATCTTGTTCCGTTAGAATGGTCTGTACCGCTTGATTCGCCGACTCCTGAGAGGTCACGTCTAGTTCGACGATGCGTAGGTCAACTCCATGTGCTGCAGCATAATCGTACTCTTTCTGTGCCCGGACTGCATTACGTCCTCTAATATCACGCATGCTGGCATAAACCGTATGTCCAGCTTCAGCCAAGCTGTGGGCTGACAGTTGACCAATGCCGGTCGCGGCACCAGTGACGAGGATAACGTATTTTTGGCTCATAGAATAAATTTCCTTCTCTTGAAAAGATGCTTCACTCTCTTGCTATGGAGGTAGATGCCCTAGCTCAAGTAAAGTACGCTCTGTAATCAGGCAAATTTTTCCTCACAGATTGTTCTCAGACATTTTTTGCTGTGCCCTCTAAGCATTATTCTCCTCCGCTCTACTGCTAAAGAAGCAGAACATTTTTGTCTCTTTACCTTGTACGATACACTACCTAGAGTGCTCTAGGTCAAGTGGCTGACTCGTCTCTCAGAAATTACCTCCGCTTACCCTTTTCCCCCAAACTTCAGCAGTAGTTACCTCTGCCCATTGTGGAAAAATCTTGCTCATGAGCATCTGTTGAACGTCTTCTCGATCTACACAGAGGTCGGAGAGCACCGTGAGTTCGTAGTCTCTAGCTTGTTACCCTTCGAGGAGTGTACTAACCTATCCTTGTCCTTTCCTTATGGACACTTGTGCACCCTCTGCTCTCAACTCCTCACAGCTTAAGCAATACTTGCTCCCGATGGGACATCAAGATGGAATAGCTCAAGGCTGTTTTTCCACAAAATCTGTTCTTGCTCAGCCGGACTCAGGTGTAACTGTTGAACAATCATGAGTTGCTCCGAAATGGGGGCGACAGGATAGTCTGTTCCAAACAGCACACGATCACTGCCGAAGACCTCAATGGCTTGTCCAATGGTTGTCGGTGAAAATGAAAGTCCTAACTCGACATACAGATTCGTTTTCATGTAGCTGCTAGGCGGGCGCTGACAGAGGGCTGCCTCCTTTGAGGACGAGCCAGCCGTAATGGAGCGGTAGGAATAATCGAGGCGTCCAAGCAGATTCATGATCCCTGCACCCGCGAACGGCAACACGATTTTGAGGCGCGGGTAGCGATCGAAGAGACCCGAGAAGATCATGCGTGTCGTCGTCGTCATCACATCGAACGGGCGATACACCATCTCCTGCATCGGATAGCTGTCACCCTGCGGAAGCCACGTTGGTGTAATAGGAGGATGCAAGAACACAGCTACATCGCGCGACTGCACATACTCCCAAAAAGGCGCAAGCGTTGGAGCGTCTAACCACCGGCCAGCATAGCTTGCAGTAAGTGTCAAACCCTTCGCTCCTAGTTTCGTCAGGCTTCGATCAATCTCCCCGGCAAATTCCGGTTCAAATGGATGCACCGTTGCCAGAAAGTCCAGCTTATTAGGATGCATAGAGACCACTGTTGCAAGATCATCATTGACGACTTGTGCGATATCGCGGGCAATACTTCCTACTTCGGGCTTGAGATCTGCGAGCGGAAAGGCATTACTGAGAACGCCTCTGCTGATCCCTGCTCGATCTTGTTCTTGCACCTGCACGTCGATATCGGTTGCTTCGGCGGGTAGTGTGTATGCTGTCTCCTTTTGAGCGGGACGCTGATCAACAAACACGTCACGAGGAACAAAGGCAAGGTTCGTCATAAGGCCAGGATGTGCAATGTGACGGTGAATATCGATGATCGGATAAGCAACAACTGATGATTGCATGCTATGTTCTCCTTTTTATGCAATATGAAGCACGATACGTCCACGGCCATGACCACGCTGGCTCCATTCTTGAGCACGTCTGGCTTCACTAAGGGGAAAGACCTTCTCAATTGCCACCTGTATCTGTCCCTCGTCTATTAACCGGGTAAAGGTCTGTAAACGTTCGTTATTTATCTGGGTATAAAATGACGTAAAACGCACGTCTCGTTCCTGAACGCTCTCTGCTGTTGGCTGACCAGCTACCGAGACCACTGTTCCGCCACGTTTGACTACCTTAACCGACTCCTGGAGGGCTGACCCACCAACGGTATCGAACACCAGATCAACGTCATGTACAACCTCTGCCAGGGCCGCCGTGGTGTAGTCAACTACGGTCTCAGCACCTAAAGAACGGACAAAATCGACGTTCTTGTGTGAGGTAGTGGCGATGACACGTGCACCCTTCCACTTGGCGAACTGCACAGCGAATAGGCCAACTCCTCCTGCCGCCCCTTGAATCACGACACGTTGCCCAGCCTCCAACGCTCCAGCATCGAAAAGCCCTTGCCAGGCAGCGGTTGCTCCGACAGGAACAGTCGCCGCCTCGTCAAAGCTTAAGCTCTGCGGTTTAGGTGCTAGCGTTGCCGCCGCTGCAACTGCGTATTCGGCATACCCTCCCCTCATAGTTTGACCATAAACTGCCTGTCCAACCTGCAACGTTGTAACCTCTGGACCAACTTCCTGCACCACACCCGCAATCTCCATGCCTGGAATATAGGGAAAGTGCATGTGAAGAACGTCTTTTCTGAGTCCTTGACGAAGTTTCCAGTCAATGGGATTAACCCCTGCTGCATGAACCTGTACCAGGACCTCGCCCACTTGCGGCTCTGGACGTGGAACGTATTCCAATACAAGCTGGTCTGCATCTCCATAGCCATGAACATGGATTGCCTGTATAGAGTGTGTTGACATGAGTATTTCTCCCTTTCCTATCATATGCTAGATTTGAGCTTGAAAGGCTCAACTATATGCAAAATGTTTGGTGCATCTGCATCAAACAGAAGCACACCTCTTGACGAATGAACAATATCTCTGTATATTGACCCGTAGTTCAATATACATGTAGCATACACGAAGTTGACCAAAAGGTCAATATCTGGAGGGATCAATTTTCTTCCATATATATGAAGGGGTTGGAGTATGCCAGGGAAAAAAGAGTCTGAGGTGTTGAGGAGGGAACAAATCGTGCATGCGGCCTTTCGGGTAGCAGCACGTGAGGGGCTGGAGCAACTCACTATTCGACTCGTCGCTGCTGAGGCTGGTTTGAGTACAGGATTGGTGTTCTTTCACTTTAAGTCGAAGGAGACATTGCTGCTTGCCCTCTTAGATTGGTTACTTGATTCGCTCTTTGAACAATGGAAAGTTTCAGAGCAATTGTCTCCGGCAGAACGCTTGCTCGCGTTGATGCGGTTGGATCTGCAAGACATTTATCAACGCGAGCAAGCGGAGGCCACATTAGGAATGTTCTTTACCTATTGGGTCATGGCAGTGCATGATCCTGCGATCAATGAGCGGATTCGGCAAGCAATTGATCGCTCCAAAAAGGCATTTCTGCCCGTGATCGAAGCGGTGATCGAAAACGAGCCGGCACGCTTTGGTCATGTGACTGCTGAAGGCTTCGTGACAGTTATTCTTGGCATTGCTCAAGGCTGTGCCGTACAAACCCTGCTGAACAATCAGCGTGTTGATGTCGAGCAAATCTTGGAGGTAATACGTGCCCTTCTGCTTCCTTGTCAGGAGAGCGAAAGACTTGCAGATCTCAGCGATGTATCTCAATAAGTAAGACCCACGCATCAAGAAAAGCTTTCAGGAAGGAAAGCAGGATTGCAGTAACACTCCAATAGAAACCGACCGTACCAAAGGCTAAGAGAACAATGCCCGCACTTATGAAGGAGAGTGCTGCACTCGACTGAACACGATGTAGGGAACGAGTTGGCGGCGATATGCAGGTTGCATCTCGCGTAGGCTCTTGAGTTTGAGAAAACTCACGATTATCCAATCGAGCAGTCCTAAGAGCAGGACTTCCATGCCAATAGCAAGGAAGTCCTGCCCAGGAAGTAAGAGCAGCGACGAAATGAAGAGCACAACTCCCATTGAGGAAGGCGCCAAGACGTTCGATACCACTCGCTAAAAGCGCCGGGCTATCTTCGTGTTAACTGCTCCTTGTAGTCTTGAGCAAACTGCACAAACGAGCGTGGGTTCTGACCTGTCAGGCGCTTGACTTCTTCGGTCACATCAAGGGCATAATTACCCGCGATGACGGAATATTGCGCAAAGATGGCATTGATGCGCCATTCTTCTAGCCCTGCTTGTTGCAACCTGTTGTGCATATCCTCCGTTGAGATTGGGGTCGCTCGTATCTCGTATCCAACACCTGCCGAGAGGTGCTGCGCGATGTCCTTGATAGATAGCGCTTCCGGTCCAGTGAGGTAATACGTGGCATTAGTGTGGGTCTCCTCGGTCAAGGCGGCTTTCGCCACCAATGCAATATCACGCGAGTCGATATAGCTCACTCGTCCCTCCCCAGTGGTATAGGGAAGAAATCCGCGTGAGATGGCGTGAGCGGAGTCCAGGAAGTTCTGCATAATGCCGGTCGGACGCAGAAGAGTCCAGCTAAGCTTTTTGCTTCGTAAGTAGTGATCTCCTTCCGCATTGGCCCTCGCCCAAACCACTGCTGTTCCAAGATTGCCATCAGCTGTCGAAATTTTTACCACATGTCGGATATTGGTTTCGACCGCTGCATCAATGGCAAAATGTAAATGGTGCGCTTGCCTGGGAGAAGGCGCGGTTAAGAGGAAAAGCTTGTCACAGCCTGTCATTGCCTGTTGCAGACTTTGGGGATCGTCAAAATCGCCGAGTATGGCATCCAGTCCCATGTCTTTAAAGGGTTGAAGCTGTTCTGGTCTCCGGCACATGGCTTTTGCCCCAACATGTGCTTGCGCCAAGAGTTTGCAGAGTTCTTGTCCGATGCCGCCCGTTGCTCCAGTGATGAGAATCATGATGAGTTGCTCCTTCGTGTTTCTTCGTATACCTACAGTGTCTATATGTGAGTCACATGGGCAGGCTCTGACATGAAACGGAAGGTACAAGAGGGAAGAATACACCAGTTGCGTGTTCTAGTGCTGCTTTGAAGAGATGGCGAGACCTCTAAGTGCAAGGAACATGCACTGAGGATATGCAAGAGAAACAAGCAGGTGAGCCACGCAATGACGAACATTTGGACCTCCACAGTTTTGAGACAGAGTACTGCCTTGATACTGCTGTGGGTCCCTCCGCTTGCGCGGTGACAGTGGCTCTCATTGGGAGATGGGAGGTAGCCGGACTAACCATAACCGGCCTATCTTTTTCAGCTCATCTACAACTATAACATGATCACGAGAAAGGTGTCAAGTGAACGCTCCGAAATCAGAACTTTCTGGTTTACCCGATCTACTCTTTTTACATAAAAACTCATATACTCGAAGCGTATTTTGTGAGCAAAGAAAAAGACGCTATTCAGGTAAACTAGCTGATGGAAGGATACCATGCAGACATAAAAATTTCGTCTATTGTGAACAGCAATTCATCCAACGATACTCTTGAAAGCCATCGTCGCGTAAAGAATGCTCATATCCTGCCTACACTTCCACCAATTGCCCTTAAAATCCAACCAGGTGGAGAGATGACTACTGCCAGCATGGTAGCTAGCCCAAGAAGTAGTGCCGCACTGAACAAGGAAGCAATCACCCTACGTTTGACACAACATTCTTTCCGCGTTATC
>DAOUDD010000183.1:0-29710 GCA_034431765.1 Ktedonobacteraceae bacterium | reverse complement strand
TTACACTGAAGCCTGCTGTGCAGGAACGGCTGGCACAGAGGCAACAGTTTCCGGCTCGGCCTTGCTCACGTCCGGCGTGGGGCTTTGCACCTGCCCTCGAAGAGGACGTAGAGGGTGGGAACGAGCAGGAGGGTGAGCAGGGTGGAGGTGGTGAGGCCTTCAATAACGGTGATGGCGAGCGGCGCTCCGATGAAGCCGCTTGACTGGCTCGTGCTGAGTGCCATCAGGATCAAGGCAAGGATGGTTGCGATTGCTGCCATGAGGTGGGGCGTAGACGACGCCTGCCACCTTCGATCACGGCTGTGTAGGCATCCATTCCTTTTAGACGGTATTGATGCATCAGGTCGAGCAGGAAGATGGCGTTGGTGACGACAATACCAACCAGCATGAGCAGGCCGATCAGAGAGGGAACTCCTAACGGTGTTCTGGTGATCAGCAGTAGAAGGATGAAGCCTGTGGCGGCAAATGGAATCGAAACAAGCAGCAGCAGCGGTTGCAGCAGGTTGTGGAAGGTGGCAACCATGACCAGGTAGACCAGCACAATGGCTGCGACCAGAGCTAATCCCAGCCCACTAAAGGCATCGGACTGATTCGTGATGACGCCACCAAAGGAGTACGAGGCCCCGTCGGGCAAGCGCATTTGTTTGAGCTTGTTCTGTACGTTCTGACTGACTGCAATAGTGTTCTGGCTGGTGGCGGTTGTGCTGATGGTTGCAGTACGGATGCCGCTGATGTGCGTGATCTGAGTCGGTCCCTTGTTCTCAGCGATATCGCTCAGCTTTATTGAGCCAGTCGGCACGGCAAGCGGCAGGTCTTTCAATGCGTCCACGCTGGTTGCCTGGGAACCCACCAGCAGGGAAACATCCTGCTGTTTCCCATTTAACGTTATCTTTGTGACTGTTGTACCAGTATATGTTTGGCGCACTAATTGACCGACCTGTGCGGCGCTCAGGCCGTACTTTGCTGCCTTTTGTGGGTCCACTTTGACATCAATGAGCGGTGCAGCGTCGGTCAGATTGCTGCTTACGTCTTTGGTATTGGAAACTTGCGAGACAGCATTCTGTACCTGCTGAGGTGCCTGGCGCAAGGTTGCATCGTCAGAAGCCTGAACATTAACAGTGATAGAGCTAGTATCAAAACCGCCCTGACCGGAACTGGCAACTTTGAGCGTGCCCACGTTCGTCAGGCTTTTCAAACGGTCCTGTACCTGCTGCTGCACTATGTTCAGGTCGGCGTCGTCCTTTGGTGTGACAGTGAAGGTAGCGCGGTTGCTGCCGCCCGCCGAGCCAAAGAGGGCAGAGAAGCCGGAACCACCGGAACCGATAGTAACCTGGTAGTATTTGATGTTGTTGCTCTGCTCTAATACTGACTCAACCTTTTTAGCTGCCTCGTTCGTTACATCCAGACTTGTATTGGTCGGGAGCGTTTGTGTGACTGAGAAGGGCTTGAAAAGCTGCCAACGATACCACCGGTGAAGGCGATAGGGAGGGAGGAAGACGGAGACCGTGGTGAGCGTAGATGCTGTAATTGCACCAGCAACCTCTCGCACTGCATTGGGGATAGCAACCCGTTTCTCCTCGCCGTTGCTCAGATGTCGGTAGATGTTTTCCAGCACCACGATGGAATCGTCTACGACACGACCTATCGCAATAGTGAGACCACCAAGTGTGAAGAGGTTGAGCGTGTAGTTACCGATCCAGAGTCCGATCAGCGCGATGAAGATTGAGAGCGGAATGGAGACGGCGGTAACAAGCGTCGAACGCAGGGAGAAGAGGAAGACGAGAATAACCAGAATGGCGAAGGCGGCTTCAATCAAACCCTCGCGCACCAGGCTGTTAACAGACTCGCTGATTGAAGGTGCCTGGTCAGAGATGGTAATGATTTTCGCATTGTGGCCGAGCTTGTTTGCAGGGTCGAAATTTGCTTCTGAATCTCTTGCGAGATGGAGACGGTGTTGCCGCTCGATGCCTTGGTGACTGAAATTGCGAGGCTATCCTTGCTGTTGGTACGAGTGAGTGTTGATGAAGGGGTAAGCGTCTGTTGCACCGTCGCCACATCTGACAGTTTCACGGGCGTAGAATTTGTTGTGGGTGCGGGACAACTTGCCCTCTGAGCTGTGCTTGTTCCTGCTCCTGCTGGTGGGGTGACGCCTGGAGGAAGTTGAGAACCACCAGGACTACCTGCACCAGCGCTTCCCGTGCCTGCTGATCCAGCAGATTGCTGCGAGCAGTTTGCGGTCTGCTGCGTTGTGTGCTGACCAACGATGACATTTTTCAGATCGTCAAGCGAGTTGAAGGTGTTGCCGACGCGAATCGAGAGCGTGCCAGCCGGAACTGTCAAGTTGTTTGATTGCAGCAAACTTTGTACCTGAGTTGCGCTCAAGCCCTGATCTTTGAGCTTATCGAGATCGAGCGTGACCTGGACGATCTGGTTACGCACGCCTGTCGGGTTGACATTGGCAACGCCGCTTATACCTTGTAGCGCTGGAACCACTAGGTTCTTCAAATTCGTTGCCAGGGTCTTGCCTCAAAGGGCGCTACTACCCCTGCTCCTATTATTCCAGAGGCAAATACCAGCACTTCTAAAGCAATACTAAGTAAAAGCATAACAAGAGCTACACTGATGAGGCTGAGAATATAGTAGAATACTCGCCTTTTCCTGTTACTATGCCTCAAGGAAAAGGATTTTATTCTCTTCTCATCCATGGAAATATCCTTTGATATCTCTTTTGCCTGAATACTATAAATCTTCTAAAGGGAAGACTCACAATAATTACAAGCTTACTCCTGAGAGGAGAAAGACACATCAGGGAAACCTCTAGTTGTTTCTAATGCCTTTCTCTGGATATGACTGTCAGCCATAATTGCCTGTTCCTGTCCCTCCACCCCTACCATTAGCATCTCTGCAGCCTACGTTATAGAGATACAACAAGTGCGAACGAAGCAGAGAAAGTAACGTCATCTGTTCTCTATTGGTTCCACAGTATATATACGGAACATCTGCTAATGCTCAAGCGCTACACTGCATTGTCAGCCTGCGTCCACTAATTTAACCGATGTTTGTCAGAGGAAGATAATTGATGATTCCATCCCTTACTTTTCTCATTTTCTAGCTCATATGTGTATCTTCGCCCGTAAAGGTGCCATTTTCTTTAAACACTGTGAGCGCCGCAGGCGCGTACATACAGAGAATGGGAATGCTCTGCCGTTCGTTACCTCCCCCTTGCGCAACTCTCAGCAACGATGTACAATAGCACGCGTATAATTGCGTGAGGAGGAGTCGGGTTTTCGCCTTCCCTCATATTGAGGAGCTTGTGTTACATGAAAATCATTTTGTTACAGGACGTTGATCATCTGGGAAAAGCTGGCGATGTGAAAGAGGTTGCCAATGGCTATGCCCGCAATTACCTCCTGCCGAAGAAATTGGCGGCGGGTGCAACTCCCGGCCTACTTGCGAATCGTGAGCAGCGTGTAGCGTCTGAGAAGCGCAAACTTGAGAAACAGGGCGAGCAGAATCGGCAGTTGTCTGAGCGTTTGTCTCAGGTATCGCTTACGTTCCGGGCTAAGGTTGGGACGCAGGGCCGTCTCTACGGTTCTATTACCAGTCAGGATATCGCGAGTGCTTTGCGCGATGCTGAAGGTATTCAGGTTGATCGCCGTGTCATTTCGATGCTGGAGCCGATTCGTTCGCTTGGCACGTTCACAGTTCCGGTAAAGATTGCGACGAATCTTGAGCCGAAGCTGACCGTGAATGTGATCGACGAAAAAGGTAGTAGTGTGACCGCCTAGTTCCGGTCCAGGTAGAGTTTGGCCCACTTGTTGGGCATGTAAGGACCTGGAGCTGCTATGTCACGATGGCTCTACTATCTCTTGCCGCTGGCCGTCATAGCGCCGCTTATCTCACTGGTAGGTGGTTCGCAGTTGGTGACGGTCATTTTTATTTTCGCGGCACTCAGTCTGATTCCGCTTGCTGCACTAATCGGCACGACAACAGAGGATCTGTCGTACTATGTTGGGGCTACGGCTGGCGGATTGCTCAATGCCACTTTCGGGAATGCGCCTGAGATCATTATTGGGATTTTTGCCCTGCAAGAGGGCCTGCTGAACGTGGTGAAAGCGTCGATTGTCGGGTCGATTATTGGCAATGCTCTGTTAGTGCTGGGTGGCTCGATTGCAATCGGGGGGTGGCGCTGGGGCAGACAATATTTCAATAACCGCGATGCCGGTCAGTACTCTGCGATGATGGTGATGGCGACGGCGGGGCTGCTTATTCCATATACGGCGAATGTTGGTGCACGTAAAATAAGCACGCTTGGCATGAGTATCGGTATCTCTGCGGTGTTGCTGCTCATCTACATCATGTACTTGGCGCTCAACATCTTCCACGTGCGCTCGCGACGACGCAATCCCAAAACGATGCGTGGCCTTGTCATGGAATCTCTGCCTCCAGCGAAGGATGAAGATGAGAATGAGAATGGGAATCATGAGGATGTGGAGCCTATTTCGGGTGGTGTTGATCCGCAGGAGATAGAGGAACCGAAGCCTCTGCTCTGGCTTACGGTGCTGCTCCTGGTACTAGCGACGGTGGGAACGGCGTGGAACAGTGAGCTGCTGGTTGGCACAATTACACCGGTGGCGCAACAGTTTGGCTGGTCGCCTGTTTTTATCGGTCTGGTGATCATTCCTCTCGTTGGCAATGCCGCTGAGCACTCAAGCGCGTTGCTGGTTGCCTATCGGGATCGGATCGACCTGAGCATGGCGATTGCGGCGGGTTCGTCGATCCAGGTGGCGACGTTTGTGGCTCCCGTGCTGGTTTTTGCCAGTCTCTTCTTCTCGCAACACCTGGATCTTGTCTTTCAGCCCATCGAACTGGCGTTGCTTGGCCTGGCGACGATTCTCTTCCGTTTCATCAGTCAGGATGGTGAGACCTCGTGGCTGGGTGGGATGCAACTGCTCGCAGTCTATGTGATGGCCTGTGTGGTGTTCTTCCTGTTGCCCTAATGATGTAGCAAGCGATGGTTGGTGGGTAGGATACGTGTGAGTAGATGGTAACGATCTTTAAAAGTATAATAGGTTGTTTTTTTGATAATTGCGGCAAGGGTGTTTAATAGGAGTGAGGCGAGCGCGCTCTGTTGGAAAATGAGAAGAGGAGGGCAACTGGGGAGGAAACCGAACGTTCTGGGCGCTCTGAAGACGCCGCCCCTCCCCTTGGCGCTTAAGCGCGAGGGCTTTTCCCAACGGAATTGCTTGTCCTGCTCCTGTATGGCACGAGAGCGAGGCAAGCGCGCTCCCTACGCGTTGTCCGGTTCTGCTTTCTTTTGACGCCCGTTGAGTGTCTTACATGAGATGGATTGGGCGCAGGGTTCTGGCACTACGGGTTACCTGGTTTTACGCTTGTACTGGTCGTTTGTCGCGCATGGATGCGAGCGCTTCGCGCATCCTAGCGAAGTAGTCTGTTGAGATGGTGGCGAGGGTGATGGACATAGGGTCAGCTCCTGGTAGCGTCAGGTGCGGAGACTTTTCGGCGAACTCGTCGAGCTTTTGAGCTACTTGCTCCTTGTCGAAGGGTTCTCCTTTCTCGATGGCGCTCTGTTGCAGGATGTCGAGCACCTGTGCTTTGCTGTTGTCCAGAACTGCTAGAGTCTCGCTATTCTGTGCAGCGAAGCCAACCCTCTCCATTACCTCTTCGGCAACGTAGATGGGACAATTGATCTGCGTTGCTAGGGTCAGGGCATCGCTTGGTCGGGCGTCGATCTCCTGAACGGTGTCGCCGTTGCGCACTTTGACGGTTGCGTAGTACACCTCATTTTCGAGTGCGGATATCCGAACTTCTTCGACCTGCACGCCTGTAACTTGCAGCAGGTTTGCCATAAATTGCATTGTCATGGGGCGAGCGGTTGCGGTTTTGTGCAATCCCTGAGCGATAGCTTGCGCCTCTGGTGGGGCAACCCAGATGATGAGGACGCGCTTTTTCGTCTCTTCCTCAAGGATAACGACACGTTGCTGGGTGGTGAAGTTGGTGCGAACGGCTTGAATGTGTACTGGTATCATAGGTTTCCTCCCTGGTGCTGGTAACGCTGCAACTCTTTCTTCGTCAAGCAGAGGTTCGAGCAGAACACGAAGCCTTTTACGTGCGCGATGAAGACGGCCCTTGACGGCAACGAGCGAGATGCCGAGCAGTGTCGCGATCTCATCCAGGCTCAACTGTTCGTAGTAGAAGAGCAACGTGGCAATGCGGTCACGCGGTGAGAGCTGGGCGACGGCTTGCAGCACGCTCTGGTGCAGTTCGCGTTCCTCTGCGACAGCCTGTGGATCTATGCTATGCTCAGACAGAACGTCTGGCTCGCAGTACATACCTCCTGTCAATGCTTCAAGTGAGAGCAACGGTGCTTTTGCGTTGCGTAGAGCATTGTGACAGAGATTGAGCGTGATGCCGTACAGCCAGCTTTTGAAACGTGTCGTATCACGCAGCGAGTTCAGGGAGAGGTACGCTTGTAGAAGCGCCTCCTGTGCCAGATCGCGTGCGATCTCGCGCTGTGAGAGCATACTTGTTGCGAGCGCGTGTACCATGTGCTGGTGGCGCTCGATCAGTTTTCCAAAAGCTGCCTTGTCACCTGCCTGAGCTTGTGTGACAAGGACGACATCTATATCTCTGTCCATTCGCCCCTTCGCTTGAACGTGTTTTCATTACTGTAGTAGCAAATTGGGGGCAAAAGGTTATTTTTTTATAGCTCTGTGTATTGTGTTTCGGCCATTGCACGTGGGATACGCGTCAGCAGATCGGAGGCAAGCAGGCCAGCACGTTCGATGCTCATGTCCTCTGCCACGAGATCGGCAGCAGCAGTGTGCAGATAGACTCCGATGCTAGCGGCGTCGAACGGCGCTACGCCCTGTGCTAGAAAACCTGCAATGATGCCCGATAAGACATCGCCACTGCCGGCGGTAGCGAGTGCCGGTGTACCCCACCAGTTGATACGTGTGTATCCTGCTGGTGCTGCGATAATCGTACAGGTTCCTTTGAGGACGAGATGAACCTGCCATTCGCGAGCCATTTGTCGAGTGAGGTCCAGGCGTTGAATGCTACCCCCGGATACTTTGATTCCTCCGCAGAGACGGCCCATCTCACCAGGATGCGGCGTGAGAATGGTATCCTTTGGTAGCAACGTCCACCAGTGTTCCAGGGCGGCGAGGTTATTCAGACCATCGGCGTCGATAACGAGGTGAGGACGTTTCTCGTCAGGCTGGTTGCGCAGATATTCGAGTATTTGCAGAATAAGTTCACGCGTTCCGGCTGATTGACCGAGACCGGGGCCGATAATCAGGGAACGATAACCAGCGAGACTGTCGATAAGTACTTTCGCGCGCTCAAAGCTAGCTACTGACTCGTCTGGTAAGAGCGTGAAGGTCGCCTCATGAAAGGCACTGGCATAGATGGGTAACATTTTTTCTGTAACTGCCAGTGTGATCAAACCGCCTCCGACCCGTGCAGCAGCGTTTCCCGCGAGGTAGGCTGAGCCTGGATAGGGCGGGGAGCCACAAAAAAGCATGACTTTGCCAAACGTTCCTTTATTGCTGTTAAGTGGACGTTGGGGGAGCAGAGCATGAACCTGTTTGCCTGTAGTCATCTCGGTCTGCAAGTGCTGTTCGAGTTCCGGTGGCAGGCCGATGCTGCCGACATAGAGATCTCCTATATAGTCACGACCTGGAAAGAAGAAAAACCCTTGCTTGGGGCAGGCGAGCGTGATCGTTGTGTCAGCAGGCAGCGTACCGAGATCAACTTCACCGGTATCGGCGTTGAGTCCCGTAGGCAGGTCAAGAGCAACGATGCACAGCGTTTCACGTTTACTACGTTCCTCGTGTACACGCGCTAGTAGAGAGCGCATATCGTCTGAAAGTGCACGCGAATGTCCGGTACCCAGCAGAGCATCGATAATATAATCGCTACTTGAAATTTGATCTTCGAGTTCTGCCTCTACTCTTTCTTGAGGGATATCCTGTCCACGGACGACCAACCTGTGTTCTTTCCATACATACAGGCTGACAAGTGCGCCCGCCTGTTCGAGGTGACTTGCCATAATCTTGCCATCGCCACCATTATTGCCCGGACCGATCAAAAAGAGAACTTCGAGATCGTTCATACTGTGATGAGGCAGCAGATGAGCCTCAAAGATATCGGCTGCGCTCTTGCCCGCGTTTTTCATAAGGATAGGTGAGGTTAAGCCATACTGTTGCTCGGCCTGTGCCTCCAACTCGCGCATCTGTGCTACAGTGACAATGTGCATACGTCTCCTCCAAACATCTATAGAACTGCTTCTCGAAAACTTGAATGCGTAACGCTGGCGCGGGAGCACTAGTTGCGATACACTCCTTGCACAAACCTGAGCAATGCTCGCTCTGGGGAGAGCGTCCGTTTGTGTCTAGCAGGCAAGCAGCATTAGTTTTCGTATAAGATCCAAGTTATAGTACGTAAGCTTTCTTCAATCTTTCTCTGTAATTATTACACCGCTTCTCAGGATAGTGCAATAGAGAGGAAGGTAGAGCAAAAATTTTATTCATAGACTTAAGATACAAATGTGGGTGAGAATGAGAACACGCAGGAAGATGAAAGAGAGGGGACTAAAACTATGTCAGGTGTGGATCATAATGCTATAATGGCGCTATGAAATTAGCGTTAAAAATTACACCGCAACGAAGTACACAATATGCAAGAATGACGGCGTCTGTTGCTGCTCCAGAGTTGTTGGCGAGTCCGTTGGGAGCAAAGCTGTCGGCTGTAGAGCCTGCGCGATTAGCGGGGCAAGACTATCTGCTGGCAACCCTGGATCAGGATTGGCAGGATGGGGAGGTAAGCGAGGAGACGCGAGCGATTCTGTCGCGCCTGGGGGCGATCAGCGAGGTCTATGAATATTTTGAACGGTTGGGTGAAATATCTGGACCATGGTTACGTCCTGTCGAGCCATCTTTCACACCATTTGTTCCGTTAGAGATGACGGAGGCACGGCGCTACAGGGGCAAGACAAACGAGATTTTTACACATGTCCTGCTCAATGTTGCACTCTTCGCGGGCGCATATGCAACACGTATGCATGAACGGTTGCGTATTCTGGACCCGTTGGCAGGAGGAGGCACGACCCTCTTTCTTGCGTTAGCAAACGGATATGATGCATTTGGGATTGAGCTTGAGCGTCAGGATGTTGAGACTACAGCGCTGTTTGTGCGGCAGTATCTAGATGGCGAGCATATGCGCTTCAAAGAGATTGATGAGCGGGGGCGGAGAGCTGGACGACGTTATCAGTTTGAGATTGGTCCGAAGGGGAATACACGCTATCTTGTGCTAGCAAATGGAGACGCTCGTGATGCGCAGATGCAGATGCGCGAGGTAGTGGGCGGGCCTCGTATACATGCAATCGTGGCCGACTTGCCATATGGTATTCAACATTTTGGCGAGGTCGCAGAGCTATTGACCCGCGCACTTCCGCTCTGGGAACAGATGCTTCATCCTGGTGGAACGATAGCACTCGCGTGGAATGCGACACGCGTTGAGCGCGAGGAGATGGTCGGCTTATTGGAAGCGCATACATCGTTACAGGTTCGTAACGAGCCGCCCTATACACAGTTCGAGCACTCGGTAGACCGGGTGATCAAGCGAAGAGACTTGTTGGTGGGCGTGAAAGCGCTCTAGTTGTTCTGGCGACAGAGAGGAGCTTACCTTGTACACACAGGAAGAGAAAGCGTTCTTCTTAGAACATGGCTATCTTCATGTTCCATCTGTTCTTAAGGGAAGCAGGCGAGGAGAGTTGTCATGCGGAACCTTCCGAATATTTTGAGTATAAGTCGGCTTGTGGCGACAGTGGTCGTGTTTGTCCTGGTGCTGGTTAATCAGCCATGGGCTTTTCTCGTAGCGACAGTGCTTTTTCTGCTGGCCTCGGTGACCGATTACCTGGATGGCTACCTGGCGCGGCGCTTAAATGTGGTCTCCTCGCTCGGCGTTTTTCTGGACCTCACGGCAGATAAGGTATTCGTTGCAGCTATCCTGGTTGCACTGGTACAGATCGGGCTGGCACCTGCCTGGATCGTGTTTATTATTATTACACGCGAGTTTCTTGTGACCGGACTGCGTTCAATGGCGGCTGCGAAAGGGAGGGTGATTCCGGCCGGGAAGTGGGGAAAGCAAAAGACGTTCATCACCCTGGTAGCAATTGGCGGCGTGCTGCTGGCGAAGGGACTGGGCGCACACCTGCTCTCGCTTTTCCCATTAATGTTGACATTTAACTCCAGGACAACTACCCTGCCCGAAGTCCTCTTGCTGATTGCCGATGCGCTGCTCATTCTGGCGACGATCTGGACGCTTTTCTCTGGTATCGAATATCTGATAGGAGCTCTACCTCTCTTTCAGTCAGAGAGGCAGGGCAAGGAGAAAGTAAGCGTTTAACCCCAGGGATATGCTTATACGCTATACGTCTTGCATTTAGGATGTGCTGTTTTCGACGGAAAGCGTATTAGCGGTGTTCTTGTTTGATCCCAGGCGGCGTTCCGTTCCTTTAAGGAGCCGTCCAATATTGTCAGCATGGAAAATGATAATAAGCGTTGGCGCGATTACCATGTAGAGCATTTGCGGCAGGCTCACGCGTGCAAAAAAGGCTGGATTGAGCAAGCCAAGGATGTAGAAAACGATGCCACACACAAAGGATGTCAAGCAGCCAACAATGGAGCCGAGTGAGACATAGCGTGAGATACCGATGGTGCCGAACGTTGTAATGGCTCCAATTAAGAAGGTGAGTGGAGAGATAATCAGGAGCGCCCCTGCGCCAGTCATAACGCCACGTCCACCCTTGAAGCCGATAAAAATGGGAAAGCAGTGACCGAGCAATGCACAAAGACCCGCGAGAAAAATACCCCAGCCAGCGCCGAAAAAGAAAGGTACAAATGTAGCGAGCAGTGCTGGGCCAATGCCCTTAGAGATATCTAGAAATAACACGATAATGGCTGGAAAGGTTCCCAGCGTGCGTAGAACGTTTGTCGCACCAATTTTATGGCTACCGTAGTCACGAATATCATAGTCTTTACCGCGCAACAGTTTCCCCATCCAGTAACCGGAGGGAAGCGAACCCCAGAGATAGGCCACAAGTGCCGTAGCGAGAAGTGAGCCGAGAGTAGCAAGCATCGAAGTCTCCTTCTATCTTATCCTTTATGTCAGCTTATACGTCCACAGGAGGGTATTGTCCAGAGAGATTACCTGACTCATTATAGATGCGTTGACACAAATTTGCTAGTGGGAGTCGATGAAACTTTTGGTGATCAGGCCCTTAAATGCGCCACTGCCCATCGCTTTGCCAGACGATATTGTCCATGAGGTATACGGAACCGATAGAGGCTCCGAGCGCGATGAGTGTTCCAGGGGTAATTTGATTAACAGGAACAAAGGTAGTTTCAGAGCATATAAGAAGAAGATCCAGTGTAATAGATGGTACAGCTTGCAGTTGGTTTGCAATCAGATCTTCGATGATCCTTGCATTCTGCTCACCACTATTGATGCTCTCTTTTGCTTTGAGCAGAGCGCGATGCAGGGCCGGAGCGGATTGCCGTTCCTCTGGAGAGAGGAAACGATTACAGCTACTGATTGCCAGCCCGTCACTCTCGCGCACCGTTGGGAGAATGTGGAGCGAGACATCGATGTTGAGGTCCCGAATGATCTGTTGAATAACGGCAGCGTGTAGAGCATCCTTTTGACCGAAAAATGCGATATCTGGCCGAATAAGTTGGAAGAGCTTAGCTGCTGTCGTTACCATAGTGCGTACAGTATTGCTGCTTGCTTCACCACACTGAGACAATAGTGTTGCAGCGGGTCCATAGGGAGTAATATAGGTTGAGAAACCTTCGGGGTACATTTTACGTAAGTCAGGTATAAAAAGAATATCAATTTCGTCTTCATTGATCTGGAGCATGTCACGGAGAATAGTTTGTGTGTTCGTGAGAGGGGAGGGAGAGGTGTGCAGTAACATAGTTTTATCAATGAGTGTAACGACAAGGATTTCGCAAAACTCGCGAGCTTTATGAAAAGAGACTTTATGTCCTTCGTGGAGGTGACTGGAAATAGTCATTGTTCCAACAATACCACTACTGAGCCAGCCACGAGCAGTTTCAGTCATTTCACCCAGATTATTGATAATACGCATAGAAGTTCTCACCGCATGTCTGTCAGATTGCTATGTTTGACAGCGCCATATCATACCCCTCTACATTCAGAAACGAAACGCTCGTTCCGAATGTAAGGGTATACGATTTCCTAGAAGAGGAAAGACTACCACCTGGTAGTTTGCAGGACGGTTGGTTACTAAATCAGGTAACATGATATACTATACGTCTACCCAATAGCTGTAGCTTCTCATCAGATGGACGGATAGACAGAGATTTTACAAAGACAATCCAGAGTGATGAAGGCTTTTACTCTTCCAGGAATGGTATCCACGACAAGTTTATTCTTCGGTGATTCCTACTGTGTATAGGACGTTGAGAAAGCTACTAGCGGGTCTATGCTTTATAGTGTGTATCAGTTTCTACCTTCTTTGCTGAGTGGAACACTTTACCGAAAATGTAAGTCAAATTACTTGACGTTCCGTATTCCACAACGTATAATCTCCCTCATGTGTGTAAAGCCTCCTGTGTTTTAAATAGGAGAGCGATAGGAATAGCAAATAGTCAAGGGTAGTCTCCGTCCTTCGGAGGGAGGCATACTGAGAAGGACAGGACTCTCTGAGCCACACATATGTTGGAGAGAGTACACATTTTCGGTTTATAGGTGGGATGCAGGTGAAGACGGAAGAGCGTGTGGTCAGGGTATTGGGAATATAAAGAGAGAGGGATCTCGTTGAAGAGACGCACAAATTTTGAGAGGCGGAGATCTGAACGCGACCACCGAGGTCGGGAGCCTCAAGACCAGGAGGAGTATGACAATGAATATTGGTGGACAGAGTGATGCAAAGTCTGAGCGCAAGGTCTATCGCTTGACGCCTGAGGGCTATGCCAAGAAAAAGGAGCGCCTGGACTACTTGCGGAACGTGAAGCGCAAGGAAATTGCAGACTATATCCATGAGGCGAAGGAAGCAGGCGATATCAGCG
Organism: Ktedonobacteraceae bacterium; assembly: GCA_034431765.1. Taxonomy (GTDB): domain Bacteria; phylum Chloroflexota; class Ktedonobacteria; order Ktedonobacterales; family Ktedonobacteraceae; genus DASYAN01. The sequence continues at coordinate 16,592 of DAOUDD010000183.1, read as the reverse complement.
AGAGTAGCGCCTATGAAGAGGCTAAAAACGAGCAAGCCAAGCTGGAGGGTGAGATTATAGAGCTGGAGCAATTGCTCGCGCTTTCCGAGATTATGACGCCAGATATGCATGGTGTGGATACCGGTCCCCTGACAGCTCGTATCGGTACAGAAGTTGAGTTAGAGATGGAAAGCGGAGCAAAACGCGTCTATAAACTGGTCGAGACTTTTGAAGCAGATCCAAAGGCTGGTTTAATTTCCGATCAATCGCCAGTTGGTAAGGCCTTGCTAGGACATAAAGAGGGCGACGAAGTCAGTGTTTCTACTCCTGGTGGAGTAACAACTTACATCATTATCTCAATTCGTCCAATGTTTTAAAGTAGATATGCCAGTGAAGAAGTGTCTGTGTTAACGTATGAAGATATGACGAGATTGTTTCTGAAGGCTGCGGAAGATCTCGGTCTGACGACTCATCCTGAATTTTGGATGAATACACGTTCACTTGAACGTGAGTTCTCCTGTATCTGTCATGTGGGTACATGTGAAGAAGCAGAGACTCATAGCGCATGCTCTGTAGCATTTTCCTGGGGGACATTAGATACTGCGCTCTCATTAGAGGGGCCAGCGGGGGTATGCGAGTTCTTCCATGATCCTGATGAGGACTGTCCGCATATGCACACACAGACAATTCCTCCCCTGGTGCTTGATCTGTCTTACTCACTTGCGCTTCACGACGTGCATCTGGCGGAGGAAACGCTGCTCTCGTTAGCACAATTATTGAGGCTGCGCGCAAGTGAGCATAGCCGCAGAGCGGTTGAGACGCGACCAGGTGTGAGTATGATCCTGCACGAAAATAGGCTTCAGCCAGACATGCTCACTTTGCAGCAGCGTGTAGAGATTCCGCTCTGGCATCCACTTGGTATGCGTGGTTTACACGATGACACTACGTTTTCGTCCGCACACTATGGCTATGGAGATATCGCCGAACGTAACCTGCTGCAGGAGGAAGCGCATCCTGAAGAGTGGTTGCCCCAGGTAATGGTTGAGATATGTCAGGACGTTTTGCATGTTCTGGCCGCGCTTGATGCTACGCTTTCGGATCATTCCTCGGATCGACAGAATTGAGCGCTGTGAGCAATGTTTAGTCAGAAAGAAGGGAAGCGAGAACGGTAGAATGCATACTCTGCCGTTCTCGCTTCCCTTCTTTCTGACTAAACATCTTTTTTTATAATAGCCGATGAATTCTAGGGTGTAGTCTGGTAGTCTTCGATCTTCTCTTGCTGGCTCTGTTCGAGCTGAGTACGTAGCTTCAGGCTAGTCCCGACGAACTCACGGAAGAGCGGGTGGGGATGTGTCGGGCGACTCTTGAACTCTGGGTGGAATTGTGAGGCGACGAACCAGGGGTGGTCAGCTAGCTCAATTACTTCCACCAGACTGTTGTCGGCGGAGCGACCGCTGACGATCATCCCATGAGACTCCATGCGTTTGCGATACTCATTGTTGAACTCGTAGCGATGGCGGTGGCGCTCGAAAACAATCGGCTCATTGTAGGCTGCGTACGTTTTTGTCCCCGGCATCAAGCAGCAGACCCAGTTGCCAAGGCGCATTGTGCCGCCCTTCTCGGCCACCTGGCGCTGTGTATGCATCAGGTCAATCACAGGATACAGTGTTTGTGGGTCGAACTCGCTGCTATTTGCATCTGAAAGCTTCAGAACGTGCCGTGCAAACTCGATGACCGCGACCTGTAGACCAAGGCAAAGACCCAGGTAAGGAACGTTGTTGCGGCGCGCGAAGCTGGCGGCGAGAATTTTGCCTTCGATGCCACGATTGCCAAAGCCACCAGGTATGACGATGCCCGCAACGTCTTCAAGCGCCTCCGTGTAGCGTTCACCCATCTGTTCCAGAGCTTCAGAATTGATCCATTTGATGTGTATATCAACATCGTGATGCCAGCCAGCGTGATTGAGAGCTTCAGCGACGGATAGGTAGGCGTCGTGTAGCTCGACATATTTTCCGACCAGGCCAATGCTCAGTTCTGGGCGAGGATGCTTGATGCGTGTGACCAGATTGCGCCACTCGCTCATCTGCGGCTCTTGCTGTGACAGGCCCAGCTCTTGCACCAGATATTGACCCAGGCCCGCCTCTTCCAGCGTCAGTGGAACCTCGTAGATTGTCTCAGCATTGGTCATGGGAATGACGGCTGTCGCTTCAATGTTACAGAAGAGTGCGATCTTCTCACGCAGCTCGTCGCTCACGGGATAATCCGAGCGGCAGAGAATAACATCTGGTTGGATACCGACGCGGAGCAACTCTTTCACGCTGTGCTGTGTCGGTTTGGTTTTGAGCTCTTTCGTTGCTCCGAGGTAGGGCAACAGCGTCACATGGATGTAGAGAACGTCGCGCCTGCCGACATCTTTGCGCATCTGGCGGATCGCTTCCAGAAATGGCTCACCCTCGATATCGCCAACGGTGCCTCCAACTTCTACGATAACCACATCGGCATCTGAGCGGCGAGCCACGGTGTGAATGCGCTCTTTGATCTCGTTGGTGATATGTGGAATAACCTGAATAGTGCCACCGAGATACTCACCACGTCGTTCTTTGCCGATCACCGAGGCATAGACCTGGCCCGTAGTTACGTTGTTGACCTGGTAGGAAGGCTCATCAGTAAAGCGTTCGTAGTGACCGAGGTCCAGGTCCGTCTCTGCACCGTCATCGGTCACGAAGACCTCGCCATGTTGGTAGGGAGACATCGTGCCCGGATCGACATTAATGTAGGGATCTAACTTCATCAGCGAGACAGAGACTCCGCGATTTTTGAGGAGACGCCCAAGCGAGGCGACGCTGATACCCTTTCCTACGGATGATGCCACGCCACCTGTGACAAAGATAAATTTTGACATCGTTTCCTCTTTTCCTCCTGCGACTCGCAGCCTTCTTCTGTCCCTGAGCGAGCACATTTCTGTGTTCCCGTCTTTACCGTACTAAGAGTAGCACAACCTGCATCTCAGCAGGAAGAGAATTACGCGTTACAGTTAGCTTTGGTTGAGGATTGATCGTTTCAATCCCCATCTCACGGCAAAACGTGCCAAGTGCGAGATCGATCTCACCACCAGGCGTACTTTGATAGTGCATCGGTATAACGATACGAGGTTCGACCTGGCTGATAACCTCAGCGGCCTGTGTCGCATTGAGCGTCATGTCGCCGCCGATCGGCACAAAGAGCACATCGGCGTCGGCAACCTCTTCCAACTGTTCTTCTTGTAGAGGATGACCCAGGGTTCCAAGATGACAGACAACGAGTTCGTCTATGTGAATAACGTAGATGGTGTTGCGGCCATGAATCTTCCCATTCTGATCGTCATGGTAGGACGCGACACCGGTAATCAACACATCGCTAATCTCATACTCGCCTGGCCCGCGTACAATGCGGGGCTTACCACCAACACCCTCACTATAGCTGTGTTCGGGGTGTGTATTGCTCACGGTAACAATCGTGGCATGTATCTTGTTCAGCCGTGACTGCTCCGTTGCTCCTTGTGACGGTGGAAATGGATCGGTAACGACGGTTGCGTTTTTGCTACGAAGTTGAAAACAAGAATGACCAAGCCAGGAAATTTCCATACGAGTAATCTTTCTCAAACACAAGTTCGGGCGGGGACCTGTTGTCCTCGCCCGGTAAGTATTTTATCATATGGATAGGTCTTCAACAAGAGGTGGGTGTATGGTATAGATTTGACTACTTATTCATAGTTGGAATAGGAGAATTTTACCGAGAATACACACCATTTGTTGCTATATGCCAATTCATTCGTTTACTCGATAAGAAGGACTATTTACTTTCATCTGTAGGACTTTCCAAAGACGTTTTTCTATAGTTCAAGTGAGGTTTTATCTAATGCGTGTCTCTATTATTGTTCCTGTGTATAATGAGGAAAAGACAGTCGCGCAGGTTCTGGAGATACTTTCTCGTATTCCTCTGGACAAGGAAGTTATCGTGGTGGATGATGCATCTACCGACCGCACATGGGAGATTTTGCAGCAGTTACGCCTGCAGACTCCTTTTGATGGGTACCGTTATGTTCGTCATGAGCGTAACCAGGGAAAAGGCGTAGGTTTGCGCACAGGCTTCGGCATGGTAACTGGTGATCTGGTAACGGTTCAGGATGCCGACATGGAGTATGATCCAGACGATCTGCCGTCTCTTGTGAAGAAGTGGGAAGAGAAGACCAGCGCAGGCTTTGCTCGGGTCGCTGTCTATGGACGGCGCGATCTCTCGGCTCAGAAGTTCACAACACGCTGGGGCAATCGTTTCCTAACAACCGTGACAAATATCTTGTTCGGCAGCAATATCCATGACATGGAGACATGTTACAAGCTGATGCCTGCTGTTGTTGCTCGCGGATTGCCAATGGAAGGTCGTCGCTTCGAGATCGAGCCAGAAATTACAGCCTGCATTTTACAGTCGGGATACAAGATCTTCGAGGTACCTATTAGCTACAATCCCCGGCAGGAAAAGAAATTGTCTCCCTGGAAGGATGGCTGGCCAGCACTGGCGATGCTGCTCAAACGTCGTTTCAGCAAGCCGTTTCGCATTGCAGAGAACGCTCTAGTTGCTCATACGCAACCAGAAGAAGTTCATGTCCAGCCATAGTAAGCACGAGTGCACCTACGGCATTAGCCAGGAAGTGCACCCGTATTTTTTGTTTCTCAACTGTCTTTACTGTAAAATTACTTGATCTTTTCAGCGTACTCGGCTATACTGTTGCTGCGGGCGGAGTATGCCAACAAGAGGTTCAAACGGTTTCTTGTTCGATTCACTTTCAACAATACTGCAACAGGAATACTGCCAGCAGTAGGAACTATGATATAATGCTTAAAACTGGTTTGTCCCTGGAGTAAGATAAAGAGAGATTTACTCGAAAGAGAGGAATATTTGTGGCTCAACAATGGCTTCCTGCTATCAGGATTTTGCAGATTATTCTGAGCATTGCCGTGATTGTCTTTATTCTGCTGCAAGTACGCGGTGCGGGTCTGGGTAGTGCTTTTGGTGGCAGCAGTGCGGGTTCGGTTTTTAAGACGAGACGCGGTGTTGAGCGTCTGATTTTCAATCTGACGATCATTTTCGTGGTACTCTTTGCTCTGCTCGCCATTATAGGTGCTGCTATCGCTGGTCGCTCATAGAGAGTGGAGAACGCGTTTGCTATACGTTCCGTTGTTGTGTAGTGTGGAGCGTATTCATTTGCGAAATCGGCTTGCAAGATGAAAGGGTTCTCCCTCAAACAATTTATCGGTCTCTTCTGCCTCGTTCTTGTGCTGGCGGCATGTTCACCCTGGGGAAATGCAACGACGAATCTCCCTGATCTACGTGTGCAAAAAGTTCCTACAGCTCGTGTAACGTACGTTGCTATAGGCGCTTCTGATACATATGGGACGGGAGCCGATGACCCACAGACACAAAACTGGGCGGCAGACCTGGCTGATAAGCTGGGATCGAATGTGCGAACAATTAATCTAGGAATCCCTGGCATTACTGTTCAAGATGCTCTACATGTCGAACTGCCTATCGCACTCGACGCTCATCCAACTCTGGTGACGATCTGGTTGGCGGTCAACGATCTGGTAGGGCAAGTAGCACCTGCTGACTATGCACGAGACCTGGAGAGCCTGGTCTCCCAATGTAAGACACACTTGCCAAAGGCGCGTGTCCTGGTCGCAAATGTGCCAAATCTCCTCCTCTTGCCTCGTTTTCAAACGAGCACTGGACAGGCCGCTGAAGATATGCGCTCTACCATTGCTGCATACAATTCCTCTATTTCCACTATTGTACAACGTTATTCTGTAGAGCTTGTTGATCTCTATTCGTTATGGCAGGCGTTGGCAGATCATTCAGAATATATTAGTTCGGATGGCTTTCACCCAAGCACTGCCGGCTACAAGCAATTAGCGGAGATCTTCTATCAAAAAGTTCAAGCGCGGCAACAATCATGATTCGCTTCTTCGGCATTTCCATTGATTCTCTATCTCCCATTCTACTTACTATAACCGGTATCATTATTGGTGCTGTTCTCTTGCTTGCCCTCGGTAACGCGCTCTTTTTCAAGATCGGTGTGCGCAATATTGCGCGGCGGCGTGTACAGATGGGCCTGATTGTCTTTGCTCTGATGCTCTCTACGACTCTGCTCTCCAGTGTTCTGGCGACTGGCGATGTGATGACATCAGCGGTTCAGAGTGTCGCGGTCTACAATTGGGGGAATGTAGATGAGGTAATCGAAGGTGGACGTGGACCGCTTGGTGCTTTCTCCCAACGTGCTTATGCTGCTGTAGCGAATCATGCGCGCACATCGTCGCTTATTAGCGCGGTCGGTGCATCACTTCGTGAGCAGAATCTGCTGGTAGCCGATCAGACGTCGCGCCAGGTACGGTCCAAGGTGACAGGTCTGGGAATTTTGCCCGGAAGTGAACAGGGGTTTGGTGGAATGCAGGAGGTGAATACAAAACAACACCTCAAAATTGAGCAGTTGCAGGATGACCAGGTATACATCAATGGGACACTTGCGAATCTGTTGAATGCAAAAACGGGCGATTCACTGTACCTCTATGCTCAGCGTTGGACCGGACAACGTCATGCGTTTCGTGTTGCAGGGATTGTGAACAATGCAGGGCTGGTGGGAGATACCCCTTATCTGCTGAGCAAGCTGCAAGCCTTTCAAGATATTGAATCGCTGCAGGGACATATCAATCAGCTGTATATCGCGAATCGTGGTGGCGGTGGTCTCAATGGGCTGACGTTATCGAACGCTGTTGAAGAGAGTATTGAGCATGTGCTCCCTCGTTCAGTCCATGTTGTGCAGGTGAAGCAGCAGGGTGTGGAGAACTCCCAGAAGGCACAGGATATATTTTCGCGTATCTTCTCCCTCTTTTCCCTCTTTGCGCTGGCGATCGGCCTGTTATTGATTTTCCTGATCTTTGTCTTATTAGCTGCCGAACGGCGCGCGGAAATGGGGATGGCGCGAGCGATTGGTGTGCAGCGTCGTCACCTTGTATTGATGTATCTCTTTGAGGGAACTGTCTATGATCTGCTCTCCTCTTTCGTTGGATTGCTGATAGGTTTGGGGATTGGTACGTTAGTTGTCTATTTGTTGCAACCGGTGCTGCTACGTTTCCAATTCCCGCTTAAATTTACATTGCAGCCGCACAGCCTGGTCATCGCATACTGTCTGGGTGTTATCTTTACATTCTGCTCAGTTGCTCTTTCTGCCTGGCTAGTGAGTCGGATGACAGTGGCAGAGGCGATGCGTGATCTGCCTGAGCCGAATCGCTCGACGTTAACAGTATTTGATCTAGCTCGCCGTGCTGTGCAGCTCGGACGTCAAGCCCTTGCAGTTGTACAATCACGGACCCGTGAGCGTGGGCTAACGACTGCAACGCGCTTACAACGTGTGCGTAGGCTTCTCTTTGAGCATATTCCAGACCTGTTGATTGCCACAATACGCAAACTGGTGGCACTAGGACTGCTTCCGCTCCTGATTGGTGGCTGGTTGCTGCGTTTGGGGCTGGATAGCTCGCAGGTTATTCCGTTCTCGCTAGGTGTTTCGTGTATCGCATTTGGTCTCGGACTATTGCTAAAAGCGCTCGTATACCAGGTGATGACCTGGATTTTCTTTGTGCATCACAGAAAACCGATGCCGGAGCCACGTTACTGGCAACGTGCCTCTAACGGTGTGCTCGCTATTCTAGTTGGAGCGGCTATTGTCGGGTATTGGGCGTTGCCATTTGATGCTCTAGCAAGACTCGGATTGCCACGTTTTCAGGGGGGTATAGAGGTCTTCTTTGTCGCTGGTATGATGATGGTCATCTGCACAATCTGGTTGCTTGTGACAAATGCTCCGGTATTGACGAGTCCTCTCCTCTCGCTCTGTGCACGGATTCCAGGCTTCTATGCATTAATGAAACTGGCTTCAGCCTATCCACTGCAACGACGTTTCCGTACCGGCCTGAACATGATTATGTTTAGCCTGGTGATTTTTGCAATGACGGTGATGGCTGTGATTACAAATGCCATGCAGAATAGCTATGTGGATATTGATACACAGACGGGTGGGTACGATATTCAGGCTTCGGCCTATTTTAAGCCTCTGCCAGATATTCAGGCAACTCTGGCAGCTCATGGAGTTGATCCACATGCCTTTGCCGCGATTGGTCGCAGCAGTACAACAGCGGTAGGTGTGATCCAGCTTACGGCTGAGCAACCACGCTGGTCTCTATATCCGGCGCAGTTCGTGAGCGGAGGCTTCTTGCAGGGATATGGCCTTCGACTAGCGGCACGTGCGAATGGTTTTGCCAGTGATAATGATATCTGGCAGGCGTTGCAACAACATCCTGACTATGCGCTGATCGATAGCAGCTCAGTTCCCTACGATCCCAATGGCAACGGAAACGTCTATGATCCAACTGTGCCACGCGCGAGTGATGCGGGTGTGCCAGCTCTGCCACCAAACTTTGACGCCAAGACGACATTCACATTGAGCGGTGTGTATCAGGGCCAGAAAACTTTTTCTGCTGCACCTATCTGGGTAGCAGGTCTTCAAGGGCGTGAAGCGCGCAAATTAACAATTATCGGGATTGTGGATAATAGCGATAGTGCGCACTTCGGTCTCTATATCTCGCGCACTGCATATAGCGAGGCGGCGATTGGCAATACTGTGGATGAGACAAATCCACAATCTGAAAGCTACTACTTCAAAGTTGCTCCTGGGCAGGATAAACGTACCCTGGCTCTGGCTCTTGGATCAGCATTTCTCGATAATGGTCTGGAAACAACTGTGCTGGAAGATGCAATCTGGCAGGTACGTGGACCTCGTATCCTACTCAGCAACGTGCTATTAGGTGTTGTCGGCATGACACTGCTGCTCGGCGTTGCGGCACTGGCTATTACCGGTACACGAGCAGTGATTGAGCGACGGCAACAGATTGGTATGTTACGAGCAGTAGGCTGTTCACGAGGATTAGTGCGGGGAGCCTTTTTACTGGAATCCTTTCTTGTTGGTGTGGTTGGAAGCTTTCTGGGTATTCTGCTTGGCCTCAATCTAGCACGCAACATCTTCGCTGCAAACTTCTTTGAGCAGTATCAAACTGGCCTGCTCTTTAGCATCCCCTGGAGCCAGCTCTGGTTCATCACTGGCCTCTCTCTGCTCGCCTCGCTTCTTGGCGCGATTTTACCCGCATGGCAAGCTGGCAAGATCGCTCCGGCTGAAGCCCTGCGTTATGTGTAGAAGATGCTCAATAAGAAGCGTCTTCTCCATATAGAAAGTGTTCTCCTTGTTATAAAGATAGGTATATACGAAAAAACTGCTTTTTTACGTTCTCTTTATCGGGCGATAATATGCACCAGGTATGCTTGCGTAGAGTTGCCTCTAAAGAATGTTCTCGGTAGATTGTAGAAAAGTGGTCCAATTATTTCAAAATGCGAGGTGGAACTTGCGCGAAACAGCTTTGAAGCGCACAATGTCTCGACGCGGCATAGGGATGTTGCTTACTCTATTCCTCTGTCTACTGGCTCTAATCCTCAATGTTACCCAGGCGGGAGCGATGGGACAACGCACTGCAAAACTGAATGCTTTGGGAACAGGCGTTATGGGAGTGCAGGTATTTGTCGAGCCTGATGCGGGTGAGCAAGTTATTTTGGATGCCATCAACAATGCTCAACGATCAGTCTATGTCGAGCTGTACCTATTGACAGACACGAATGTGGTGAACGCATTGAAGAATGTGGCCTCTAATGGCCTGGATGTGCGTGTGATGTTGGAGCACCATCCCTACGGTGGTGGCTCACCTGACAATACACTGCAAGCCTTACGAGATTCCGGCGCGCAGGCACAGTATACCAACCCTGATTTCGCGTTAACCCATGAAAAAGCGATGATTATTGATGGACAAACAGCATATATTATGACGTGCAATCTCTCCAAATCAGCGCTTGGTGGTAGCAGCAGTACAAAGAATCGTGAGTATGGGATCGTCGATAGCAATGCTAGCGATGTCAAAGCTGCCACCGACATTTTTAACGCCGATTGGAATCGTACTGCATATACACCCAGCAACGACAATATTGTACTGAGTCCTGTGAATGCACGTACAGATTTTAGTGCGCTTATCGGCAGCGCGAAAACAAGTCTGTCGATTGAGGCTGAGGAGATGCAGGACAGCAGTATCGAGCAGGCCCTGATCAATGCTGTACAGCGGGGTGTCACTGTACAGGTTATCCTGCCTTATAACGACTCTGGTAATACAAGTGGTATTACGACGATTCAGCAAGGGGGAGTAACGGTCAAAGAAGACAAGAAGCTCTACATGCATGCGAAAATCATCCTGGTTGATGGGAAGGAAGCCTTTGTCGGGTCAGAAAATATCTCAACCTACTCACTTGATAAGAATCGAGAGCTGGGTATTCTGGTTGCGGATACGAGTGTGCTTGCGACGTTAAAAAGCACATTTAATCAGGACTGGAGCGCATCAGTTGCAGCGTAAATAAGATTTTTCAGGAAAATTTAGAGTAGGCTGCACCGAAAGGGCAGCTTACTTTTGTTTACATCTTCGCTATCAAGCATCGATGATGGAGCGCAGACGTGACTTCCAATCGGTGTCATCGTCGGAGGCATTCTGAGATGCTGGAACTGCCCATATGCGGGACCCATTGCTATCCTGTGTTGGAAGGAGACGAGGAGCAGCGTTTTCCTTCTCATTAAGATGTTGTAGTGTAAATTGTGCCACTTTGCGTACATCCTGTACTGGATCCTTGAGCAAAGGGCGAATCTGCTCAACCGCAGAGCGAATGTTTAGCCTGCCTAACGCACGGGCAGCAGCAGTACGCTCGTCTGAAGTAGCAGCGTGGAGAAGAGGGAGAATATCGGGAGCCAGTTGGGCCAGTGAAAGGTCCGCCACGAGGCGAAGCAAGCGGCTACGGCGTACAGGATGTTTAATAGTCGCCAGCGCCCTCTGGCAATCCGTTATTACCTGCATGCGATCACATATCAAGCCTGAAGCTTGAGCTTCAGCTAGCGCTGTTTCGGGTGAAAGTGATGCGTTCCCGCGTAGAAACGGCTCGATCCATCGCGCAACTGGATCGGGATGACCATCGTTTTCGTGCGCTTGCACAATTGGAGCATAGTATTGGTTCAGCCAGGAGTAGAGCGCAAGTGTAACCTCAGCGTCGAGAGCGGCATACGCAATCATTGCTGGAGGAAGCGGGCGGCGTGTCCAATCAGTTCTTTGTAACGTTTTATCCAGGTGGAATGCGAATGCACGCTGCAACATTGTTGCCAATGATGATTCACGCTGTCCAAAGATTGAACGACAGGTGGCTTCTAGGTCGTAGTAGTGTGCTACTCGTAGGCCCCGCTCAAGCATAACACGTATATCCGCTCCTGCACCATGCAAAAGTATTGAAGTGGCAGAGTTCTCTAGAACAGTAGCGAGTGGAGAGAGATCATGTAGGCGGAGTGCATCAACGACAAAGCATCTCCTCTCAACCGCAAGTTGTAAGAGAGAGAGCTGTGGAACCGTCGAGGATGTCTCCATAGAGCTACGAGTGCGAACCGTCATGAACTCGCAATCGACTGCAACCACATCTGCTTGCTGGAGGAGGGAGACAGTGTGAAGCAATTGTTCGGGACGTTCAACCCAGAAGCGTTCGCCACGTGGTGGGAGTTGGCCTGGAGGTGGTACAGGACCAAGATATCCTTGAGAAGAATCCTGACCGTCTATTTCTGTTATAGGTGTAGCATCGCTCAAGAAATTGTCATTCTCCCCTGATCTGAGTAGAGTAAGTAAAGAACGCGCATCGTACACGATACCACATTGTAGACGTTATGTCTAGCACAGTAGAGCCGTATAACGAATATGACAAATTAAAGTAGAGGTAGTGCCTCCTGTAGGGAAGGATAGCGTAAGAAGAGAAGGGGCGATGGGTCTGCAACCATTGCCCCTTTAGCATTACCATGGCAGGACGCGAGCTATTGAACTCGTTCCACGAATGTGATGAGGTCTACTACGAATGTAGTACGCCATTCTATAGAACACAGTCAGGGATGAAATAGTTGTATGTAACCTTGTAGTTTCCCTGTTACGGTTATCGTTTCCTCCTCAATGGACGTATGTCTTCTGCGAAAACTAACACTGCTTGAGACACGAGCTGCCCTGCACTCAGGTATCAGGAGAAGCAGTTACTCGTCGGCATTTGATTTTTCTCACCCTGTTGCGTTCCTATACGTAGAATAGATAGCACAACAAAGTAATAGGTGTCTCTTTATTGTAGACCTTGACAAAAACATTGCTAGATGTTATATTTTAGATAGCGAATATAGCAATCTGTGATGAAAGGAATTCTTTTCGGAAACGGAGAGCTTGTCCCGTTCCAAGGAGGAACAGTTATGTTTTACGGACCGAATTACTGGAGACGAAACCGATATCATCGTCCATATAGATCTGGTTTTCCCTGGGTTTTTGTCTTTATAGTGTTCTTACTAATAGGGAGCTGGCGGATAGTGTTTCCGCTGTTTATAAGTGTATTGATTCTGATAGGAATTTATATGCTGGTCAGGATGATCTTGAGGAGTGCGGGAACTGTACCACCTTTTCAGCAGCAATATTACCAGCCCAACTTCCAGAATCAGCAGCAGACACAGCAGTCTCAGGCGTATTATCAGCCATACCAGCCGTACACTCAGGGATACGCAGCAACTCCCAGCCAAGCAGAGCATGAAGCACCAGTGAGGCCAGAGCAAGTGGCCCAGCAAGAGCAAGAAATGGTAGCTCGTGAGTATGAGCAGCCACGTGCTGAATACCCCCAGCAGATGCCACCTATGTAGCCGTTAGGATAAAGCGAACGCGCAAGCAGTATAAAAATACACCCTCATACTGTTGTAGAGGGTGTATTTTTATACTTTACATATTGGTTACTAACGTACGAACTGCTTCAAAACTTCATCAACTCCGGGATGCATACGATTCAGACGTAGATCTTCCGCACCTGTTGCATCAGTTTGCACAATCAAGATGTTCTGCTGAATGCAGGCATTCAGTAGCTCGCGTGCGGACTCGCGTGTCAGGCGGCCACGGAAGCGATTTTTGGGATTGACGGGATCACCAATAAAATTGGAGACACCGATAATTGTACGCCAGGACCAGTTGCGATCAATATAGTCAAGGAATTGCAAAAATTGGGGATCGAGCACATCCATTGGTGGATTATTATAGGCTTGCTGAAATTGAGCAGCCGTGTTTGCAAACGTCACGGCTGGAAGAGAGCCGCTATTCGACCCAAGTGCACCACTGGGTGACATTTGGAGAATACCAGGAGTGGGCTGCGAACCGGCATTACTGAGAAGGCCACCGGGAACAAGGGGGACGAACTGGTTTGCACTGCTAATTAAATCTCGGCTGACGGTTCCTGGAATTCCAACAACAATAACAGTTTTGTTCAAACGTAACTTTAAACGAGCGCTGATTCGAGTGAAATCTTTATCACCTGTCATTAAGACAAAGGTAGAAATGGTAGGACGATCAAAAACGGTTTCAATAATATCCATCAACATATTCAAATCAACTGTACTTTGTACAACCGTGCTTTGCACAATAGTACTACTACCGGAGTTAACCGCAGGAAGATGACCAGTATTTCCGGTATGCTGTATGGAAGAGTTTGAAAAGCTTGAAGAGCCGGCACTGCTTTGGCCGAGGGGACCAGTAGAACTTGATTGACCATAAGCATTCGGGTAAGAATATGGTGGGCGATACGGCTCCCGTTGCGAGTAGTCAGGCGAGAAGCCTTCATCGGCATTCTGATCATCCTCTGGAAAGACATCCTCGTGGTCATCTAGCTCATGTTGCAGAGGTACTATTGGTTCCTGTTCAACCCAACTGCTTGAACCGGGTTGAAGGGCAGGAAGAGAACCAGAGTTCCCCGACACTGTTGAGGGCCATTGTCGTGACGGGTACGCGCCAGAGCCTTGTTCAGCGGGATAAGAAGAGCCAAGTGAACCGGTAGAACTACTGCCGGTGCCTGAATAGTGAACGGTACCCATACGAATACGGTCTCGCTGCTTCGCCGGGCAATCGACTCGATCTATCATCGCCGCTGTCAGGCTGCCCTTAAACGGCTCTGGCTGCCGAGACCAATCTGCATAGGCACGAGCGACCATCACAGTACCATAGCGTCGGGCGACTGCTATAAGCTCCTGTGGGTCAGGCTCTCTCCGTTGGATGTTCAGCATACTATAACGTATGTTTTCAAAGTCAATGAATAATGCAATATCTTCGGGCACAACCTTCTCCTCTCATGGGAGAAACCGCGCAGGCCAAGATTTATGATTGTTCAGGTGCTGGATTGCTACAAAGAAATCCTTTAGCTATGAGCATATCATACTTTGGAAGTAAAGTCGAGAGGTCTGCGCTTTACTTTGCGTAATTCCTATAGTATAGTCTGTGGTTAGAATGGAAAAGACATACAGTGAGTGACACGAATGTAGCTTCCACGAACAAACTGCCTGAACTTGCTAACCAGCCTGTGCTTGTATTGGAAGAAGCTTGCCTTCCCCTACTACATGCTCCCATTGAAAATTTGACAAGAACCGGAGGAACTCCTCCGGTTCTTTCCCTATATTGGTAAGGATCAAGTTTTTAGAAAGATGCTCCGGCAAGCTCCCGACTATGTTCTCGCAGAAAGCGGCGCAAAGCACCGGTGGATTCTCCTGACCTCTGTTCTTCCACCTGTGTCTCAGCACTCTTTACCAGTTCATATAAACCCGCGATATCGTAGCGTACTTGCACTTGAAGTTGACCTTCGCTTGTAAAGCCTTCGACGAAGAGGCCATCTTCTTCTTCGTGGATTGCGATACTCTTGACTCCGACCTGGTCCAAGACCTGACCGACGGCATGCAAGATTGTCGCATAACTGAATGTGGCCGACATTGATCCCTCCCTAAATAATTTGGAGCATGGCATATTTGTAAGTAATAGTTACTAGCAGGACTACAGCGTCACACCGCAACTCACCATATTGTGGATAGGTGGTTTGTCAGGTTTTATACTTTATACTACACTCCGACAATTTTAGCATACCGATCTTTAAACGTCAAGCTACCGCTTGTTTGTTCGCGCGTTGACAAGTTCTCCTGTCGTAGCCCAGTCGCTCTTCGCCGGTACTGCTGACTCCTCCACTTCTCCAGGTTCCTTCTCGGCAGCGTTGAGAATCTCTACTGCTTTCAGCCGCCAGAAACGGGCGCTGGCGGGACGCTTTAAAGCCAGCCGTTCTGCCAGGGCATCATCTGTAATGTGAGGATTGTTCTTGAGCGCTTCGAGAGTCATTTGCAGTTTATCGGGATTGTTTTCCGGTGAGACGGTGACCATAGAGGAATTAGTGGCGTCAGGCGAAGCTTCGCTCTTCTCCTCAAGTGTTACAAATTGTCCAGTAATCGATGTAGTAGGATTCTCTGTTTTTGTTAGTTCTTCATTTGATGTATTGTTCACAAGATCTTCAGTGGTAATATCCCCACTACCAAGTGCCCGACGCAGTGTTGAGATTGGCAATTGTGTCTGTTTTGCCAGTTCGTTAAGAGCTTGCAATTCCTTGATCTTGCTTTGTTTCTTATCTACTGATGTCTCTGAAATGGTTTCTGCCATCATTGTATAGACGATACCTAGTAGAGGGAATGCGCTTGCCATAAACGGAAAAACATTGATCAGCCAGGGCGCGGCCCTCTCGGCAGAACTCAACATAATAGGACTATGAAATTGTCTGGCATATGCCCAGTTCACGGCCCACGAAAAAACAGTACAGATCACGATTAAAAGCCAGTGCTGCCAGACTGCTTTCGCGCTTCGATACTTGCGGTAGCGCTGAAATGCAGTCCATGAGAGGAGATAAACTGTTACATCAATACTTATTGCAATAGCATAACTGACTGCCCACCACCAGATTCCTTCCGATCCCTGTGATGGTTCAAAAGAGGCGAAAAAGTACGCAACATGGGGAATAGAAGCCGCCAGAAATACGGCGAACGCTATCCAGAAAAAATACTTCATAAACTGAACTGTATCCTCCGCTAACAATACCTCTTTGGATATATTTTAACTATATCCTGACTATTTCTCCCTGACTATCTTTCAACATAGAAAGCGTACTTGTTGTAGTGACCGCCGTCAATCCATTAAGGACCATCAGGCTAACTCTCCCAGGCTAACTCTTCTATATAGACTTTTGTGATAAACAGAGCAAATATTTGATACGAAGCCAGGCGAATTTCTAAATGCTTTAAAAATTCAGCGCGAAACTGTTGACAAGTTGGGGAAAGTGTGGCATATTACGTGAGCGTCGCCACTGGCGATGGCAACAGCCAAAAAGAGTACTTTGACAATTGAATAGAATCATTTCTTCAATTTTGCTGAGGAAGAACTTCGTCGAACGGAGTTTGACAGCACGAGTTGAAACAGAGAATATCCGAGATTACATCAAGGATGTCGCAATTGACCCATGCATTCCATTATTATATACAGTAATGGCGCAGACACGTAAGTACGAGTACGAGGTGGATGCCTGGGCGCTTCAGGCCGAAG
>DAOUDD010000182.1:0-11066 GCA_034431765.1 Ktedonobacteraceae bacterium | reverse complement strand
TTGGATGAGGTGATAGAGCATCTCCATCATGCGAATGCCTCGGTTGATGACATCTTTAACGATCTTTACAAACGCTCATGGGAAAAAATGCATGACGAGGCGAAACATGTCCTGAAAGTTATTCCCTTCTTCCCAGAACCCGTCAAGCGTGATGCGCTTGGCTATCCAGCAGGTCTCATGGACTATCAGCTAAAAGAGGCAGTAGAGGAACTAGTTCAATTCATGTTTCTCGAAGTCAACCCGGAAGATCTTGAACGGAAGCCAGAGTATCATACACATCCCCTTATTAGAGCATTCGGTCACAAGCAATTAGAAGCTGATCCATCATTTAAAAAAGAGGCTCGGCAGCGTTGGTATGAATACTATTACGGAATGATCAAAAGAGAGATGGCCCAGGGACGATCTGGTGATCTCTACTGGGATAGTCTCGTGAGAAGTGGGGAAGCAACACCAATTGATGAGGAATGGCCAAATATTCTTAATGTGCTTGAGTGGGCTGACCTCGAAGGGTATGACGAGTCTCTGATTAATCTCATGTTGCTGCTTGCTCACTACATGAACAGGCACTTTTATTACAAGGAGCGTTTGTACTACACACAGAAGGCTGCTGAGGCAGCCGAACGAACTCAGCAGATTAAGGCTGCTGCACTTTTTAGAATTGACACATTAGGCTGGACACTTATCGAGACGAATCGCTTACAAGAAGCTAAAATGAGCATTTTACAAGGTTTGCAGATTGCACAACGTATTAATCCATCTACTCAAGATGCTGAAGAATTAATTGCGCTAGCACATGTTTTCCTGGCACGAGTAGCGTTACAGCAAGGAAACCTCACTGAAGCAGCAGAATTAATGCATGAAAATGATACTTCGAACTGTCGCCCCGTCATTCAATTTCGCTCAGCGATGATCACGGGAGATATTGTATATCAACAGGGAGATATACCTGCCGCTATCCAACACTATGAGCAAGCGCAACAGATTGGGGGTCAGTATCGTAACCAGCACGGTAGTGAAGGAGAAGACGAAGATCTGGCCTATCGGATGTCCATTGCTTATCTGGCTCATGGGGATATAGAGAAAGCAGAGCGATCTTTCGAGAACCTCCCTCGCCTTGAAAGGTATGCAACTGTAACAACGGGAACTATTTACAAAAATCTAGAAGAGGCATATTTTGCTAAAGAGCGAGGAGATATCGAGCAAGCTCGTCGTTCAATAGAAGTAGCTTTAAACCAACTCTCTCCCACCATAGAGTCACATTGGATGCTGGACGAAATCCGTACTTTTCTCAAGAATTTGGAGGTGCTCTAACTAGAACATTTTTGGCGTAAAGTGATAGAGCGTAAAAGCAGTTTCAACGGTTCTGAACGACCTATATGACATGCCCAAGAAGCAATCCTTGCCATATCCTCACACGGCACAAGAATCTACAAGAGGAGCAGAAAGTATGAGTACACCTCATGGAATGAGATGCGTTCCTAAAACACTTGCTACTGGCGATAAAGTCCATATCTATGGCGATACCGCTCGTATTATTCTTCAAATTCGTCATCAAGTACCTTCTGAAGAAAATCTCCTTGAGCCATCCTTTTGCTGTGAGCACCACGTGTTCCATTGCACTACTCCTTGTTTCAGGATGTCAACATGCTCTTGGTTTGCCATAGTACTTTTTCAACTTTCTCTTCACATCTGCTCTTTTTCTACAAGCGCAAAGATCAAACGAGAATGGAAAGATCGTTTCTGCTCTGTCGTCTTTTGCTGTAAAAGCACCTAAGATAGAGCCGGTCACATCATCGACCTAGCAGGATGGCTGCCTTGATCTATGATACTCTCTTGC
Organism: Ktedonobacteraceae bacterium; assembly: GCA_034431765.1. Lineage (GTDB taxonomy): Bacteria > Chloroflexota > Ktedonobacteria > Ktedonobacterales > Ktedonobacteraceae > DASYAN01. The sequence continues at coordinate 9,229 of DAOUDD010000182.1, read as the reverse complement.
CTTTTCCCTCCACTCACGAATACTCATTCTACCGTGACTGTGCCATCCATGTGAACAAGTATTGCTATCATTGGGAGAGGTGTTGTTGCAGGCCCATTTATCACAGCACCATTTTTCGCAGGATCGAAGACAGAGCCATGCAAGGGGCAGATAAGCTGCTTCTTGTCCGGATGATACTTAACAGGTACTCCTGATGTGTGCATGCGCTTTCATATGCAGCGAAGGCACCGTTTGGAAGACGAACAAGTATGCTCTCCTTCTGATCTTTGGGATTGATGAAGTCCTGTGACGAATTAAGAAACATTGGTTTATCAGCAATCACATGTCCTTCTGGGCGTGTCTCTTCTGAAGGTGTTGCTGTTATGGTCGAGTTCGCTGTCTTCCTTTGATCAGGAGAAGGTGAGGGTTGGGCTGTGGGCTTCGTTTGCACCATATGCAGGAGATTAAAACCTCTAAACACGAAGAATGAGGAAGGGGAAACACGTCTATGACTCTTGCATCTGCATTTGACGATCCGCATGCCGACACTGGCCTATCGCAGTGGGCCACCATTACGCAGGTCAGTACCACACTGGGTATTCAGCGGAATGCGGTGCGATCAGCACTCCGTCGAGCTGCATACCATCAGGAACCATGGATAAAAAAGGAGGTGCCGCCAGAAAACGGGGTCGTTGTGTATCTGATTGATACCACACATCCAACCTATCTGTCCCATGCCGAACGCTGGAAGGGGCATGGCGTTCTGCAACCGGCAGGGAATGAAGATGCGTCCCTGAATGATTCCTGGTCATCGTCAACAACACACACTCAGGCTCCTCCTCCGCCGTTTGCTGACCCATCACTCCCATACTACATTTCTCCATCAACCTGGGAGTCAGCGGAGTCGCGGTCGATGAGCCTGTCTTCCTGGCTTTGCTTAATGGGGCTGCGGGTCTTTACCAATGCGTTGGATGAGAGCAGTACCGTCTCCTGGCAGTGGCAATGGTATGACCAGCACGGGCAAGGATACGGGAGTAAGGATGAAGCGCTTATTGCTGCTCTTGGCACCTGGCTCCGACCTGCATTGGAGCACCGGGAGCACGTGAAGAGAGATGAGGATCTGCTCTCTGCATCCACGCACACCGTCCACACGCCGAAAAAGTCCTTCTGGCCGTTCCATTCCAGGCGTGCTCCTTCTGGCAGCCATTTGAGCATTTCCTGATTTTTAGTGGGAGCAGCAGAGAGCTGCTCCCGAGAGACATCTATTTTCTTTCATGCCATTGTCGTGAGTGCGTGTCCTTGATCGATGGAGAGCATGGATCGTATCAGTGGTCTGCGTATCGGGCTTGAGGTTGACCCGCTTGTGGGGAGGACTCAAACGCGGAAGTTGAGTCGGTGAATGATGCTGAAGAGAAGCGGAACAAATCTACTATAAACTATTTTGATCCTACTGTCAAGTAGTGACATCTTTCGCCTGCCTCCATCGCTTCGTTTGTGCGCTGCTCAAAATGAATCACTGATGAGCAATAATGCTCATATCACAACAAATGGTCTTTCGTCGTGATCTCAGCAGCCCTGTTTTGCAGTAGAGCCTCTTCTCTGATATACTTTGAGTGGTTTACGAAGACAAAAGAGTGAACTGTATCTAAACATGCTCTCTGGAAAGGTGAGAAGTCCGTATGCTGCTCAAAACACAAGCCGCGACGGAAGTGGCACAGTTTCTTGCCAATCATCCAACGCCTGAACAAATCGTGCTGTTCCATCCCTCTTCAGAGGTTTCAGAACGAGCCTATGAACTCATTCATTTGGATCGCGACGGCTCATTGACAGAAGAGGAACACAAAGAACTAGAGAGTTACTTGGTGATCGAATACCTTATGGAACTGGTAAAACTTGAGGCGCAGCGGCAATTAAGGCGGCAGGCATCGTAGGACGATGTCCAGGAAATCGCCCATTCCTGAACGTCTCCGACGCTAGGTTCAAGAACGCGCTCAGGGACGGTGTGAGTACTGCTATATCCATGAAGTGGATGCATTTTATCCCCACGAAGCCGATCATGTGATTGCTGAAAAACATGGGGGAGCGACTACTCTCGAAAATCTCGCGTGGTCCTGTTTCTACTGTAATCGTTTCAAAGGGTCAGACCTCGCTTCTCTTGACCCAGTGTCAAAGAAGATTGACTTCCTCTTTCATCCACGAGAACAGCAATGGACACGTCATTTTCGCCTTAATGGTGCACGTATTGAAGGCGTGACAGCACGCGGTCGTGCAACAGTAGCCTTACTTCATATGAATGATGCGGAGCGAGTGACCCATCGGGTGGGATTGATCACTCTTGGTCGCTATTCTATCCACTAGCGCTTGTTTCTCCCTATCAGGATCATGCGTATCTTTTACGCTCTCCATGCGAAATTGACGCTCATGAGAGAGCAAAGTTTCTCTCCGACGCGCTTCCCTCTCCCAAAAGTTACAGCCTTTCTTGTCTATAACTTTTGGGAACGAACTACGAGCTTGAGAAGCGGATCGAATGCCAAAAGTTACAGTAAAAAGGAAACTTGGAGTGTATTTCGATGTGGCAATGGATGTATGGGCGTATCCGGGGAACTTTCCAAACATCTTCCAATGTCTGGCAAAAAGGTTCTGTGTTTTTTTGTCTTCGGATGTCTGTATGCTCAGAGTATTTGAGAACGACATTTGAGGCAGCACTCCAAAAGAATAAGAAGCTGTACGTTCATAGAAGCTAACAATAAGCTCTTATACAGTTATGCTCCTTCCTTATCACTAAAGAGCATGAGGTAAAAGGCCAGCATCGAGAAAACTCCAGAGCAATTGAATGGCGTTGAAGAGTCCGTAACGACGCAAGGCACCATCTTCTATTGTGTCCTGCGTTTTGATCTTATCTAGTTCTGATTTACGCTCGTCTCCAAAATCAGAGATGGCACGCAGAATGAGTGTTTGCAACATCTGGCCTTGTTCATACGCCGCTGCCAGAAATCCTGCTGCCTCCATCTCTAATGCCAGGTATTTTCGATCACGCATCTTGAGCCAATCTCTAAATGCATGTGAAGCACTCACCGTTGAACCTGATGCTACGTGTCCAATATGTATCCTGGCAGACCCACGAAGAAAGTTCTCGCTCAGTAAATCTTCGCGTTTCGCTGATCCTAGTAGGCGTCGCAATTGTTGAGCACTGGACTTTTGCCAGGTATGATAGCGGTGCTTTTGCGCAAACTCAAAATTCTGTGCAGCGCGTAGCAGCGGACTACTGGCCCGGTAGACTTCACCAGCAGGTTGAAGAGCAAAACGCTGTTTCCCTGGCGCACGAACAGCTTTCGCATTCTCTAGATACGCATCGACCTGGCTAGCAATAACAACATCTCCTGGCTTGACCTCGCTATCGAGGGCCGCTGCGATTCCTAACATCACAAGTGTCCTGGGTTTCCAGTCATGGAGGAGTTTCTGTGTCATCAAGCCGGCCTTGAGGGAACCCATCTGTCCAACAAATGTCACTATACAACGATAACTCGCCTCGTCATCTGGCCCTACGTGATTAAACTGATACACATAATTTCCTGTCTCCTGATCACGTATTGCAGCACACTGTGATGCAATTTGCTCGTATAATACATTGAACTCCTCTTTGAGTGCAATGACAATGCCAATGTCTACAGATGTTGGAGCTGTCTTTGTCTCATACTCATAGAACCCCTCAGGCACTGGTTGTGAGGCTATACGCTGTGACCATGCATTTCTCGTCCGACCGATATTCTTGCCAAGGTCAGTAGTATACTGATCAGTCGTCCCTCGATCTAGTTGTCTCAGCCGTTCAAGCTTGCACTCATAGTTCATAAGCGTTGTTACCCTTTCCTTGTTGGCATGAGGTCACTTTGTCCGCTTTCCAGCAAAACGACATCTATTGAGGAACGCCAGTAGCAACGTGTTCAAAAGCAACTGTGCTTGTCTGGTAGAGATGAGCATAGCTATAAGTGAACTAGAGCAAGGCAGCTCGACCAAACGCTGAACTGAATGCCTATCTTACTCAATCATTCGCAACTTACATGGCGTTGGATCTATATTGACAAGTAAGGGACGTGCAAAACTGCTCATGGAGATGAGCGCTTGCCCTGCTGCAAGATTTGGCAAGCGAAGCCAGAGCGAGTGATCAACAATACCCAGAGAATGCTTCAGCCGGTTGATGACGTTTGCATCGCTGATCTTATGCAAAATGTAGTTGTTAATCAGGCCAAGCACTTCTTCAGGGAGGTGCTGCGGTAGCTGTGTGACAAATGCGAGTCCAAGCCAGCGTTTGCGTCCCCGTCGTGCAATGCGTGCCACCTGCTGAAAGAGGATTGGCATTTGTTTGATACGCTCCGTTGACAAAAACTCGTGAGCCTCCTCGATAATTACCATGGTGCGCTGCTGTAGCTCTTGGAGTTCTCCTTGCTGGGCCACTTTATAATTCTCGTTCTGAGCTTCCTGAAGGCCACGTAGTAGTTCTGCAATAACCAGGTTATTGATCAGCGGCGAGTCTGTGTCGCTCAAATCGACAATACTGACACTACCTGGTTTTGTGAGTTCCTGATAGGAAAAAGCTGCTGCTCCCTGATCATCAAATATCTTCATGCGTATTAATTGTGCTAATCGTCCCATGACAACACGCCAGCTCCGCACATCTGTAGGCAGATCTCGCTTTTCTCGCTCGACGGCCTGTTTTGTCTCTTCTGGTGCTCTCTGGAAATCTAGGCTATAGAAGCGTCGGTATGAATCTCCCTCTTTCTCACGTGATGAAACCGTGTCGGCACATAAGCTAACAACATCATACACGTGTTCAATCTTCATGCGTGGGTAGCCGGTTTCCATCTCATCCAGTTCAAGCACTTGTTGTTTCTCAGCATCTGTTTGAGGAAAGACCTTCAATTTCCACAACAGGCGTTTTGTAATTTCATATGCTTTCTGATAGCGCTGTTGCTGTGCTTCATTGAGTCCCAAAATTTCCGTCACAAGGTAGGGTGAAAGCTGAGAGAAACAGAGCGAGAAAGGGGTAACATATTCCTGATCAGGACATGTTGTCTCTCGACCTACTAAATGATAGACGCGGACCTGTTCAATGCCATGTGGATGCTGGCCTCGTTTCTCTAAAGCAGAAAGCATTGTTGGATCATCGGTCTGGCGATAGATTTCTGTATACTCGCCCTCAGTATCGATCACCACCGTTGCCATTCCCGCCTGTTGGAAATGGCTCATTAGCCCGGAGACAGTCGTTGACTTCCCTGCACCCGTTGTGCCAAGAATACAAAGGTGCCGTGGCAGGACAGATTTTTTATCAGAGGGAATGGCGGCGGTGATATTTTCATACCCAACTGGTACTCCGAGCGTGATATCACCTTCTAAATGGAGTTTCTTGACAGTATCAGCGCTATCCAACACGAAAACAGGGCTATTGGGAAGCGGGCGCAGTCGCGGTGGCACCAGTGCTCCTCCCGGCAACACCTCACCGAGCAGTTCCACCTGTACACGTCCGTGATAGCTGGGAATGAAGATGCCGCCTCGCACAGTAGTAGTGACCATCATTGGAGCGTCGCCACGCAGTCCGTCAGGTTCAGCAAAAGGTCCTTTGACAACGATTCCTAAATACGTCCGCTGGTCTTTCACGCTCACTATATGTAATAGTGCTTGTGAAGGGGCGTGAGCAATCTGCTCATTGGACAAGAGGACTGTAACGGTGGAGTCTTCGCTATTGGGCAGATCGAACATTGTACGGCCTATTGCACCACTATAGTCATCAGGGAGTTGCCATTCCCCGGCCTGCTTAATGTCCTGCTCAAGCCGCTCAAAGACATCTTCTGGAATAGCAAAAGAGAATGTCTCTTCGTTGTCGCCCTCTTTGTGATGCCTTGCCCTATGATCCTGCATGTTCGTAGACTCCTTTTGTGTGAGAATAGATCTTATGCGAAAACCAAAGCCACTCACGCGGCTAGCGCTTCGCGCTCAGGTTTTCGAGAAGTAGTCAGGAATTACTTCTCCGATAAGGCATACCGTTGTCAAAATAGGCCTGCTGGATTGTTGCATGAAATGCTTCAGGTCCCAGCGTGTTCTTACAGACCATCTTTGCCAGATCGAGCAACATGGGAAAACCTCGATGCTCTTGTAGCGTGCTATCTGCAAGTGCAAGCAATGCCGCTTGATGAGCAGTATCACGATGTGCATAAAAAATGCAAGGTGGAGCAAAACGTGATGCACGATATACTCCCACTACAATTTGCTCGCTGGCATCTTCCACAAACTGGAGTAACTCGTTCTGAAGTGTCATTCTGCGCGGCAGAGTGCTCGTGATAATGCGCCTGAGCACTGGTCGCAATGTACCAACAATCGCATACTCCAGTGGATGGAGCGCCTCTGCAAAGGTCAGTAACACACGGTCTTTCAGTTCTTCAGAGACAAACACCCAGCGTTGATTATCGAGGAGTAATGCACGTAAGACCTGTAGGCCATGGCGGAGCAGCGGTCTATCGTGTATGATATTGTCACCTTCGCCTGTTCGTACGACAAGGCCGCCGCCTGCGAGCAGTTCCTGTGGGATAGGCACGCCGTGGCCCATACGCCATTGTGCCTGAGATTTGTGAAGCAGAATGGCACGTTCAGCATAGTACAAAATGCCATGCCGGGCTAGACTCGTAAGTCTGTCACGTTGCCCTTGCATCGTTGCGTCATTGCGTAGTTGTCGCTGATAGAGCAGGTTCATGATCTCTTCGATTGGATCTGGCCCGCTCATACGAAGATCGCGTCGATACAGTTGTTGGACCCACGTGCCCTGATTGCCATTGTAGGAAGTCAAAACAACCCCTAATTGAGTTACCGCAAGGGGAAGCGAGTCATGTGTTAGAGAGATACCATCGCATGCTTCAACTGCTCCGTTGAAAAGTTGTCCCGTGTAGAGACGTGCCACTTGTTCTGGTGTTGCCTGATAGCAGCCTGCATTCTGAGGTGCATTGGGTAAATCGAAGACTACCGGGTACAGGTCTTCGCGAATTCGTCTGTGTATGCGATGCTCCTGACCAAGAGCACTTTTGACCTCATTCTGCAAACGGACATAGACATCTGCCACAGCCTCTCCAAGAGGCCAGGTGTCCAGATCTAAGATGTCCTCCAGGTTTTCGCCATACGCAGCCTGAAACTCGGTGCCGTTCATACGAAAGTCGTCATTCTGCTCAGGAGAACCGAAGCTTTCCTCACTTTCGTCTGCTGACATATACACATCTCCTGACAGAGCTATGCCCAAATGCTGAAATGGTGCTACGCCTAAAAAAATTTCGTACAATGCGAAAAATGTTTCTAATCTCTACCAAGGAGCCAATCATGAACGGTCGGCTCACCCCATTGCTGGAGAAGATACTCTGCATAGAATGCTGCAATACTGCTCGGAAGTCCATATTCACTCTGGAGACACTGCTGGAGATATGCAAGACGCAGACGAAAACCAACTGGCGCGGACGGGCTGTGCATTTTGTTTGCAAGGCGTTCAGCAGGTGCAAGAAGTTCGAGGGCCAGGAGGTCAGCACGGTCTTCAGCATCGAGAATAGCAGAGACGGGAACTCCCTTCTGCGGGCGTTCCATAAGATGAGGAACGGGATGCACACGCACCTGGCCTAACACACCGCTCAGGCGTTCTCTAAGCGTTGGCTCTCGTTTGCCATCAAGCACATCTTGAATAGATGGGCCGAGTACCTCAAGTGCCTCGTCATATGGCATTTTATAATCAAGAAGAAAGTGTGCCCCCTCATGAGCAATTGTCATACGCTGTTCTTCGAGCGAATCGTTTGCGTCAATAAAAATGGTACTGACAGGCTTTCCCGGAAGAAGACAGCCACAAAGCGCACGATTCTTGCCATGATACGAAAACGCTTGTCCACTCTTGCGTGTCCACGCACGGACACGCTCAATATCAAGATCAGGAAAAGGTCTGATGGCTAGTGGTAGAGCACGGATGAAGTACTGTTCAATCGCACAAGGATAGCTGGGAGCTATGCCTATCTGCTCCCAGAGACGTTGTGCTGTGTTTTCTATCAGGTAATCGTCATGCATAGGAAAGCTAATCCTCTTGTTCACTCTCCAGCAGTTCATCGCGGTCGCGCGCTGCTAGAAGAAAACTTTCTCCTTGCTGCTGCTGCATCTGTTCGACGGCTTCAGCAATGCGAAGAAGATTAGCAAGCTGAAATGGGTCGGCGTGAACATGAGTTGCAATACGTTCTACATCTTTCCAGAAATGTGGTAATGAGCGAGGACGCCGACAGAGTGCTAGACGGACAAGCGCTTCGCTATCACAGCGCAGTTGAGCAGCTATCTGCTCATCGTTCATATCTTCCTGCTCTTTATAAATGGCTAACAGGCTGGCGATAAGACGGGGACGATGCTGGGCCAGTGTTGCCAGGCGAGCAAGGGACGGCGTATAGTCGTTCATAGATCGTTTCTCCCAGAATCTAATGACCGCTCTCTGCGTTCTACTTCATGCTTATGCTCCTTCACACTGTCTGAGACCCCTTTGGGCGACAAACGGTGACGTTGTGTGTCACCTTCAGGTAGGAGCGATAGACGGCGCATACGCTTCACGAGACGCTCTCGCACCCTCTTGACCTCTTTACGTTGCTCAGGTTCCGATAAATGTTGTAGATTGAGAACACGTACATATGGATCTCTCGAACGGACTCTATTCACTATGAGACTGACAATACGACGTTCGATGGGGTCAGTAAAAGCTGCATTTAACTGTTCAAGACTTTCCTTGACAACAAATGCATTCTCTACCTCTTCTGTGCTACTGGCAAGTTGCTGTTCCATCTCAAGAGCTGAAAGGAGGGAGAATGATACCTGATGGTCAGCGTACCGCTGCTCTTTTTTTCGCGCATCGCGAAAGTGGCTGTGTGCCATCATTCCTAGATAGGAGCGTAGCGTTGAACGCTCAGGATCATAGCGTTCGGGTTCATCATTGTAATCGAGGAGCGCCTGACCTACAGCCTCTTCAACCATATGAGGATTGAAGGATGGGCTACTATTCCCAATACGTTGAAATACGTCATACACTAAACGATGATACAGGGACGACGCTAGCTCTTCAAATACCTCCTGTTCATCCGACGCTAGCATTCGTTGATGGAAAGCGTATTCATCAGGTGTTGCTTTCATTGTTTTCCTGCTCCCTGCTTCCTGTTAAAACCTTCATTATATATAGGTGTGAAATTGCTCCAATTCGACA
>DAOUDD010000181.1:0-2415 GCA_034431765.1 Ktedonobacteraceae bacterium | reverse complement strand
GGTGTTGGCGATGTCACAGATTTTCTCCACCAGGGAAACTTGCAGACCAGCCGCATCATAAGAAAGCGGGGTACACGACGCACTACAGAAGATATTGCTCTACGTTGCCAATATACACAACCAGGCATACGACCCAGTTCGGATGCGACCGGGGTACGAAGCAGTTCTAGTTGTTATTGTAGCCGAAGTTGCTCAACGTGCAAGGGTTTCATGACTAATGGGCCAGATTTCTTCCAGTAATGAGAAGGGCCTTTACCGGGCTTACGCAAGAAGGAAGTTGCCTACGAGGGCGATGCATGCAGTGTCTCCAAGAGAGCATTCAGAATTCGTCCTGTGGCCCCCCAGATACGATGTGGGCCATAGTCGTAGAAGTAGACGAGGCGAGCCATGCCGTTGCGCGTCCACTGCTCGGTATGCAGAATGGCGGGATCAGCCAACCCACGCAGTGGCACAAGAATCAGTTCTTTTACTTCGCTCTTTTGCAAGTGCAGTTCCCCCAGCCCTCGCGGCAAAAACGCCACTATCGGCGTAATTAAAAAATTACTCACCACAGTAAACACCGGCGTCAGCACACCCAGCACCTCAACGCCAGTAGGGTCCAGGCCAATCTCCTCCTGAGCCTCACGTAGGGCAGTCATCACGGTCGATGTATCCGTTGCATCAACGCTGCCCCCAGGAAAAGCGATCTCACCACTGTGAGAACGCAATGTCGTGGCCCGACGGATAAAAGCAATATACAATTCACCATCCTGCTCAAAAAGCGGCAGGAGAACAGCGGCCTTGCGCGCATCGGGCAGGTAGCCCTCAAGGGAATCCACCAGTTCCTCTGCACGCGCTGTAGGGGCCAACCTTTCGTGCAGAATGTGCAGGCTAGTCGCTATATCGGGTATCTCCATAGCAGCATTGTAGCACATTTGAACGGCTTGGCACGATGTGCTATACTGTGTTAGATAGAAAACATCGGAGAGATTTGCGAAAAGGTTGTATATTGTCTTGCATTCCTGGACGGCTTTTGGTATAATAAAAGCATCGAGTGGGGGTATGCTTTGTTCAGGCGCTCATGTGTTTTGTAACTATGGCATCCTGCCTGCGAGTATCGCTTCGTATCACCGTTCTGTAGAGCAGACATCGGGTCAATTACATTATCTGGAAGATAATTTCATTACAGAAGGCCGAAACGATTACCGCCTAAGCACCTCCTCCGAGAAGCCCAGTCCAATGGTACGCTCCCCATGGTTCTGAAACGTGAAGTCCTTCTCGCTCTCATTCTGACTGCAGCCAGATGGTTACAAGAGGCAATGACGGGACGGCGACACTCATCCCACAAGGATGCAGGCCGGGGCATGTACAGCAGGACGAGGCAAAAACCGTGGATCGAAGGGGGTTTTTACCCATGCAAGCACAACAGCACGGCGACCTTTCGACAATGCCAGCGGAAAATCTAAACAGCGGGCGGGTACAGACGATGATCGAAGGAATTGACCCACAAGGGCAGAACAACAATAACCCTGAAGAAGTGGAAGACTTCAATCAGAACGAGATGGAAGCGTTGCTGGCTGCGTCGACCACTCCCATCAATATCAAACGAGGCGATGTGGTTGAGGGCGTGATCGTGCGCATCGACCAGGACGAGATTCTGGTCGATATTGGCCTCAAATCTGAGGGCGTCCTCTCTACCAAGGAGCTGCCAGCCAGCGGCTATGGGTCCTTTAGCGAACTGCATCTCAACGACAAGGTTCTGGTCTATGTCATTCAGCCAGAGTCCTCCGAAGGACATGCGGTTCTCTCACTCAAACGGGCCAATACCGAGCGGCAGTGGCGCATCGCCGAGGAGCAGTACAAGAACGGCGAACTGCTCAAAGCCAGGGTCATTGATTATAATAAAGGTGGCCTTATTGTCGACGTGGCCGGCATTCGCGGCTTCGTGCCGATCTCTCAAATCCTCAATCTCAAGCGCGAAGAAGTGGCTTCGGGCGGCGAGAGCCAGGAGACGGCAGCTAAACTTCAGAGTATGAAGGACAAAGAGCTGCAGTTGAAAATCATTGAGATCAATCGCGCACGCAACCGCTTAATCCTCTCGGAGCGCCTGGCGGTCCAGGAATGGCGACAGCGCCGCCGCGAGGAACTGCTCGACGAGCTCAAACCGGGCGAGGTCCGTAAGGGTGTAGTCAGCAACCTGGCGAACTTTGGTGCCTTCGTGGACCTGGGAGGAGCGGATGGGCTGGTGCATATCAGTCAGCTCGCCTGGAGCCGCGTGAACCACCCAAGCGAGGTTCTGCATGTCGGCCAGGAAGTAGAAGTCCAGGTGCTGAGCGTCGATAAGGACAAGAAGAAGATTGCGCTCTCCATCAAGCGCGCCGAGGTCGATCCCTGGACGACCGTCGAGCAGCGCTACACGCCGGGACAGATCGTGAC
>DAOUDD010000180.1:0-10947 GCA_034431765.1 Ktedonobacteraceae bacterium | reverse complement strand
GGGTCCCTATTTTACGGACAATTAATTGTCATTGGGGCGATTGGTTCGCCTTCCCACGCACCCCATGGGCAACGAATTACAATTACGGCATTTCATTCGCCCTCCCATACACCCACACACCACCACCCCCCACCATCCCAATTCATTGGTCCCAAAATAGGGACCCGATTCATCGCGTCCGCTGCGATTCATCGCGTCCGCCACGATTCATCGCGTCCGCCGCGATTCGTCGCCACACCCTCGATTTGTCGTCTCATGCCAGTGATTGGGGCACGAGGTAGGTGACGGTGACGGGGAAGAGGCGCGGCTGCGGATTGGCGAAGCGGCGCTCTATGCGTGAAGTCTCCTCCGCGATCTCGCTGTCAATCTGGCGGGCGCGGGCTTCAAGGGCGGCGACGTCGCGCTCGAATTGCTGGCGCTCGTGCGCGGAGAAGCCTTCGAGCACCAGTTGTTCGGGGCCTGAGGCGGCCTGGAGCTCCTGCAGGATGCCTCTCTGCAACTCGCTCAGGATGGCGCGGATGTCGCGCTGCTCTTTGCTCCCACGCTCGGCCAGGGTGCGCTGCAGGCTACTGGCACGGTCACGCATGCGCGCCTCTAACGCCTGTTGCAGCGGTTCGCGATGTCCTTCCCACTGCTCGCTCAGTCTTGCCTTCATTGATGCTGAAACGGGCTGATCCTGCGCCGCGGCCATTGCTTGCTTCAACTGCCCCTCGTTCATACGCACAAAGCGACCGGCACGCAGATAGCCGCCTGCCGCGATCACCTCCTCGTGCAGACGCTGGTTATCGCTGCCGAGCAGAAGCAGGCGGGCATGAGCGATCACGGCGGGAGTATCCAGCAACATCGTCGGGACAGTACGCGCGGTGACACGGTAGAGGTGGCGGTGCGCGCCGCTGGCCCATACTTCGGCGCGCAGCAGGCGCAGGGCGAGCGTGACCAGGCGCGAATTGAGATGTGCCAGTACGACGTCATCGCGTCCCTTCACAAGCTCGTGATCAAAGACTATCGGACGGCGCTCATGGGTGTGCGGATGCTCAAGCCCAACACTGCACTGCGCCCAGCTTCCACTCAGCGCAGGCACATCGAAGACCTCGATGGGTGGATACTTTTCGTGCGGATCGTGCAGGGTACGGCGCTGCAAGGGGGGCTGCTGCGCCAGCTCCAGGGCTGTCTCGACTACCGCTTGAATATTCTCAGGGGTCAGGCCCAGCTCACGGCGTGTCTCGCGCAGTTGCTCGTAGAGGAGAGCGATGCGCTCGGCAAGCTGCTTGCGCTGGCGCTGCGCAAAGGCCTGCAGACGGCGGGAAGGAGCGTTCTCCTCGGCCCGCTTTGTATCCAGGGTGCGGCGACGGCCTAGCATTGCATCCTCAACCTGGTCGGCAATCACCGGACCGACGCTGCCCAGGTCCTCGCGGATATGCTCGATCTTATTGACGGCCTGCCAGAGAAACTCCAGGTCGGCATCCAGCCGATTCTGCCCGTTTTGTCCGACCTGCCCACCTTCTCCGCGTTCCTGCTCGCTCAACGTGCGATAGGTGCTGCTGACGAAATGATAGATATCGACCTGCCGGGCGCGCTGACCGTGGCGGTCGATACGACCGTTGCGCTGCTCCAGCCGGTTCGGGTTCCAGGGAATCTCGTAGTGGACCAGGCGCGAACAATGGTTTTGCAGATCGATACCTTCCGAGGCCGCATCGGTCGCAAGCAGGATGCGCACCGATGAGTCGGCGGGATCGGCCTGGAACGCCGCCTTGATCGTCTCGCGCGTCTTGCCATCCATCCCACCGTACAGCATCAGCAGACGCTTCTGGTCGTCGGGGCCGCGCTCCGCGAAGCCCTCGCGTGCCAGCAGGCCATAGAGCCAGTTCTGCGTCGCCCGGTACTCGGTAAAGAGTATCACCCGCTGCTCATTCCAGCGTCCGCCGGGTCTGAGTGTCGCATGCAGCCAGGAGATCAGCTCGTGCGCCTTGCTATCCTCGCGCTGGTGAGCGTGCTCTGCCCAGGTGAGCATGCGCCCCAGCAGCTCGCGCTCGTGTGCGTTGGGTGGGTGAAAGAGCGGTGCCACCGCCTCCAGAGCCTCGGTCGTCGCATCGTCGAGCGCCTCATCATCGTCGTGTTCCTCCTCAAGCCGCTCGACACGGCTGCGCAGGATACCCTCGCCCGGACGCAGTGATACGCCTGAGCGACGCCGCGCCTCCGTTAAGGCATGCTCATGCTGTTGCAACGTCACATAAAATGCCTGAGGAGAGGAGAAGAGACGTTTTTTGAGCAGCTTCGCCACAAACTCCGTCGCGTAACGCTCAACGGCGTCAGCCGACTCGGAGATGCGTAGCCTGCCGTACTCCTGCAACAACTGATGTATCTCGCGCTCCTGCGCCGTGTATTCGACCGGGAGGGCTGTGATCTCGCGCCGGGGAAAGCGTGGCGAACCATCCCAGCGCGGCGGCAGTTCCGCTTTCAGACGGCGCACCATCACCGTGTGTAACTGCTCGGAATCCGGCTCCACGCTGCGAGCGAAGCGCTGATTATCGAGCAGCTCCAGCAGCGCGGAAAAGCTCTCGCGATAGCCATTGTGCGGCGTCGCCGAGAGGAAGAGCTTATGTTCAAAGTGGGGCACCAGGCGACGAATAGCCAGCGTGCGCTGCGAGTCCGTCGCATACCTGCCGCGTCCCGCCGGAGCAACGTTATGGGCCTCATCGAGGATGAGCAGATCAAACTTGCGTGGGTAGACCGACTCGCCCTCAGCCGGGAGCGCCTCGCTCATCAAGCGCAGGGGACGCTCCCGCTTCAAGAAGTCGATCGAGGTAATCAGGCGCGGGAAATGGGTCCAGGGATTGACGTGGATGCCCCGTTCGCGGCGTAGCTCGCTCAGCGACTTGCTATCGACGATCCGAAATTCCAGGCCGAACTTATCGCGCATCTGGTCATGCCACTGCACCTGCAGAGCCGCTGGACAGACGATCAGGATACGGCGTGCGCGATGGCGGATCAACAGCTCCTGCGCCACCAGGCCGGCCTCAATTGTCTTCCCCAGCCCGACATCGTCCGCGATCAGCAGATTGACGCGCGGCATTCCAATCGCACGCGCCACGGGATCGAGCTGATAATCTTCCAGGTCGATGCCGCTACGGAACGGGGCCTGAATCGCCTTTACATCCGCACTGGAGGCGGCTCCCCAGCGCACAGCATTGAGAAAGGTATCCAGGCGCTGCGGAGAATCGAAGCCGACGGGAGTGGGCAGTGGAGTCTTCTCAATCGTCGCGCAACCAGGCTCGACCTCCCAGATCACATGCAGCTCCTCGCCCAGCGCATCGTCCTCCACCGAGGAGAGCGAGACCAGGTGCTGACGCGCGAGTGTGCCCGTTGTGCCTGTCGAGAGAACTTGAGGGGGGAGTGTGCTGGGTATGACTTCAACAACCACATAGCGGCGCTGCCGGACATCCACCAACTGGCCCGGCTCAGGAATATGTAGCACGCGGCTCAAGAATGCGTTCTCCCTTCGTACGCGTCCACCTTACAAAGACCGTTAATAGCGACGCTATTATACACCAATCACGGGAAGAATGCTACGCGAAGTACCTCCTTAGGGGTTAGCAGAAATTACAGGTGTACTGCGCGAGATATCACATTCTAGCAGGCAAGCGACCTTGATCGTCACCGCTGGTTGCTGAGCCTACGCTAAAAGTATTTTGAACGTGCCCATCTGACAGGCGGAAGCTTTATGGCAGCGATTGGCATTCTGACTGCGCCGCTAGGGAGGGCGCAGACGGGCCTGGGTCCTCTGGTCGATGTTTCAATGACGGAGGGAGCGATGGCATTGTTGCCGACGTTTCCCCGGATCTCGGAGGTTGAACAGGAGCAGCGATATACTCCGCCGCAACTAGGTGAGCATACCGCCAGTATTCTGCAAGAGGCTGGTTATGATGCTGCTGACGTCGAACGCTTCAAGACAAACGGGGTAATTTAGATGTAGTGGGGTATAGACGCTTGAAGCAAAGCGGCCTTATCGCTGTCGTGTTGGCGCATAATTTTGATAGTTCTATGCTACGTTGCACTTCTTCGTTGTAGAGGCTAATTTGCAACAGCAGACGATGCTAGGACCTTTCGCACAACTTGAAGAAATGCTTGAAACGCTGGAGAAAGCCATTTATCTTTATGCCAGGCTATCTGGGTCAGAAACGCGAGTTCTGGCCCAACCCAGTTTAGTGGAATAAGTTGTCCCTGTGCAACCTCTGAGGCAACAGCAACTTGTGGCACCACTCCGATCCCTACACCAGCAAGCACACATTGTTTAATCGCCTCGGTACTATTAAACGAAAACAGGGTGGTGTGTCCTCCCAGTATTCCCTCGGCTTCAAACAGGTTGTGATACTTTTCAAGCAATATTTCTATCATAAGAATCGTCACTCCTCGCATATCAACAAGCGTCACTTGAGGGAGAGACGTTAATGGATGATCAGGAGGAGCAACGATCTGGAATGGCTCACGGATCAGCGGTTCAACGATCAGGCCCTCAATCTGCGTCGGTGGTTTTAAGAGAAATGCTATATCAAGCAGTCCTTCACTCAGCATACGGCGCATCGTGTCATTTTGGAAGCAGAGTACCGGCTGAATGCGTAGTTCCACTTGTGGAAAGTGTACTCGAAAACAGTGCAAAATGGCAGGGAGTCGATAAGCGCAGAGTGTCTCCGAGGCTCCGATGGTCAATGTACCTGATGGTTCGTCACCACCTGGAACGACCAATTGTGCCTCTTCTGTTAATTGAAGCACTTGTTGGGCATACCGTAGAAAGCGTTGTCCTGCTTCTGTAAGCACCACTCGCTTGCCAAGACGATCAAAGAGCGTGATTCCGAACTCTCCCTCCAATGCCTGAATTTGTGCTGTCACACTTGATTGTGCATAGTGCAGTGCTTCCGCTGTTCTGGTAAAGCTTCGGGTTTCGACTAACGTACAAAAGGTCTTCAGCTGACGTACTTCCATATCTTCCTCTTGCCTATCGATTGCATCGATGATAATCATCGAAATCATCATTTGTATTTATACTACCACGCACATATGATAGGAACAAGAAGCTGGAGAGCTAGAACACTGCACGGCTTCATTTCTCATTGTGTTGGTCGAGCCATTCCTGTCTTGCCACACTGCAAGCAAACGTCGAGTGAGCACGACCAGACTCATAGTTTCGTTTTCGAAGGAGATAAAAATGACAACCAGACAACTTGTAGACTTGGAGCTTCTTCCTCTAATTGATGGGTTTCCTGAGGTATCTCTCACGCGGGAATCACTCCCACAAACGCGTGCATTACTTAATGCTGTAAATGCTCAGGCACTTTCAGCCTTGCCAGAATTCCCTGATATTGCTGTGAGCGAGCACTATGCTCCTGGTCCGCAGAATGCGCCCGACGTACGCGTGTTGATGTATCGCCCCAAAGGTGTCTCAACGCTCACTCCAGCTCTGCTCTGGATGCATTGGGGAGCTTATCTTTTTGGGAGTGCTGATTGGGCAGAGGCGCAGCTCAAGAACATAGTTGCTGCCACCGGTTATACAGCAATAGCGGTGGATTTCCGCCTGGCCCCGGAGACACACGCTCCTGGTCAAGTCGAGGATTGTTATGCCGCGTTGAAGTGGGTGTACACGAACGCGAATGAACTCGGCGTGGATGCTACTCGCATCGCTATCGGTGGAGACAGTGCAGGAGGAGGACTGACAGCAGGTTTAGCTCTCCTGACGCGTGATCGTGGTGAAGTGCCGCTCGTTTTCCAACTCCTGATCTATCCTATGCTCGATGATCGGACCGTCACGGCAGTCAATCCTCATCCTTACACAGGAGAGTATACCTGGACAGCTGAATCCAACCGCTTTGCCTGGACAGCACTCCTGGGACAAGAGCCAGGAGGCTCTAACGTATCACCCTATGCTGCCCCGGCTCGCGCCGATCATCTAGAAGGTCTTCCCCCTGCCTTTATAGCTGCTGGCGCGCTGGACTTGTTCCTGGAGGAAGATCTTGAGTACGCTCGTCGACTGCTTCGGGCGGGAGTTCCCACAGAGTTGCATGTATATCCTGGAGCAGTTCACGGCTTCACGCTTGCGGCAAATGCCAGGATATCAGAGTCGTTGTTTCATGAGTCTTTGAATGCATTGAAACGAGCTTGCACAAAAGGCTGATCTCTCCTCTCCGCCGTCAAATCCTCTAGCGGGCGGTTGAAAGAGTTATACTTTGTCATCTTCGTCATCTGTTTGTATCGTGCCCTGCTCTTCTTGGAGAGAAGGCTCTTCCGCCGCTTCTTTCTGCTCAGTTGAAGCTTGAAGGGTCTTCTCCGTCTCTTCCGCCGTCCTCTGCTGCTGCCTCTGCAACGTCGCTAGAGTCTCCTCACGCACTTGCCCAAGCTTAAGGCCCATGCTAGACAGAACGCCAGCCGCAATCCCTTCACCTTCGCGAAGGAGACCGAGTAAAAGATGTTCGGTGCCCAGGTAAAGATATCTGAAAGGCAGGACCGCAGTATAAGAGGAGGATATTGTATTATTTGGCGAAATCGACCGTAAATGGGGACCTGCACTGCTGATTGGGGAAGAGCATAATAACGACGCTAAATATTGTTGTCGCGACACGATGTTATCGTTGTCGCGACACGATATTATCGTCGTACAAAGGCGATATAAACGATATAGGAAATACCCTCTTTCCTTGTATATGCTTGTACTCGGATGCATCATTTGTCCCTGGTTAACGATTCAAAGAGAGTCAGGCGGAGGACTACTTGCTCTTTTCAGATGCTTAAGACCGCTTTTCTGTCTCGAAAAGAGGCGTCTCCTCTCAGTTCTCTCTCAGAGCCTGTTTGAAGGGCAAATGTGATGTTTCCTGTTTGCGACTTCAGAACACTTTTGAGGTCGAGTGTACGACACTTCTCGTGCCGTACAGAAAAGAGGTATTTCTTGTGAAAACATCTCTACGATTGGTTTTTACTCTACTCGCGGCCTGTCTACTTATGACAGTGTATACTGGGCCATCTTTTGCCTCTTCGGTAGACGTTTCCAATCCAGCAACCGTTCTGGCTTCCTCCTATCAAGCGATGGATGCTGCTATGAATGCGACCAATCCTGTTCGTCATCCGTCGTCGCTTGCAACGACTGCTGATAAGTTGCTGTCTCCGACTCTTGCGGCTGTGAGCAACACAGTTGCAGGAAAAGCTTTGTATATCTATGATATAGGACGTATTTCGGTCCTGCGTTCCTGGGCGGCGTTACATACTCATGATTATTCTGCTGTCGTCGTCTGGTCAACGTTCCAGCCCATATCACAGAATATCGGTGGAACGCAGGCGATTGTCAAGGGAGATGAAGTGCTCCATATAGATGCAACGATCCAGGATAACGGGCAGGTGCATCATTTTAGCCCTGCCAAGCAAGCAGCACAAGACTGGATCAAACGTACTGGGCACTACCTTGCAGTCGGTGACACGAATCACGAGACCGCCATCGTCCATCATACGGCAACGTTACTGCGTTCTGGCAACAGTTGGGTAATTGAGTCGGATAACTATTGGGACCCTCTGGCTCAACCACTTGCGCCAGACCATCATACGTTGCTCAAACATAGTCAGGCAGGGGCAGCAGCTTCGACGCTTCAACAACAGGGGCAGGAGCCTGCATTTTCCAAGCAGTCGCCATTGGTCACCAATATCTCAGGCCAGCGGCAAGCAGCGATCAACTATGCCGAACGTTGGGCGTTGTCTCGTAACCCTACCTATGGCAGCTATCCTGATACCGATTGTGCCAACTATGTGTCACAGATCTTGTATGATCCCAATGGTGCGAATTTTCCAGGTGACTCGCAGTGGTATTCGGTAGGCCCTAACCAGGGTTCCTTCGACTTTGTGAATGCAGGTGGTCTTTTCAGCTACATGTTCCCTAGCTCT
The DNA here is from genome assembly GCA_034431765.1 of Ktedonobacteraceae bacterium. Lineage (GTDB taxonomy): Bacteria > Chloroflexota > Ktedonobacteria > Ktedonobacterales > Ktedonobacteraceae > DASYAN01. The sequence goes on along the minus strand of DAOUDD010000180.1, from coordinate 3,030 downwards.
TTCACCTCGCTCACCTATGGCGAAGACCGCAACTATAACCAGGCAGCAACCGATGACTCTGTTTATGAGTATCCAGGGGATCTCATCTTCTACGACTGGGGGAACGTCTTCGGGTTCGGTCCTGCTGATGGTTCAAAAAATCACGTTGCGATTAGCGTGGATCAAGATGCCAATGGCTATACGTATGAGGATTCACATACGACCGATTTGAAACATGCGGCCTGGGATCTGGGCGGTGGAACACAATCAGGCTACTGGTTTATGATCATGACCTACTAAAACCAGGGTCACAAAGAAAAGCGGGTTACAGGAGGGTGATGAACCCTCCTGTATGTCGTTGAATAGTAGTCTCGACTTTGACATAGTGTCAACGCGGCCTTGCTACTAGCTGCTGTACACTCCGAACTCGTAGAGTGAATAGCCATACGATGTGCCGCGTGCCTTTCCGTCCATACGAACGTAGCGGCCTGAGCCGCTGACGTCGAAGTCATCTACTCCACCGGTCCCGGATGTGGTTGAGTAGATCTTCGTCCAGGTTGTGCCGTCGTTGGAGACCTCGATCTGATATGCCGAGCCGTAGGCACTTTCCCAGATAAGCTGGATATGGTTGATCGTTGTTACCTGACCCAGGTCAACCTGAAGCCACTGCGCATCATTCCAGTCACTCGCCCAGCGTGTTGTGAGGTTGCCGTCGGTAGCATTCGATGGGACGTACGTTACGCCATTCGCTGCCGGCTGATAGGAGGACGCAGTTGTTGTCTTGCCAAGCGCGACGTTCGTGCCATTCACTGTCGGTGGGACAACTTTGAACGAGAGCGTCTCGACTCCAACATTCCCCTGACCATCGTAGGCGTAGAGGTACACTTTCCACACGCCAAGTTGCTTTGGTGGCGTGACTGAGAACGTGGTCGGACCCGTCTGGGTAAACGTGGCGTGCTGGAGTCCCGTCCCCTTATCGACGTACTTGCTGCTGAACATCAGGTGATAACGCAGCAGGTCGCCGTTTGGATCGTTGACATTCGCGCTGACTGTAAGTGAACCATTTGTGGCGACGGTTGTTGTGTTCAACGTCATGTTGGAGATCACTGGCGGGGTGTTGCTTGAGATGGTGCCGCCGTAGAGCTGAGCCACCGTGAAGTCAGACAAGCGCCTCCAGCGGCCAGGGATCAGATTGAACCAGATACCGCCAAAATCATTCTCAATGCCATAGTTGAAGAGCGTTGCACCTAGCGCGACTCCCGGATGGCTGAGAATACAGTTCCAGGCGGTTGCGTACCCCTGGCTATTCTGTACATCGGTCGGCTGGGTCGGGACGCCGTTCTCGTCGTTTGGCACTTCCCATTCGCCAGCGGGTCCGGACTCAGTGATGATATAGGGCACTGTGTAGCCGCCGTTGATCCAGTCTTGCTTGGCATTACAAACGCTCCCATAGGAGTTCAGCGCATACAGGTCGAGATGCGGGGCGTTCGCCTTGTAGTACGGCCAGGCACCTGTCCAGGCATCAGTCGAAGTGACTGGATGAGACGGGTCAACGGAGTGGATCGCCTGGGCAACCTGATCAATATACTGCGCGTACGCGTTGCGCTCTTGCTCAAGTTGCGTCCCTGAGAAGGTGTTCTGTAACGTGAGCAGCACCTCGTTGCCGACATCCCACATCAGCACACCTGGATGGTTTTTGTAGGTGTTCACGGTGTCCCTGATAGTAGCGAGTGTCGTTGTTTTGTAATTGGTATCATTGACGTAGTCTACGTTCTGGTTGAGCCAGAAGCCGTTGATGACCTTGATGCCGTAGGCTGCGGCCGCATCCAGGAGTGGTTGCGTTGTCGCATCAGTGCCCCAGGTGCGTACTGTGTTCACGCCCATCGCCTGTAGCTCTGGCATATAGGCCAGGGCAGTTGAGCTTGACGGTCCAAAGGTAACGCCCTTCACCTGGTAGGGTGAGTCGTTCACCTGCAATTGCCAGTTACCCTGGCCACCGGTTACCTTGACCACGCTAGGGGTAGTCGGTGTCGATGGAGTCGTGTACGGCGAGGGCGGTGTACCGGTCGTCTGGTAAACGGCAACGGAAGCCAGACTCAGCGTTCCATTCGATGTTGTTGCGTCGGTAGGTGTCGTGCAATTACAGACTACATTTGGGTACGATCCACCAATCGCCAGCGCAAAGACGAGGTAGAAGCCATGATCAACTGCGGCTTGCCATGTGCTGGCACCGACCTGACTTTCGCGCACGATCCAGATCTGCTTTCCATCAAGATACCAGCGAATCTGTTCATCTGTAAGCGTGCGGTCGATGATCTCTGTATAGGTATGGTAGTCGTTCTGACAACCGGAGCAAGTAGCCAGTCCACTGGTGAGGCCGTCGTACTCCTTACAAGGCCCGCCTGGTGCGACTCCACAGTGCAGGGTGGCAATCTCCTCATTCCGTGCGTTGACATCTTCCATGATGTCAGTTTCACCGGTCGCGGGCCAGGTTCCCGTGTTGTTGCGGTTGCCCTCGCCCAGCATTCTGAAAGACGGCCAGTAGCCAAGGCCATTGCTAGGATTGGGCTGCTTAAGCGAGGCTGTGACCTGCAGCATACCACCAGCAGGTGCAGCAAAGTCGCTTCGCTGTGTCTCTATACGTCCTGATGTCCATGCACCATTATTATTAATCGCGGTGATATTGAGATGGTTATTCCCGTCGAGATAGACGTTGTTGGTTGAGTTACTCATCGTCTCGACCTCACCGGTCCCCCAATGAGCCGGACCACCTGGAGCACTCGTTCCGGTATCTTCGATCCAGTTCGAGGCTGAGGGAGCACTGCCAGCCGCTCCACTGAAGGTATCGCTCCAAACCGGTGTCCAGTTGCCCGGAGGTGTGGAAGTAGGGGTGGGTGTGGGCGTTGAAGAGGTTCCGCCAAGAACCTCAATGCCGTTGATCTGAGCCTGGTCAACCATCGAGGTTAAGCTGATGGTGATGGTGCCCTTGCCATCGGCAGCAGCGGAAGCATCTTTGACGAAGGCTTTATTGGGTCCTCCAGCACTGGCAAG
>DAOUDD010000179.1:0-9520 GCA_034431765.1 Ktedonobacteraceae bacterium | reverse complement strand
GTGGCGATGGAAGAGGGTGTGAAGTTTGCCATTCGTGAAGGTGGACGAACCGTCGGTGCCGGTATCTGCACCAAAATCATCGGTTAGGCTTCCAGGCGGGAGAACACCGTTCTCCTCGCGGTATGGAGGTCGCGTAGGGAAGGGCCTTGCGCCCTTCCTTGTGGGGATGCAGGAAAGTGCAACAGAATGTGTTGCTACCATGGGCGATCACAAAGGTCGCGCCTTACACATTGGTTTCACAGACCTCTGAAATGAGAAACACAGTAAACTATATCTGAGCATGTAGCAAGCCAGGCAGTCCAGAATAGTCAAGGAGAAAGAAATGGCAAGCAAGAGCAAAGAGAATCGCATTGTGGTAACGTTGGCTTGCACAGTCTGCAAAAGCCGTAACTACTCCACACAGAAGAACAAGAAGAAGACGACCGAGCGTCTGGAACTGAGAAAATATTGTAACACCTGTCGAGTTCATGCCGCACATCGCGAGACCAAGTAGTGCTCTCTTATTCCGCTTGACAACCAGGCCTTGCTTCTATACTATGTGTCAGTCAAGCAGATAGGTAGCGTAACAATAACATCCTGGTGCGGGCAACGAGATGCGATCAATGAATGATCAGAAAGGTTGAACGTGGCAAAGAACATGACCGACAGAAAGAAAAATGCTAGCCGTAGTCAAGTCTCCGAAGCGAGCGCGTCTGAAAAGAGGTCAAAAGTTTCAGAGCGTGAAGTACGGCAGAAAACCGCCGGGAGCGTGCCAGCGCCAGCTTCATCCCGTCCCTCACGTCAAGATGTTACAAAGGGAGCAAACGTTTCGGCGCGTGAGATTCGTCAGAGTACGGCGGGAAGTGTACCAGCGCCGTCGCGTACTGAGCGGCAGAGTGCAGTAAAGAGCGAGACTGGAAAGAATGTAAAGGTAGTTACGCGCGAAGAGAAGCGCACCTCTGCAGCTCCAGTAAAAGCCGCAGTACGGCAGGATGCGAAAAATACTGGTGGGTTAGGATCACGCCTGCGTAATAGTGCGTTGGGTCGTTTCATCTACGAAGCGTTCTACGAATTACGTCACAAGGTCACCTGGCCGACATTTCGCGAGGCCAGAAACATGACTTTTGTTGTTCTTGCACTTTCTATTGTCATCGGACTCATTCTTGCGGCAGCAGACTTTGGCCTGCATCGGCTTTTCCTACTTATTATAGGCGCGCAATAGACGCGTTCTCTCTATATCTATTTGAAGAGAGTATCTTAGCCGTGTGCATGGTTGCTCGTATTGAGCGAGTTTCATACACGCTGTAAGGGGATTGCTGTGGTTACTGAACGTACCGGTGAACAAAGTCAGCCTGAAGACAAGCGAGCGTGGTATGCGATTCATACCTATTCGGGCTATGAAAACAAAGTCAAGAGCCACCTGGAAGCTCGTATCGCCTCGATGGACATGCGTAACAAGATCTTTCGTGTCATCGTGCCGATGGAAGAAGAGGTGGAGATTAAGCAGGGTCAGCGGCGTACCGTCCAGCGTAAAGTTTTTCCTGGTTATGTGCTCGTTGAGATGGTTATGAGCGATGAAGCCTGGTATGTCGTACGAAATACGCCTGGAGTCACCAGTTTTGTTGGTTCAGGAACAAAACCTGTACCACTTCAAGAAAATGAAGTCAAGTCGATTCTAAAGCAAGTCACGCAGGAGACAGAGAAGCCTAAAGCGAAGGTAAGTTTCTCTAAAGGTCAGAGTGTACGTGTCATCGATGGGCCGTTTACCGAATTTATCGGGACGGTGAATGATATTAACCTTGATCGCAACAAGGTGACAGTGTTGGTCTCATTCTTTGGTCGCGAGACTCCGGTTGTACTCGACTTCCTGCAGGTCGAAAAAATCTAGCCCTTAGCGTTTCAGCTTTTTTTGAGGAGCGAATTCATGGCAAAGCGTATTAAAAGTGTAGTAAAGCTACAGATTTCGGCTGGCAAGGCCACGCCTGCGCCTCCAATCGGTACCGCGCTTGGTCCTCACGGCATCAACCTGATGATGTTCTGTAAGGAATACAACGCACGTACAGCCGATCAGACGGGCATGGTTATACCTGCCGAAATTACCATTTACGAAGATCGTTCATTTACGTTTATCACCAAAACACCTCCCGTTCCTGATCTGCTCAAGAGCGCAGTAGGTGTGCCCAAGGGATCTCCCACGCCTAACAAGACGAAGGTAGGTTCTATCAACCGCGCGAAATTGCGCGAAATCGCGGAACTCAAGCTGAAGGATCTCAACACCAACAGCATCGAGGCCGCTGAGAGAACCATCGAGGGGACTGCCCGCAGTATGGGTATCACCATCGAGTAATTCTTTTCATTCACATTTGAATGAGTTATAATACACGAGCTATGCCCGTAAGTCACTGGGTTCTGCCACAAGGAGGGCAAGACAGATAATGCAGAAATTACACGGAAAGAAATACCTGGAGGCTGCCAAGCAACTGGACAGCGAGAAGCTTTATCAGCCGCAGGAAGCCATTTCGCTCCTCAAAAAGATGAACTATACCAAGTTCGATCCGACCATCGAACTGCATATGAAGCTAGGTGTTGATCCTCGCCATGCCGATCAGATGGTGCGTGGGGTTGCGACGCTGCCAGCGGGAACCGGTAAAGATGTCAAGGTGCTGGTCTTTGCGCAAGGCGAGAAAGTTGCTGAGGCCGAGGGAGCGGGTGCGGATTTTGTTGGCCTTGATGATTTGATCAAGCAGATCGAAGGTGATTGGACTGGTTTTGATGTTGCAATTGCCACCCCTGATGTCATGGGCAAAGTTGGTCGGCTGGGTAAAAAGCTTGGACCGCGCGGCCTGATGCCGAGTCCAAAGGCAGGGACGATTACCTTTGACCTCGCTCGTACGATTCGCGAAGTTAAAGCTGGACGTGTTGAATTCAAGGTTGATAAGACGGCCTTGTTACACATTCCCGCTGGCAAACTCTCGTTCAGTGATGAGGCGCTGCTCGCCAATGTCACCTCCGTGGTGGATTCGGTTGTGCGCGCACGTCCATCGGGTGCGAAGGGCACATATATTAAGAGTCTTTTTCTGACATCGACCATGTCTCCCAGTGTTCGTCTTGACGTTGCCGCAGCTACAGCTTTGAAGCCATAGGTAGAGTAGAGTAGTCGGTACGCTCTCTACGTGTTCTAGACGGCGTCAGCGATTCAGGTTTTTTTACAAAAAAATACGACACCAGTCCTAATGAGAGCAAGTATGCCATCAGGCATCTAAGCGATAAAAATTTTGAATCGGCTTGCCGAGGGAATAGACTACACGTGAGAAGCGTGAAGTGTATGCAAAGATAGTGCTTTGCTTGCAACAACGTTTTTCGTTTGTCATAGAATTCTCTCGGCCTTTGGTTCAACCGAAGGCTTTTTTTCTGCCATTCTTTGGGAAAGGAGGGAAACACCTCATGCCAACTCAGGCAAAAACGGAGAAGATCGAGGAATTAACTGAAAAACTTGGTCGAGCAGCCATCGCCATCCTGGTACAGACGCAAGGTCTGAATGTCAAGGACATGAACGAGTTACGCGGAAAGCTGCGCGCAGTCAAAGTGGAACTTCAAGTCACGAAGAACACACTGTTGCGTATTGCATCTGAGCGTAACAACATGGTGCTGGATAGAAAACTGTTCGATGGACAGACAACGGTCGCCTTTGGCTACGATGACGAAATCGCAACTGCTAAAGCAATCAATGACTATGTAAGTACGTCCAAGATCGTCACTATCAAATCCGGTATTATCGGTGGTCGTGCACTCAACGCCCAGCAGGTTGAAAATCTGGGCAAGATCGTCGGTGGTAGAAATCAGTCGCGGGCGAACCTCGTTGGTTCATTCCAGGGTCCATTATCGACGACGTATAGCACTTTGAGCGCACCATTGCGTGACTTATGTTATGTGCTTCAAGCACACGCGGATCAATTAAATGGCGGAACAGCAGACGCTTCCGCTCAATAATAGAATACCGAATCATTTAGAAACGAAGTGTTCGTTTAATGAAAGGTATATGGAGGAAATTTTATCATGGCTGTTGCAGATTTGATTGCAGAGATTGAAAAGTTGAACGTTCTTGAGCTCGTCGAACTTACAAAGGCTCTTCAGGACAAATGGGGTGTAAGTGCTGCTCCTGTTGCGGTTGCCGCTGCGGCTGGTGCTCCGGCGGCTGGTGCTCCGGCCGAGGCTGCTCCTGCTGCTGAAGAGAAGACCGAGTTTGACGCAATCCTGACCGAAGTTGGTAGCAACAAGATCAACGTCATTAAGGTTGTTCGTGAGCTGACCGGCCTGGGTCTCAAAGAAGCCAAGGCAGTTGTTGACGAGGCTCCAAAGCCCATCAAAGAAGCAGTTTCCAGAGAAGAAGCTGACAAGATTGCAGCGAAGATGGCCGAGGTTGGCGCGAAAGTTACCGTCAAGTAAGATCTCCGCGAGGTGGGACGATCAGGTCCTATTGGCAAAATGGCGAGCAAGAGCAGAAGCAGGTGTGTTGCGACCAACGGACGCCGTGAATAATGGTCCCTACGAGGACTCTGAAGCGCGTGCGGGAGTCACAATGCACCAACATCGGCACTCATTTCCCATTTTGCCAACAAGATCTGACCGTACCGTTCCTTCGTTGCACCACTAGACTATCCATGTTATAATGCGAGCAGAAATACTCCCTTTGTATAGATTTTAGATATACTCAATAGAGGCTTCTGTTCCGCGCTGAGCGAACTATGTAGAAGCAAGTCCAGCGCAGGCATTAATATAGAGCCCTTTGGAAGGCAGGTGATTTACTAGCGTGGCTTTAACTCTTGAAGAGAAAACAGAAATTGTCGCGAACTCCCGTGTACACGAGACGGATACCGGTTCGCCAGAGGTGCAGGTGTCGCTGCTGACACAGCGGATTAACCAGATAACTGAGCACCTTAAGATTCATAGACATGACGTTCATTCACGTCGCGGTCTGCTGATGCTCGTTGGGCAACGCCGTCGGTTGCTCGCATACCTGAGCAAAAAAAGCCCGGATCGCTATCGAGCTTTGATCGCGAAGCTTGGCCTGCGTACAAAGCGTCAGTAAGTTCTTATCCGAAAACCTGAGCGAAGCTTGCTCTGGGAAGAGCATCCGTTTTCGTATTAAGATCTAAGTCCAGGCCTGTAGTGAGCGCGGTCGGTGGATATCGCAAGCTTTGTAATGCAGACCGACCGCTACCTCTTTTCCCCTTTGTTCAAAAAAGTTGAAGAAGCTGTGTTGAAGCGAGAATGAAAGGACATCCGTCTATTTCCCACCGACTGACAATATTACGAGTTTCGTCGTTCACCACATTCGTGACAACCTCGGTCGGTCAAGAACATCTCCGCCCAGTTCGCCAGTAGTAGAATATGTACAAGCGAGACCGAGACAAGAAGCGCTATCAGGGGCAGACCTGCCCGGCGGCTCGAAGGAAGAGGAAAGCTCTTTTCGGCCAGTGTCTCAAGATGATTAGATAGGGCAGAAGAGCGAGAAGAAGTAAGGCTATAATAAGATAGAGTACCTTCAAAAAAGGCATTGCATCCCGTTTGCGAACGATGACATGTGGATAGCTCAGAAGAGGACACATGTGAAGAGGAACAAAGCATGAATAGGGGTGCCAATAATCGGAGGAAATATGATTCACCGTCAAGAAGCTGTTATCGGTGGTCGGGTTATGAGCATTGAGACCGGACGTGTAGCAGAGCAAGCAAGCGGCGCAGTGTTAGTGCGCTATGGAGAGACTGTTATTCTGGCAACTGTGGTCGGGAGTGACGAGCCTCGTGAAGGGATCGACTTTTTTCCATTAACCGTTGATGTAGAAGAGCGTATGTACGCAGCCGGCAAAATTCCTGGCGGCTTTATCAAGCGTGAGGGTCGTGCAAGTGAGCATGCAATTCTTGCCTGTCGCCTGGCTGACCGCCCACTACGCCCTCTCTTCCCCAAAGGATACCGTAACGATGTGCAGATCGTCATCACGGTACTCTCGGTAGACCAGGAAAACGATTACGACATTCTTGGTATTGTAGGAGCATCGGCAGCGCTTTCTATCTCTGATATTCCATTTGCTGGACCCGTTGGTGCTGTACGTGTCGGTTACCTGGATGACAAATTTGTAATTAATCCGCTTGAGTCTCAGATGGAGCGAAGCCGTCTCGATCTCGCCATTGCAGGAACGGCTGATGCCGTGATGATGGTTGAGGCCGGAGCAAAAGAGCTGCCGGAAGAGATGATGCTGGAGGCTGTGCGCTTCGGTCAGGAAGCCCTGCAAGATATTATTAAGATGCAGGAAAAGTTAGTGCAGGCAGTCAACCGTGCCAAGCGACCCTTTACACCCACTCCTGTGGATGAGGAACTGCGTGCGAAGGTTGCTCAATTCGTCCTACCTCGCTTCGACGCAGCCGTGAATAATCCTGACAAAACTGCTCGTGCAGCGGCCTTGAATATAGTGCAGGATGAGCTGATTTCCTCGCTTGGAGAGCAGTACCCGGATCGCCTCAAGGATATTATCTCGTTCTATGAAAAAGAGTTGAAGGCGTATGTACGCAACAACATCCTGGATCGTGGCTTCCGGCCCGATGGAAGAGGTCTTAAGGAAATCCGACCCATCAGTTGTGAAGTTGGTCTGTTGCCACGTACGCATGGTTCAGCGATCTTCACACGCGGTCAGACACAGGTATTAAGCGTCGTTACACTTGGCTCCCCTGGTGATGAACAGATTCTTGATGGGCTTGGTGCAAATGAAAACAAGCGCTTCATGCATCACTATAACTTTCCACCATATTCCACTGGCGAAAGCAAGCCGTTGCGCGGACCTGGAAGACGCGAGATTGGTCACGGCGCTCTGGCAGAGCGTGCTGTTGCTGCTGTGATTCCGACGCAAAATGAGTTTCCCTATACCATTCGCGCGGTTTCCGATATCCTTTCTTCCAATGGCTCGACCTCTATGGGTTCGGTCTGTGGCACTACTCTTGCCCTGATGGATGCCGGTGTACCTATCCATGCTCCCGTCGCGGGTGTTGCGATGGGCCTGGTGACTGGAGAGGGCGAGCGCGCGGACAAGTGGTCTGTTCTTACCGACATTCAGGGTATCGAAGATGCCCTCGGTGATATGGACTTTAAGGTTGCTGGTACTGCTGATGGCGTGACCGCGCTGCAGATGGATATCAAGGTAAAGGGTATCACCTACGAGATCATGTCCAAAGCGTTGGAGCAGGCGCGTGAAGGCCGTATGTACATCATGGAGAAGATGCTGGATACCATTGATGCGCCACGCGAAGATCTCTCTGATTTCGCTCCTCGTATCCAGACAGTCAAGATTAACCCCGATAAGATCGGTGCTGTCATCGGACCTGGCGGCAAAACCATTCGCAAGATTCAGGAAGAAAGCGGTGCCAAGATCGATATCGAAGACGATGGCACAGTAAACATCTCTGCCGTTTCGGGTGATTCGATGCAGACAGCGATGGACGCAGTACGTTCTCTGACGGAAGAAGTTGAGGTTGGCCGCATCTACACGGGTACGGTACGCCGTATCGTTGACTTCGGCTGCTTCGTCGAGATTCTGCCTGGTAAAGAGGGCCTGGTACGCACCTCACAACTAGCTGACTATCAGGTGGCACGTGCAGAGGATGTTGTCTCGCTTGGCGATGAGATCACCGTGATGGTCATTGAGGTTGATCCCCAGGGACGCGTCAATCTGTCACGCCGTGCAGCTCTGAGTGGTGAGATGCCATCGGCGGCAGAGCTGGAGCAGGATCGCAACGCAGGTCGTAGCGGTGGTCCCGGACGTGGTGGCCCAGGACGTGGCCCTGGTGGGTATGGCTCTGGCCGGAATGATCGTGATGCTGGCCCAGGACGCGGGGGCTACAATGACCGAGATCGCGGAGGCTACGGCATGGGCAGCCGAGATCGTGGCGGCTATAACGACAATATGCGAGAGCAGCGCGGTGGTGGCTATAATGATCGTGGTGGGTTTGGGCAGCGCCGGCCAATGGGTCCTGGTCCTGGCCCCAGCCGTAATCCTGGTCCACGTCGAGATGGTGGTAGCGGCTTTGGCCCACGTCCATCTGATCGTCGCTGGTAGCTATGGTGTTGCGATGAATGACGCTGTTGGGAAGTTGGGAAAAGGAGCAACGGGAGTGCGGGGCGACCGATGGGCGCTCTGAAGACGCCGCTCCTCCCCTTAGCGCTTAAGCGCGAGAGCTTTTCCTAACTGCGTCATGAATCGGGTCCATGTTGCGATGAATCGTGGTGGTCGTGATGAATCGGGTTCCGTTTTGCGATGAATCGTGGTGGTCATGGTGAATCGGGTCCCGTTTTGCGATGAATCGCAGCGGACGCGATGAATCGGGTCCCTATTTGACGGGCAATGAATTGCTCAGGGGGATTAGGGATAATTTGTGAAAGAGCATGAAGGGTTTCCTATTGCTCTGCCAAGGTTCATTATGTGCCCGGAAAGCAGGATCGAACGGTGCGTAGGGAGTGGGCTTGTTCCCAATACATTTCAGGTAAGACAGATTGTGGGGAGAATGCAGAACTGAACTTCGCGTAGGGAGCGTGCTTGTCCCGCTCCTGCACTAGAGCGAGGCAAGCGCGCTCCCTACGCGGCCAACATTCGCGCGAAGTGAAATGTATTGGGGGCAAGCACGCTCTCTACACGCCCATTATTTCTCATTGTATAGGTATGCAAGGGATATTGACAGAGCGTTACGAGGCTGCTAAAGCGCGGTAAGAAGACCATCGGGAGATACTGTGCGATTGTAGAGGTGCAAGATTTCGCCAACGGAATCGGAGAATGTCTCCTGCACCTGATCTCGACCCAACTCCTCAGGAATAGAAATGGAAAAGGGGTATTGTTGCTATGTCGTCAGAGGAGATACTCAATGAGGTAGCTGTCGAAGTTTCTACCTGCTCCAAATGTAAATTGTGTAAGGGACGCACAAAAGCTGTGCCGGGCGAAGGTGTGCCTACAGCAAAAATTCTCTTTATCGGCGAAGGTCCAGGCTTTCACGAAGATAAACAGGGTCGTCCCTTCGTTGGTCCGGCCGGCCAATTCCTCGATGAACTGCTAGCAAGCATTAGCTTGAAGCGCTCTGATGTCTTCATTACCAACGTTGTCAAGTGTCGTCCCCCCAACAACCGTGATCCTGAGCCTGAGGAGATGGCTGCCTGCAACGATTATTTAGATCGGCAGATCGCCGCGATTCAGCCACGCGTTATTGTAACGCTTGGCCGATACTCAATGTCCAAATTCTTTGGAAGCGAGAAGATCAGCGTTATTCATGGTCGCGCTCGTAAGAGAGATGGATATATCTGCATAGCCATGTACCATCCCGCAGCGGGTCTGCACCAGGCAAGCCTCAAAGATGTCATTCGCGACGACTTCAAGAAAATCCCCCTCGTCATCGCCGAAGCCGAGCGCATGGCAACCCAGGCCCCCCCCAAAATGCCCAAACCGAAGGACGAGCCACCCCAGCAGCTCTCGCTGTTCTAGAAGAAAGCGAATTGGAACGCGAAAGA
>DAOUDD010000178.1:0-7736 GCA_034431765.1 Ktedonobacteraceae bacterium | reverse complement strand
TAAGCACATGCATGACCCAAATTTTGCAAAATTTGGGTCATGCATGTGCTTATAGATGTAGCTGTATCTTTTCTTCCTGGTGCCATTTTCGTGCAAAGAAGAAGAGTTCGCGAAACGCTCGCGCGATAACAGAGAGCTTTGCCCCGGTTGCACGTCCACCTCGTCGTGGCAGGTGATGAACGCCTACCTCGGTATATGTATAACCAGCACGTTTCCATTTGTACAAAATCTCTGTGTTGATCATTGCCCCACTCGTCTCTAATGTATGATCACGGAAGAACTGCCCTCTATAGAGCTTAAAGGCACAATCGACATCGCGAATACGCAGCTTGAAGACAGCGCTAACCAGCATCTTCCAGCCCCAGGCGTTCAGCTTGCGCATCCACGTATCCTGGCGGTTTATGCGATAGCCTAGCACCGCATCGTACTGCTCAATAAGTGGGAAAAAACGCTCCAGATCTCGAATATCGAACTGTCCATCAGAGTCCATGAAGAAGACGAGATCTTTGCAGGCTGCCTCAAAACCGCTGACAAGAGCAGCTCCGTAACCACGATTGACTTCGTGATTGATGACCCGTAATGTCGGCTCGCTCTGTTGAATCTCTTCTAGAATCGCTCGTGTGTTGTCTTTGCTGCCATCGTTGACCACGATGACCTCAGAATCCCCTGTCCAGGAGGATGCGGCAGCAATTACCTCGCGCACCGTTTCAGCGATAGCTACTTCTTCGTTGTGAGCAGGCATGATCAACGAAAGGCTATACTTTATAGAAGGAAGGAGAGCTACCGCCCCTTTTTCTGTACGCTGCTCTTCAGAATTCTTATCATCAAAAAGGTCCATACTACGTTCTCCCCGAAGACTTAGCTATGGCTTGGGATAGATCGTTTCCAATCTTATCAGTACCAGTATACCACTAACTATGCTTCTTTAAGAAGGAAAAAGGACTTATTTACTCTTGTTTGGTCACACACATTCAATAGACGGAACAAGAACAACTTCCCCACTAATTCGTTGCATTGTACTGAGCCGCTTTCAGAGATGATAGTTTCACTTCTACATGCAAGATAGCGTTACCGGTTTTGCTCTGTCCAAAGAGAATAGGGAGGTGAGAGGATATGAAGGCGGCTATACAGCCAGGTGCTTGCTGAGAGAGGGTAAACCATGAACTTGAACGAACAATTTGAAGACTTTCTGGCAGAGTTAGGAGTAGAAATGGAACGTCCCGATGAAAGGCCATACGAGAACTCTATCCCAGAAATTACTATTCATCAGGCCTCGCGTGATCACTACGGCGTCTTCTATCGCCTGGACCTGATCGACCAGAAGCCTGAGTTACGCATTATGATCCCGGTCGATACCGGTCCATTGAAAATGGATGTCTACCTTGTCCGTTTGAGCAATGTTACGCCACTCAATGCTAGCTTTATGCAGATGGCTAACTACCAGGGCAGTACTGCATATGAGCAGGGCCGTGATGCGACACTACAACACCTGCTCTATGCAACTGCTGAAATGATGAAACAGCTTTTCTGGTCTGGCGATATCCAGAGCATGACTTTCCCCCAAGAGATTCAGGTGTCTTGCCTCAATCTCTAGAACGGATTGTAAGAAGGATTTCTTGCGTCTGAATGTGCCTCTTTCAGAAGATCCACACGAGAAGACGACTGCATATTCTCGCATATGTCTATTGCTTCCTATAAAAATCTCTGCAGGAGCGCCTGGAATAAAATCTATTCCGCGTGCTCCTCTTTTGCATTGCTCCCAGAGTTTTCTCTTTTCCGCATGTATGCTTGCTAAACAAATATTCCCCTGTATGGTACACTCTCTCTAGAGCTAACTCTATGTGTGAGTGGTTAGAAGCAATTTTCCCAGCACCGTTTAGAAGGGCTTCTTTTTCTAGCAGTGCTTTCAATGGTGAACAACTCTTGACCACTTTTTCTTCTCTTGTAACAAAAGAGAATTCACAGACGTTAGATATCGATGAAAGGAACTCTCTGTAATGCCAGATGGAATAGATGCAATAGGCCGACAGGCTCTCCAGTATTTCTCGCTCAAACATGCTGCACGCGAACGTGCACTACCGAAATCGCGCAGTGCCATTCGCTTCTGTGCCAATAGCATACGTGCAACCCATCGCCAGGAGTTTGCGACTGCAATGGAGCTGCGCACTCAAGCTGCCACCCTGATACAGGAGATGGCGACAGATTTGCACGATCATCCCGATATCTACTACGCCGGGTTCGTTCAGGACGCGCAAAAGGAGTTTGCGGAAGCAAGCACCTTCGCTGCTCTGGTACAGAGTCAACCACTTCCAACACCTGATGAACTCACCGTCGGCTACGCGGCTTATCTGAATGGGCTTGCCGAAGCCGTCGGAGAGTTGCGCCGCTATCTGCTAGACGGGTTACGGCGTGGCAATGTCGATAACTGCGAGGTCTTCCTCGGAGCAATGGACGATATCTATGCGCTGCTAATTACAGTAGATTTTCCAGATGCAATTACAGCCGGGTTGCGTCGTACTACCGATGCGACACGCGGCATCCTTGAAAAGACACGCGGCGACCTTACTGCAGCAGTTATCCAGGCACAACTGCAACGGTCAATGCGCGATTTGCAAGTCCAACTTCAGCAGCAGCAGATGGAAGTATAGTTGTACATTGATCTCTATCAGGAAAAAGTACTCTCCTTTTTTGTTTTGTATACTGGATCGGACGTTTTGACGTTTCTGTATTGAGTGAGAATCTTTTTATTCCGTAGTGCGACTCTTGTTATTGCTCAATACTTCTTTGCATTCAAAAGAAAAAGGTGCCGTAGTACTTTTTGCAATGAAGATGGCCTTAAAAGTGCCTGCTCATATAATACGCTCGTCTACTGTATGAAAAGCCTCATTGCATAGGAGTATTTTGACTCTATTTAACTAAACTCTACGAGAGGGCCGCATGAATAGCGAAGAATTGAAAAGTACTGAAGAAGAGAGACAAGACGACCAGCTCGAAAGTGTCGAATCCTTGCCTATATCCGAGAGTAAAGAAACTGTGTCCTCCTCGGCGGCAAAAAGTGACGGAACCCGCACGATAACTCGCTCGAAACAGACGAACGCCGCGCATATTATTCCCGCTGAATCTGTTGAGGCTGAAGAGATTCCAACGGTTCCACTTGATTCGTTGCTCACGCTGCATACCTTACAGCCAGAAGTTAATGTCCATTCCGTTGCCTCGACTCAGGCTGTGAGCGTTCCAACTCCACTGGTTGCCCATCCTTCTGAATATCGTCGCAGCACAGGTGAGTGGATACAGGTCTGGCTGGATGGCATGCGTCCTCGCTATCTCTGGCTAGCAGTGTTGCCAATTTTGCTCGGTACAGCTTTTGCCTGGATACAGACGCTCACGCCGAAAAACCCGTTCGGCAGCTTCCACCTGACACACCTCCTGGGTTCCCTGCTCGCTACTGTGCTGCTGCAGTTCGGAGCCAACCTGGTAAACGACTACCACGATTACGTGCGCGGCATCGATACCGGTAAC
Organism: Ktedonobacteraceae bacterium; assembly: GCA_034431765.1. GTDB lineage: Bacteria > Chloroflexota > Ktedonobacteria > Ktedonobacterales > Ktedonobacteraceae > DASYAN01. Next base: position 4,217 of record DAOUDD010000178.1, on the reverse strand, counting down.
TCGCTCGGACCTGGTGGCCTTATCCAGCAGGGTTATATCAAACCAACCAGGGTGCTCTATACCGGGCTAACGTGCCTGGGTCTTGGAACTGTCGTCGGTCTTATCGTCGTCATCGGGCATGGGAGCCTCGTCCTCCTATTTGGTCTGCTCGTCGCTTTAAGTGCATATTTTTACAGTGCCACCTCCCGCGCACTTTCGTCTATCGCACTCGGTGAGGTTGTGGGCTTCACCGTCTTTGGTCCTCTCCTCACTATCGGCTCCTACATTGTACAGAGGGGAGAGCATTTCCCTTCAACACTCTTTCTCTACAGTATCCCATCAGGATTGTTAGCAGCAGCGATCATTCATACCAATAACATGCGCGATATCGAAGGCGACGCACAGGCGCACAAAACTACACTGGCAACACTGCTTGGTCTGCCACTGAGCCGTGTTCTTTACGTTGTGCTGATGCTCGCCGCTTACGTCATTGTCATATTGCGAGGTGTCCCAAAGGGAGCACCGCACCAGGTTCTCCTTGTGCTCTGGACATTGCCTATGCTCGTTGTCGCCCTCTCTGGCATAGTCCGTTCCGGCGCACCTGCCGGTTTTGACCTGATCGTACGTCAGACGCTCAAGCTCGCAGTCTGGTTTACCCTTTTCCTCATAGCGGGCTTGATCATCGCCAGTATCATTCCGGTCTTGCCACACCTGCCAGCAAAACTGCTACCGTTTTAGGCTCAAAGATCGTCCTATATGTAACCACAGGACCTCTCAGTTTTTGTCACGCGCGCATGACAAAAACTGAGAGGTCCTGTCTCTCTAACCATTCGGGCCATTTACAAGGGGAACAGGCTGTGTTACACTTCGGGTGAGATCTGTGAAACGGGGTAGTGCAACAGGGGGATCTGTGGCAAACTTCCACGTACGAAACAGATCGTAAACGTTGGCCTTGGATCACTGTCACGGTTTGTTTCACAAGGAGGTGCTCTATGGCGGGCTGGGAAGAAGAACTGGCTGTACTGCTGCACGAGCTAGGAGTCAAGCAAGAAGAACCAAAGGCGCATCTCCAGAAAACTCGCAAACCGTTGCGTAGCGATGTAAAACGGCGTGAGCAACACGAGCGACATGAGCAAATTCCCGATGCTCTCCAATGGGAAGATGAAATAGACGAGTTCGATGGAGATGAAGAAATCTGGGCCAACGATCTCGATATGATGCGTCACGAAGTCGATTCTATTGTTCGCCAGGTTGTGCTTTTAATGCAGCGCGGTAAGCTTGATCCCTCCCTCAAAGAAGATGTGATGGTTGTATTGCAGGCCCTCCGTCGTCGTGTTCCCTCCTCACAGTATACAAGCGGAGATGAAGCCTATTTAGAGTCTGCATCAGCAATGCTCCATTTCTGTCGCCTTGTCCTACAACTCAGTGAAGGTGCTACAGAGGATCTCTAACGAAATCTCTCATTATCTGGTCAAACACATTTCATTTTACCTCGTCATACTGAAACATATCTCCCTGGTATATGCGTGTAACAGAAGGAACCTTAAACTAGTGTTCTGCAGAGTTACTATACCTCTCATCAGATAGGTAGTACCAGGAGGAAATCAGATGCCTAAAACCACGACCGTAGAGGTGGAAGTGAAGGGTCCGGCTACAATTGATACACAATCGTCACTTTCACAATATAAAGCAGAGAAGAAAGGGCAGAATGCTCTTAAACCATTTGTACAAACGGTAACTTCACGTTCTGAACAGTTCCTCGAAACTGTAAAGGAGCGTGGACGTGCACTTACTCATGTTCCAACAAGGCCAAACAGAAATTTCTGGATTGCGCTCGGCTTCGGCTTAGGTCTTGCCAGCGCGGGTATCATCACCTTCCGCTTGATCCGACGGCGTATGCAGCGCATTGAGGAGGAGAACGAGCAGCCGATTCAGCTCACATACTCTGCTACAGAGATGGCATATGCCACAATCCCAACAAAGGCAGGCGAGACGATCTCAGCAGGTCAGGCGACACAGATAGAGCATGCTTTCACATCAGTAGAGGGAACTGCTTCCTTCGATACTAGCGGAACTCCCGCAGTTGAAATTGTCGATCTAACGGGCGTATCACGTGTTCCAATTGATGCAAGCTTCATCGGTGTACTCGATACAAAGCGCTACTACCCGGTTGAGACACTGCGTGATCAGATCCAGATGCCCGACAATGACTCAGTAGAACTGGTCTACTTTGTCTCCGAACAGGAGGCCCAGAATCACGGCTACGTCGCGGGCCACGCGTAGAGTCTTCCCTTACAGCAGTAGCATCGCGTCACCAAAGCTGAAGAAACGATACTTTTGCTCGATTGCCTCCGCATACACACGCTCCATCAGTGCCTTCCCGGTGAAGGCACTGACAAGCAGAAGCAGTGTTGAACGTGGCAGGTGAAAATTTGTAATCATTGCATCCACAACTTTGAACTGATACCCCGGCGTGATAAAGAGCCGCGTCCGACCCTGATAGGCGCGAATCTCCCCATCAAACAGGCTCGCCACACTTTCCAGGACGCGTACTGAAGTTGTGCCAACAGCAACGATACGTCCACCGGCTTGCCGTGTGGAGGTTATCAACTCAGCAGTAGCACTATCCAGCTCAATCTCCTCGCTATGCATCTTATGCTCGGCTACATGCTCGTGCTCCACTGGTCGAAACGTATCCAGCCCCACATGCAAGGTCACAAAGCCAACCCGCACCCCCTTCTCACGCAACTGCGCTAACAGGCGTTCTGTGAAGTGCAGCCCGGCAGTAGGAGCGGCAGCCGATCCCTGAATACGCGCATATACCGTTTGATAGCGCTCAGGATCATCAAGCCTCTGGTGAATATATGGCGGTAACGGCATGCGGCCAAGCTCATCAATGCGTTGCCGCACCGTTAGCAATGCATACGGATCGTCTCCCTCTACGCGATTGTCTCGTTCAGGGACGGGGAGCGAGAAATGGACGATCCGTCCTCCCGCCTCCGTCCGTTGCTGAATCTCTCCCACCAGGCGTACCTGCTGTTCTGCATCAGTGAACTCGATCAGCGCTCCCTCACGCAGGCGACGCCCCGGACGTACCAGCGCCTCCCAATAGTCATGGCCCAAATCTGTGCGCTGCACCAGCAGCAGCACCTCGACCGCTCCTCCAGTCTCCGTACGCCTGCCGAGCAGACGTGCAGGAATGACGCGGCTCTGGTTCGCGATCAACAGGTCACCGGGACGCAGATAGTCTCCTATATCGTAAAAATGACGATGTGTGAGAGCGTCGGAAGCTCGTTGGACGACTAGCAGACGCGAAGAGTCGCGCGGCTCCAACGGAGTCTGCGCGATCAATTCGTTCGGTAAAACATAATCGAAATCATTCAAAGAGAGATTTCTATCGATTGTACTCGAATTATCAATTTCTAAGGTGTGGTCGAGTTCCAAAGCGTTGGTCCACTTTCTCCACCCGGCACTGGCAGCTTAAGATGTTGGTACGCGGCACGCATTGCGACGCGGCCACGTGGTGTTCTGGCAATAAATCCCAGTTGCAGCAGGTATGGTTCGTAGACATCTTCGATGGTATCGCGATCCTCGCTTGTACTTGCCGCAAGCGTATCCAGTCCGACAGGACCACCCTGAAACTTCTGAATGATGGTCAGCAACATGTTGCGGTCGGTCTGATCCAGCCCGATCTCGTCTATCTCCATAGCATCCAGAGCTTCCTGCGCGACCTGTTTTGTAATTTTACCCTGCGCTCGTACCTGCGCATAGTCTCGAACACGCTTCAGCAGCCGGTTCACAATACGTGGTGTGCCACGCGCACGACTGGCAATTTCGACGATCCCTGGTTCTTCGGCAGGCACTTTAAGAATCTGTGCGGAACGGCGCACAATCTGCTGCAGCGATTCGAGACTATAGTACTCCATACGATAAATCTCGCCGAAGCGGTCACGCAGGGGCGCTGTTAGTGAACCCACACGAGTGGTTGCTCCAACAACTGTAAAGGGGGGCAACGAGAGGCGTAATGACTTCGCGCTCGGTCCTTTTCCGATCATCACATCAAGTGCGAAATCTTCCATCGCTGAGTAGAGCCGCTCCTCCACCGCACGTGCCATGCGGTGAATCTCATCAATGAACAGCACTTCGCCCTCTTGGAGACCGGTGAGAATTGATGCCAGGTCGCCAGCATGCTCAATTGCCGGACCGGAGGTTGTGCGCAGGTTGACGCCCATCTCAGC
>DAOUDD010000177.1:0-4261 GCA_034431765.1 Ktedonobacteraceae bacterium | reverse complement strand
CCGAACATTATTGATGTCGAACGGCGACGCCGCCCGATTGAGTTCTGCTTCTGGATTGATCGAGATATTGCGAAGCGTGGCCTGAGTCAGCGTTGGTTAACACAAACCATTGAGGATGAGGAGACCTATCTGGATGATCGTGGACGGGAACGAGGGCGCGTCCGCGTCCGAGCCACCGCTTATAATGAATGGCGCATTATCCAGCAAATTCTCAGATATGGAGATCAGGCTGAGCTTATCAGCCCTCCACATCTGCGAGAACGTATGCAGCAGGTCGTGCAGCGTATGGGAAATTTTTACACTCTCGGCTAAGGCTCCCATGAGATGGAAGATGAGCTTGCCTCCGGGAGTCGTGGTGTCGATCTTCTCGGTGAGGCTGATAAAATCCACGCTTCGATCTTTGAGGAGGTTGAGCGTTTCGATGAGATCTTTGAGCGAGCGCCCCAGGCGGTCAAGCTTCCACACAATCACGGTATCACCTGCCCGCACAAACGCGAGAAGCTCCTCTAAGCCCTTCCGCTCAAACTTCGATCCAGTTATTTTATCGCTGAAGTCCTTCTCACAGCCAGCTTCTTTCAAAGCATCTTTTTGGAGTGCCTCGTTTTGTTCCTATTTCGAGACACGGATGTAGCCAATTTTCATAGTATCTCTACCTTTTGTGTCGTTTACTCATGAGAGAGCCAAGGTTTTGACGCGTTGATTTTGCCATAAGTTTTGGCACAGGTCAAGCATCCGTGTAGTGTCTGTGGGCATAGGGTTGGGGAAGTGTGCCAGAAAACGGCCGATTTCGAGAGGCATGAAACATGCCAATTGGAAAACTCTTGCCATGTCAAGATCAATCGAGATTACTGTCCAGGTGGATAGTAACCCACACTGTGATGAAGCCTCGAAAAGAAAAGGCGTGCTCTGACGACAAGATGGTTTCGTTTCTGCAACGTCTTGCTTTGTTAATCATCAGGAGAGCATCTATCCGCGATCGCCAGAAAAAACAATCACTAGAGTATAGCGGCACAGTTCACTTCCCCGGTTCTCGAAACGATGAGGGCGGTCTGCTTCAAAATAGGCACAATCACCTACCTCAAGAAAGAGAACCTCAGATTCATGCCCCAAGAGCGCAATTTGTAACTGCCCTTGTTCGAGCACGACATATTTCTCCGTTCCTTCTTTATATGCAGGAAGATCACCGGAGGATTGGTTGGGAGGAATGCAATGTTGAATAATTTCAATAGTACGTCCTTTAAATGGGGGTGAAAGAAGACGACGTTCTATTGCAGTAGTCGGGTCAATAAAGACTGCCTGCTGAGAACGGTGCTGTACAAAAACACGTTGCGGTTGCTCTGTCGCATCACGAAGTAATTCGGAAAGGGTCGTTCCTAAGGCTTGAGCAATCTTTGCGGCAACGACCAGTGTGGGTTGCTTTTCACCACGCTCCACCAAAGAAATCATGGAGAGACTCACTCCGGATTGTTGAGAGAGGATATTGAGAGACATCCTCTGCTGCTGGCGAAGAGCGCGAATACGTTCTCCGATGCGTTCGGCTTCTGAAACTTCCATCATAGTAAAAACCCCTTTTTGACTAACAGGACACCTTGTGTTATGGGCATTTTACTATAGTAGTCTTTGCTTTTGCTTCAGCAAAAGCAATTTTCGATGGATCAACACCAATCTCTTTTCGTCCACGCGTTCAGATCACGAAACTTTTCACTATAGTAAAAAATATTCTTGACTATTGGCACAACATATGGTATGCTCATTTTACCATAGTAACTGTTGTTTTACTATGATAAAAAAGAGAACCCGTTGAAGTGTGCAACATCGATCTCTTTTCGACCTGACCATGCATTCTTGACGCTGATGCAACTCGCACAGCTTCCATGTGATGTTGCAAAAACATGCTCGTTCCCCCTTTTCAGAAACATGGCAGGAGTGGAGTTGATTGAGATACTTTCTGGATACTTAAAGAAGTGTGTCAAAGGAGAAGATTTTTGCTATGAGTCGTGAAGAGAAGCCAGTGACGGTAGACCGTATGGTTGTCTTGAACGGTGGCGAGGCCCACGTCACAGACATCTCACACTGGTCGCCTGGTGTGGACGAGGGAAAGCCTGCGGTCTTTAGCAACAATGCTTACCTCATCAAGCATGGTAATGATTGGATGTTATGGGACACAGGTCTTCAGGACGACTTAATCAACATACCAGGCGGCAAGGTGGTCATGCATGACGTGCGCGGCATCGTCACCAGGACGCTCGCGTCACAGTTCGAGGAGATTGGCGTGAAGCTGGAGGAGGTATCGCATCTCGCATTCTCCCATGCGCACTTTGATCATGTCGGCAACTGTCGCTATTTCTCAAGGGCGAGATGGTACATCCAGGGGGCCGAGTACCATGCGATGTTCGGGCCAGAGTATGAGAAGTATGGGTTCATCCCTGATCTCTATGAGACGATGAAAGACCACCTGGTTGTCATCACTGGCGACGAGTACGACGTCTTTGGCGATGGTTCTGTCATCATCTATGGCACACCGGGCCATACGCCGGGACACCAGTCGATGCTGGTACGCCTGCCAAAATACGGTCCGGTCCTGCTGGGCGGCGACGTGGCGCACTTCTGGAGCAACTTCTCTTGCCGTCGTATCCCCTACATGAACGCAAACAAGGAGCAGACGAAGCAGTCGATGGACAAAGTCGATGCAATCACAAGGGCTCAGGGCGCGAAGTTGTGGCTCAACCACGACTACGAGCAGAACAAGACCATCCCGCACGCGCCAATATGGATTGAGTAGCTCGATATCGGTAAGCCCATGCGATGCCACCACATCCTGAGTGTCTTCTGCCAGTTTTCCCTAAAATGTGTCAGTGGTACAACAGGATGGATGGTCAACCCGTCCTGCGACTGAAAGACTTTCGCTAGGGTATTGGCCGCTCTCGAGAGATGTTCTTCTCTGCGGACATCTTCTTCAACAATGCGAAAGCAACAACGGATACCGCTGTTGCCCAACTTTCCAAGGAGTTTCACGTATGTCTACTATCCAATCTCAATTGCCATTAGCTGATCGTATTGCTGTCGTGACCGGTGCATCAAGTGGCATCGGTGCTGCCACCGCTCAAGTACTGGCAGCACGTGGTGCCAAAGTAGCCCTCCTTGCCAGACGCAAAGAGCGTCTGGATGATCTGATTGTTAAGATTACTGCCACTGGTGGTACTGCACTGGCTCTGGCAACTGATGTGACCAGTGAGCAATCCATCGAAGCCGCAGCTCGACAGATAACTGAGCAATGGGGGACAGTTGATCTCGTGGTAAACAATGCAGGCATCATGTTGCCCGCTCCCATCAGCGAACTGCGTACAGAGCAGTGGCAACAGCAGATCGATCTGAATGTTTCCGGGGCGATGCATATCATTGAAGCGTTTGTACGACAGCTGATCGCAGCGTCTGAAGCAGGCCGTACAACAGATCTGATAAACCTCTCCTCTATTGCAGCGCAGTATCTCTACCAAAATTTCGCTGTCTATTCAGCGACGAAAGCCTTCATCAGCCATCTCACACGTCATTTACGTCTTGAACTGGGCCCGAAAGATATCCGCGTCTCCATGATCGAGCCAGGAGTCACTACCACCGAGTTACAAAGCCATTTTACAGATCCGGGCGCGAATGCCTGGTTTGCAGGTGTGCAAAAGACCATAGAGTTGCTCCGGCCCGAAGATGTTGCTGAGGTCATTGCCTTTACGACGGCTCTGCCTCGCCATGTGAATTTGCAGCAGATCACTGTTATGCCAACGCGTATGGGGCAGTAAAGGACGCCAGAAGAACTTCTAGCGTCCAGATACTTGGTTGCAACAGCTAGCTTTCCGCACACAACTGCGCGTTGCCAAAGCAGTGCCAGCAGTCAAGCACCGCGTCCTCATCAACACTACCTTGTGAACAGCATAGCCAGGCGACAGAAGTGAGAAACATCCCATTTCTGTCGTTGAGCCAGAACCAGGCCACGTTTCCCGAGAGGCAATGTGCGAAACCTAATCACTACCTTGTATACATATGTGATTTATATCTCTTAGACGAAAATGGGGAAAAACGAGCATTCAAAAGCTTTCTTAAGCTTAATGAACCGAAGATATTATCTCATTTTCGTCCAAAGAAAGCGAATCACATATGTTCATAACGTCTTGAGCAAGTTTCCAATGTGCTGTTCCCTCCACATTGTTTCTCAGGAAACGAACGGTTTTGAGACAACTCAACCGATGTCCTGATCACCACCAGATCC